>CAKUAV010000012.1 GCA_934636425.1 uncultured Clostridia bacterium
CGGCCCCAACGGCAGCGGAAAAGCCACCAGTTCCGACGCTGTGCGCTGGGTGCTGGGCGAGCAGAGCCCCAAGACGCTGCGCGGCGGCAAGATGGAGGACGTGATATTCAACGGCACCGAGAAGCGCAAGAAGCTGGGCTTCTGCGAGGTGACGCTGACGTTCGACAACGAGGACCACGCCCTGCCCTCCGATTACAACGAGGTCGCCGTGACGCGGCGCGTCTATCGCAGCGGCGAGGGCGAATACATGATCAACCGCGCCCCCTGCCGCCTGAAGGACATCATCGATCTCTTCCGCGACACCGGCATCGGCAAGGAGGGCTATTCCCTCATCGGCCAGGGCCGCATAGACGAGATACTCTCCGCCAAATCCGACGAGCGCCGACAGGTCTTCGAGGAGGCCGCCGGCATCGTCAAATTCAAGGCGCGCAAGCTCGAGGCGGAAAAGCGCATGGACAACACCCGCGCCAATCTCGCCCGCGTCGAGGACATCATCGCAGAGCTTGAAAAGCGCATAGAGCCGCTCAAGGAGCAGAGCCAGACCGCGCGCGAATACCTCCAGCTGCAAGGCGAGCTGAAGGGGCTGGAGCTGAACGCGTTCCTCGTGCGCAGCGAGCGCTACAATCAGCGCATCGCCGAGCAGCAGGAAGCGCTGAGCGATCTGGACGAGACCATCGCCAAGGACACCGCCGAAATCGAAACGCTCTCCGCCCGGCGCGACGCTGTGCAGGAGACGCTCTCCCGCTGCGAGGCCGAGGCCGCCATTCAGCGCGAGACCGTGCAGACGCTCATACGCGACGTGGAGGCCTGCGAGGGCGGCGCCGGCGTGCTGCGCGAGCACATTTCCGCCGCAGAGCGCGAGGAAAAGCGGCTCAGCGACGCTGTGAGCAGCGCAGAGAGCGACGCGCAGAGCACCCGCCAGCGCACCGACGACCTGAGCGCGCGAATCGAAGCCGAAACACAGGAGGCGCTCGAGGCGCAGCAGCGTCTTGCCGCGCTTGAGGCCGAGCTGGCCGCGCTTAATGACACGCTGATCGAGCGCGAGCGCCGCTGCGAGGAATTGAAGGCCAGCCGCATAGACGCGATCAACCGCCTCTCCGACGTAAAGAGCGAGCAGGCGCGCTACACGGCGATGGAGGAAGCGCTGAAAAGCCGCATCGAAGCGCTCAAAAACGAGCGCTCCGAGGGCGAGGGCACTCTGGACGAGCGCAGGGCCGCGGTCGCCGAGGCCGAGAACAATCTGCGCGCGGAGCTGAACGAAAAGGAGCGCATCGACCATGCGCTCAACGCCCTCCAGCAGCAGCTGGCCATGACGGCAACGCAGTTTGACGAAAAGAACGAGCGCCAGCGCGCGCTGACCGCGCAAAAGCAGGAGACCGCCTCCCGCCTGCGCGTCATGGAGGAAATGCAGCGCGACTACGAGGGCTATCAGAACTCGGTCAAGCAGGTGCTGCTCCAGGCGCGGCGCACGCAGGGCAGCGGCGTTCACGGCGTTGTGGCGACGCTGATCACCGTGCCGCGCAAACTCGAGCGCGCCATAGACATGGTGCTGGGCGGCGCGCTGCAGAACATCGTTGTCGAGCGCGAAGAGGACGCAAAGCGCATGATCGATTTCCTGCGTTCCGGCCGGCTGGGCCGCGCGACATTCCTGCCGCTCACATCGGTGAAGGGGCGCACGCTCACCCACGAGGAGCGAAGCGTGCTGTCCATGCCCGGCTGCGTGGGGCTGGCCTCCGAACTGATATCGTTTGATCCGCGCTATCAGGGCATTGTGGACAGCCTGCTGGGGCGCACCGTCGTGGCCGAGGATCTGGACAGCGGCATTGCGATACAGCGCGCGGGGCGGCACGCCTTCCGGCTGGTGACGCTGGACGGCGACGTGATGCACTCGGGCGGCTCAATGACCGGCGGCTCGGTCACGTCGCGCGTGACCAGCCTGCTCTCCCGCGAGCGCGAAATCAGCGAGCACCGGGAGCGCCTGAAGGCGCTGACCGAGCAGCTGACCACGCTGCAGGGCGTGCTGGTCACGCTCGAGGCCGAACGCGCCGCGCTCAAGCAGCAGCGCAGCGAGCTGTTCGAGCAGTCCCGCCAGCAGGAAATCGCCTGCACGCGCGAGGAGGCGCATCTGGCCACCGCCCGCGACGCGCTGGCCACACAGAGCGAGCAGAACGAGCGCATTCGCCTCGAGAGCGAGCGCATGACGGCGCAATTGGGCGACATCCGCGAGGCCATGGCGCAGCTTAAGACGCGTCAGGCCGGCGCGCAGCAGAGCGGCGACGATCAGCAGGCGGAAATCGCGCGCCTGAACGACGAGATCACCGCGCTGCGCGACTCCTCCGGCGAAAAGCGGCGCGTCGTGACCGACCAGCGCATTGTGCAGGCCGCCCGCGAGCGCGGACTGACCGCCCTTCGCGACGATCTGGCGCGCCTGAGCGGCGACGGCTACGAGCTGCAGCGCCAGCTGGAGGAAAACAGCGCCGCGCTCGCCGAGTGCCGCAGCGCTCTGGCCGCCGACCGCGAACGCCTCGAAGGCGAGCAGCAGCGCCTTGACGCGCTCAAGGCCAGCCTGAACGAGGAGCGCGCGCGCTTCAACGCGACCGACAAGGCGCGCACAGACGCGCAGGAGGCCGTCAAGACCGGCACGGAGCAGCTGGACAGTCTGCGCGCCGAGCTGGACAGCCTGAGCGAAAGGCGGCACAAGGGCGAATTGGCCCTCACGCGGCTGGAGAACGAGTTCAAGACGCTGACCGACCGCATATGGGAGGACTACGAGCTGACATACGCGGGCGCGGAGGAGTTCCGTCAGGAGGACTTCAAAATCGCCGAGAGCGACCGGCGCATAGCCGCGATCAAGGCGCGCATACGCGAGATGGGGCCGATCAACGTGGCGGCGGTGGACGAATACCGCCAGACCTGCGAGCGCTATGAGGAGCTGACCGTTCAGCGCGACGACCTCACGCGCGCGCAGCTCGACCTGATGGGCATCATAGACGACCTGATGAAGAAGATGGACGTGCAGTTCCGCGCGCAGTTCGCGCTGCTCAACGAGAACTTCAAGGAGACGTTCGTCAATCTGTTCGGCGGCGGCCGCGCGGAGCTTCAGCTGGCCGACCCGAACGACGCGCTGAACTGCGGCATAGAGGTCATCGCCCAGCCGCCCGGAAAGAAGCTGCAGATGCTTTCGCTGCTCTCCGGCGGCGAGCGCGCGCTGACCGCCATTGCGATACTCTTCGCCATGCTGAAGCTCAAGCCCACGCCGTTCTGCTTCCTGGACGAAATCGAGGCCGCGCTGGACGACGCGAACATAGACAACTTCGCCGAATACCTGCGCAGCTATTCCAGAAACACGCAGTTCGTGGTCATCACCCACCGAAAGGGCACAATGGAGCGCTGCGACGCGCTCTACGGCATCGCCATGGAGGAAAAGGGCGTATCGCGCATGGTGAGCGTCAAGATGGGCGACGCTCAGTACTGACACAATCAACGATCCATACGAGGTGATAGTTATGGCTCTGTTTGACAAGCTGAAGAACAAGCTGGGCATCGGCCGCGCGGAAAATCCGGCCGAGCCGGACACGAAGGAAGAAAAGGCCGCGCAGGAAGCCGAAAGCGCCGCGCCCGCCGAAGAGAGCAGCGCCGCCGCTCAGCCGGAGGAAATCACTCAGCCCGCCGGGAAAGCGCCCGAAGAGGCAGGCGAGGCGCCGCGCAAGGAGTCCGTTTTCGGCTGGCTGAAATCGCGGCTCACGCGCACGCACGACAATCTGTCCGTGAAGATGGACGATCTGGTCGAGAACGCGGCCGAGGTGGACGACGACTTCTTCGAAGAGATGACCGACATACTCATCATGGCCGACGTGGGCGTTCACACCAGCGATCAGGTCGTTCAGACGCTGAAGGCGCGCTGCGAGAAGACGCCGGACGTCACGCCCGCCGCCGCGCGCGAGATGCTGCGCGAGATACTGACGGACGTCATGGGCAGCGAGCCCATGCGCCTGAGCTCCCCGATGGTGCTCTTCGTCATCGGCGTGAACGGCGTGGGCAAGACCACGTCGATCGGCAAGCTGGCCGCGCGCCTCAAGACGGTGGGCCGGCGCGTCATAATCTGCGCGGGCGACACATTCCGCGCCGCCGCCGCCGACCAGCTGACCGTCTGGGCGGAGCGCGCGGGCGTGCCGATCGTCAAGCAGAAGGAGGGCGCCGACCCCGCCGCGGTGGTGTTCGACGGCATACAGGCCGCCAAGCAGCGCGGCGCGGACGTGCTGATCGTGGACACCGCCGGCCGACTGCACAACAAGAGCCACCTGATGGAGGAGCTCAAAAAGATGGCGCGCGTCATCAGCCGCGAGTTCCCCGAGGCGAAGACGCGTTCTCTGCTGGTCATAGACGCGACGACCGGCCAGAACGGTCTGGCTCAGGCGCAGGTGTTCAAGGACGTGGCCGATCTGGAGGGCATCATACTGACCAAGCTGGACGGCACGGCCAAGGGCGGCATCGCCATCGCCATACGCAGCGAGCTGGGGCTGCCGGTGCGCTACATCGGCGTGGGCGAGCAGCTCGACGACCTGCGCCCCTTCGACGCGAAGGAATTCATCGACGCGATACTGTGATTTTTCGCGCCCCGCTCCCCTTTTTTGAGGCGCGGGGTGTGTTTATAGGCGCGGCTGCGGCAGCGAGGGGATTTGCGCATCGCAATTACACGCGTCTGAGTGAAAAAGCGCGCGGATGCGGCGAACTCATTTGATTCAGAGTCTGCCGCACCGACGGAATAAAAGGGCGCGCGTCCATCTGCGACGCGGGACGGCGAAGGCTTTGCGCGGAGGAGTGATTTTGCAGCAGAATGCGGGGCACTTGCGCATCGCGATTGTACGCCGTTGAAACGAACGCTGTATGGAAAAGCCGCTTCCCCGCGGCGGCTGCGCGAAACGGCGCGGACACTCAGCAAAATCATTTTGATTTGGAAAGGGGCATGGCCATGCTTTTGCGACGCGGACTGCTCGTTCATCCCGAGGAGCTGGACGAGATCTGGCTGGACGAGATTGAAAAAACGAACCTCAATGTACTGGGGCTGCACCCGGTGGGCGGAAAAAACGCGGCGCGGACGCTCGAGGCGGCGATTGCGCAGCACCAGTCGCCCGACTTTCAGCGGCTCATCGCGCGGGCGAAGGGGCTTGGGCTGACCGTCGAATACGAGGCGCACGCGCTCACCCACCTGCTGCCGAGAGAGCTGTTTGCGGCGCATCCCGAGTATTTCCGCATGGACGAGCACGGCGAGCGCGTGCCCGACGCGAATCTCTGCCCGTCAAGCGCGGAGGCGCTGGCATTGGTCGAGGAAAACGCCGAAAAGCTGACGAAAGCGCTGGACGCGGGCAGCGCGCGCCGGTTCTGGTGGCCGGACGACGTGTCCGGAAAGCTGTGCCACTGTCCGCTCTGCCGCGCGCTGAACGGCGGCGATCAGCTGCTGCGCATCACCAACGCCATTCACCGCGGCGTTCGGCGCGCAGACCCACAGGCGCGCACCGCCTATCTGGCCTATCACGACGGCCTGACTCTCCCCCGCCTCACCGAGCCGGAGGACGGGCTGTTCCTCGAATACGCGCCGATCGGCCGCGATCACCACAGGCCGATCACCGACGCAGCCTGCGCCGAAAACGCCGCGCAGACCGCGACGCTCCAGCCGCTTTTGTCATTCTTCGGGCGATCGGACGCTCAGGTTCTGGACTACTGGATGGACAATTCGCTCTTTTCGAACTGGACAAAGCCGCCCAGGCGCTTTTCGCTCGATGCGGACGTGATGGCGCGGGACGTTGAGTTCTATGAAGGGCTGGGCTTCGAGTCGATCACGAGCTTTGCCTGTTATCTCGGCGCGGACTATCGCGCGCTGTACGGCCTGCCGCCGGCAGCGGATTACGCGCGGATACTGGACGGAAATATGTGACGGAATGCGCGCGATGAGCGGGATTCGCTCGGGAGCATGGTCTTGACGCGCGCGTCTGCCCTCGACGGCGCGGCGGGGCGCGGGTGAATCGCGCGCGTGCGGCAAATATAAAGCGGTTCGCGGCAGAGACGCGGCGCTCACATCGTTTGCGACAATGGGATGGTGAAGACGCGTTATGCGCGATGCGTTGTGCGCAGTATGCGGAGAACACGAAAGAGGCGCGCGTCTGTCCTCGACAGCATGCTCGGCGCGATGAATTGCGTTGTTCTCGGCAGGGCGCGGTGACGGCTTGCCGGGGACGCGGCGCGATGGCTCGCAGAGAGCGACGGGCGGGCAATCCGCGGATGGCCGCGCGTTTTCCCGACGCGGCGCTTGAAATGGGACGCGCTTTTTCGCGCGCGAAACGCCTTTATGGACAAACAATCCCCCGCGCGGCTGCGGCGATGCGGCGGCGCGGAGGTGTTGCGTTTGCGGCGGCGCTCATTCCTTCAGCGTCAGGCCAAGGCGGACGGCCAGCGTTTCCTCGAGGGCGCACCATTTGTCGGCCAGACAGACGATCCAGCTTTCGCGGAAGCGCGGCGGACGGAGCGTGAGCGGGAACATATGCTTGGCGATCACATCGCGCTCGCGCGCAAAACGCCTTTATGGACAAACAATCCCCCGCGCGGCTGCGGCGATGCGGCGGCGCGGGGGTGTTGCGTTTGCGGCGGCGCTCATTCCTTCAGCGTCAGGCCAAGGCGGACGGCCAGCGTCTCCTCGAGAGCGCACCATTTGTCGGCCAGGCAGACGATCCAGCTTTCGCGGAAGCGCGGCGGTCGGAGCGTGAGCGGAAACATATGCTTGGCGATCACATCGCGCTCGCGCGCGGACAGGCCGAAATCGGCCGAGGCGTTCTTCAGCGCGGCGGAGGGATGATGAAAGCCGTGCCATCTGTGCGACGCGTCCTTCTCATGCCAGTCATAGAGGAAGTAATCGTGCAAAAGCGCGCCGCGCACCAGCGCGCTCATGTCGGTGCGCAGCCGCATCCAGCGCGCCAGACGGACGCTGCGGACGGCCACGCGCAGAGAATGGCGATAGCAGCTGATGTCGCCGTGCTGCATGAAGCGCTTTTCACTGTTCATGCCCTTTGATTTGAGTATATCCGCGCCCCAGCGGCGCACTGTCTCCTGATCTCTGACGATTCGGGTCATCAATTTCCTCCTTGCGTGGTAATCGATAAAGGATACGCGGCCATGCGGAGCAATCCTGAAAAGGCACCGCCGCTGCGGTTGTTCCGCGGGGGGCCGGAATTTCCGGGATTTCGGGTCGGCGCGAGATGGGTTTTCCCGGGGAGTCGGCGGGCGAAGCGATGGGAATGAGCCGATCGGCTTTGATCGCGGCGCGTTGCTTTGCCGGGGATTTTCGGGGCTTTGACGGATTCGAGCGTCGCTGGCGGTTTCCCGGGGAGTCGGCGGGCGAAGCGATGGTGAGCTGATCGGCTTTGATCGCGGCGCATTGCTTTGCCGGGAATTTTCGGGGCTTTGACGGATTCGAGCGTCGCTGGCGGTTTCCCGGGGAGTCGGCGGGCGAAGCGATGGTGAGCCGATTGGCTTTGATCGCGGCGCATTGCTTTGCCGGGGATTTTTGGGGAGCGCTTTGGCGGGTTCGGGGCGGCGCGAGATGGGTTTTCCCGGGGAGTCGGCGGGCGAAGCGATGGTGAGCCGATTGGCTTTGATCGCGGCGCATTGCTCTGCCGGGAATTTTTTTGGGGCTTTGACGGGCTCAAAACGGAATGCTCTGGTTTTGATCTGCGCGCGTCTCGAGTGGAAGCGGGTTGGGCGCGCTCACTCCTCGGCCTTCGGCGCGCGCTCGCGGCGATAGAGCCGGCGCTCGAGCGACCAGATGCGCTCGGTGAACGTGCCGGGCGCGACGTTTTTGAGCGCGCTGTCCATCTCGAACATACGCGCGTCGAGCAGGTCGAGTATGTGCAGCACCTCGGCCTCGGGGAACATGGGCGGCTTCGGGCTGCCGTATTCGGGCAGATCGTGATGGGAGAGTATCATGTGCTCCAGCATGAGCCGCGTCTCCTCGCGTATGGAGAGCGCCTCGCAGGCCTTGTCCAGCTCGCTCACGCCGCGCACGATGTGCCCCAGCAGCTGACCCTCGCGCGAATAGTCGATCGCCACGCCGCTCGCGTCGGCGCGGATCTCGGTGATCTTGCACAGATCGTGCAGTATGACGCCCGCCGCCAGCAGATCGCTGTCCAGCTGCGTATAGACGCCGCACACCGCGTCGGCCATGCGCAGCATTGTGCTGGTGTGGTGCAATAGGCCGCTGCGCTCGGCGTGATGCAGCCGCGTGGCCGCCGGATAGTACATCAGCGCCTCGCCGCACTGATCGAGCCGGTAGGTCACCAGCTTTTTAAGCTCCTCGTCCTGCATACTGTCCACGCGGCTCATGATCACCGAGAGCATATCCTCGGCGGGATAGGGCGCGCAGGGCAAAAGCAGGCTCATGTCCACGCTGTCCTTTTCGGTCACGGGGCGCAGTTTGTCGACGCGCAGCTGCGGGCGGTTGTTGTACTCCTGCATCATGGCGCGGATCTTGATCACCGTGCCGGCGGCGGGCGGCGCAACGGTTCCGTCCCACATTTTGGCGTTGAACTCGCCGGACACGTCGCCCAGCGTCATATCGAGGAACTTGCTGCCGTTGGAGGACGTGCGCTGCTCGGACGCCTTCACCAGCACATAGCCCTCAAACATCTGATTTTTGATGACCTGAGATAGCTGAAGCTGCATATAAACTTCCTTTCAGGGCGCGGTTAAATTTTGCCGCGGCCGCTCGAATTGCAGAACTCTGTGATACAATGATATATCATAATCCGCATTTTTGCAAGAGTGTGTTTCGAAAAGGCGGGCGGCTTTCGCGCCGGGCGCGCGTCTCAGCCGGTGAATTTGCAATTTCAGGCCGCTCTGTCGTCAAATTCGAAAAACGGCGGCGCAGCAGTTTGTGTGAGGAGGAATCGTCTCTATGAAGTATATGCTGATTGTCGGCGACGGCATGGCCGATGAAAAAATCGAGGCGCTGGGCGGGAAAACACCGCTCGAATACGCTGCGGGCGCGAATATGGCGCGCGTGGCCGGGGGCGAGCTGGGGCGCATACGCACCTGCCCCGCCGAATTTGCGCCGGGCAGCGACGTGGCCTTTCTGACGCTGTTGGGACACGATCCCGTCAGGTGCTATCGCGGGCGCTCTCCGCTCGAGGCGGCGGGCGAGCAGGTCGCGCTCAGTGAAAACGAGGTCTCCTTCCGCATGAATCTGGCCACGATCGACGGCCCCTATGAGGGCGGCGTGATGGCCAGCTACAACGGCGACGGCATAGACGGCGAGGACGCGTACCGTCTGGCCGACGATCTTACGCACAATCCCGAATTCGCCGCGCTGATGGAGCAGGCGCATATGCGCATCACCGTGACCGACACGTTCCGCCACATCGCCGTGGTGGACGCAAGCGACGCGCCGTTCGAGCTGACCCCGCCGCACGACATCGCCGGATGCGTGATCGACGGCTATCAGCCCAGGGGCCAGAAGGCCGAGCTGCTGCGCGCGCTGCAAGAGACCGCGCACGCCGTTCTTTCCGAGCATCCCGTCAACAAAAAGCGCGTCGCCGAGGGGCGCATGCCCGCCAACGCCGTGTGGTTCTGGGGCGCGGGGCGCGCGACGATGCTCGACAACTTTACCGAGCAGTTCGGCAAGACCGGATCCGCCGTGTCCGCCGTGCCGCTGGTGCGCGGCATCGCGTGGCTGAGCGGACTCAAGGCGCCGCGCATACCCGGCGCGACCGGCGCGCTGGACACCAACTACGCGGGCAAGGTGCAGGCCGCTCTGGACGCGCTGAAGAGCGGCGACGACTTTGTGCTGCTGCATCTCGAAGCGCCCGACGACCTGAGCCATCTGGGCGATCTGAACGGCAAAGTGGAATCGATCCGCCGGCTGGATACGCGCATGGTGGGGCCTGTGCTGGACGCGCTGGACGCGTCCGGCGAGGACTACCGCGTGCTCCTCATGCCCGACCACTACACGCTGCTCTCCACCCGCACGCACGACGGCACGCCCGTGCCCTATGCGATCTATGACAGCCGCCGCCCCGGCGCGCCGCGCGTGTTCTGCGAGGACGCGTGCGCCGACAGGCCGGTGCTGACCAGCGGAAGCGATCTGCTCAGGCGGCTGTTTGAGATGGCGTGACGGAAATGGCGCGCGGCGAATGAATTCCGGCCGGAAAGCGGCGCGCCCGCTTTGAAAAACGGCTGGCCGGAAGCCTGCGCTGTATGCGGCAGAAAGGACTTTACAATGTATACGCTTTCGTCCGATCGGTTTATCACGTCCTTCAGCAAAAGCGCCGCGCCGGCGCTGCGCGTTGAGGACGGCGCGACTGTGCGCATCGCCACAAAGGACTGCTACATGGACAATCTGCGCGCGGAGAACGACCCGCGCGGCGCGGCAAACGGGCCTGCGATCGGCTGCAATCCGGCGAGCGGGCCGATATACGTCGAGGGCGCGCGGCCGGGCGACACGCTCAGATGCGATATACTCGCCGTCGACGTGGGCGAATACGCGTCCATGCGCATCAGCAATCGCGGCGGGCTGATGGCCGACCGCGTGACCGCGCCGATCGTGCGCTGCATTCCACTGAAAAACGGCCATGCCGAGCTGGCGGGCGTTAAAATGCCGCTCGAGCCGATGATCGGCGTGATCGGCGTCGCGCCCGAGGGCGGGGACGTGGACACGGAGTCTCCCGGCGCGCACGGCGGCAATATGGACACGCGCCACATACGCGCGGGCAGCACGCTGTATCTGCCGGTGGCCGCCGAGGGCGCGCTGTTCGCGCTGGGCGACGTGCACGCGCGCATGGGCGACGGCGAAATCTGCATATGCGGTCTGGAATGCCCCGCCGAGGTGACCATGCGCCTGAGCGTCGTTCACGGAAAGCGCGAAACGTGGCCCATGCTGAGGGACGAGGCCGGACGCTGGTACGCCGTCGCCTCCGCCGCCGATCTGGACGAAGCCGCCAAGCTGAGCGCCGACGCGATGATGGACTTTATCGAAAGGCGCGTGACAATCGACCGCAACGAGCTGATACTGCTGATGAGCCTCGTATGCCATCTCGAGATCAGTCAGGTGGTCGATCCGCTGCTGACCGCGCGCACGTCGCTCGACCCGTTCGCCTTCCCGGCGCTGGCGTTCTGAGTCGGCATACGCTCCTATTGCGGGCAGGGATGAATGTCTCTGCCCGATTTTCTGTTTTGGGGGTCGGAAGATGCGCCCGGCGAATCGAGCCTCGAAAAGCGGCATGGAGATGGGCGGAGAATGATGGGGATTGCGGATGAGGGCGCGGACGGCGAAGGCGTGTTGGGGTGGGCTGCGGCGCGTTGGGAAAGCTGCGAAGGGCGAATGCAAAACGATGCGATGGGTTCGCGGATGAGGACGGCGCTGCGCTGGGTGGGCGTGAGGAATGCGGCGCTGTGATTGGTGCGGACGGCGGCGCGTTTGAGAAGCTGCGAAGAGCGAATGCGAAACGACGCGATGGGTTCGCGGATGAGAACGGCGCTGCGCTGGGGCTGTGGTGGGCGCTTGGCGCGGCGGGGAAGCTGCGAAGGGCGAATGCGAAACGACGCGATGGGTTCGCGGATGAGGACGGCGTGAGGAAGGCGGCGCTGTGATTGGTGCGGACGGCGAAGGCGTGTTGGGCTGGGCGGCAGTGGGCGCAAGCGGCGCGGCGTTGCCTGCACCGGCGGGCGGGACGGCGCATAGTATGCAGTGACTTCTTCATGAAAGGAGATTTTCACTGTGCCTTGTATTTTGGATTCTCGACGCTGCTACGGCTGCCGTGCCGCCGTCATGAACCAGAGCGCTCCGCCCATCAACGTCACGCTGGCTGAGCCGGCCGTCACAGGCGAGCGCCTTGTCCCCTGCTCCCCCTACTACACCGGCCCCAGCGGCCCTGTGTCGCCCGTGCCGTGGTGCTATCGTCCCTGCGCGCCCGGCGTGCCCGAGTGCTGGCGCCGCCCGGGCGAGGAGACGCCGCGTCCCGGTCAGAACTGCTTTGAGCCGGCCTACGGCTTCTTCTATCAGGCGGGCTCGTTTACGCTCTCCGCGGCGGGCTGCATTCCGCTGAACGGCGCGGGCGCGGCCATCCGGAACATCGAACAGACCGGCGGCGTGATTGTTCTCCCCGAGGCCGGCGTCTACGACGTGTCCTACGCGCTGACGCTGCCCGCCGGCACAACGGCGACCGGCTCGCTCAGCCTGCTGCGCGGGGGCAGCGCCGTGCCGGGCACGACCGTCGCCTTTGCCAAGACGACCGCCGGCGCGCCGGTCACTGTCAGCAGCCGCTCCATAATCACCGCGGCCGCGGGCGCGACGCTCTGCATCGCCTCGAACGCCGCGCTCGCCCTGACCGCGGCCGAGGACGAAACGCTGGCTGCGCTGGTCATTCGCCGCATCGGCTGAGCATCGCTCGAAGGGCTCTGCGCACACCGCGTGTGTGACAACGCCGCGTGAGGAGATTCTCCCGCGCGGCGATTTTTTTGTCGATGGGCGCGGGCGGCGATATGTGGGCATGGCCTGACGCGCGGGTGTGGCGCGGGTTGCCGCGATGCTGGATGCTATGGCGTGATGGGGGTGCGGATGGATGCGCGCAGGCTGTAGTGCGAATGGGCGCGGGTGGGTGAGCGAAAGCGGCAATACGAGGGTATGGGCGCGGGGGCGGTTGTTCGCGGGCGGCGATATGTGGGCATGGCCTGACGCGCGGGTGTGGCGCGGGCTGCCGCGATATTGGATGCGATACGTGATGGGGGCGGATGGATGCGCACAGGCTGTAGTGCGGGCGGGCGCGGGCGGCGGTGCGGGGCATGGCTTGACGCGCGGGTGTGGCGCGGGCTGCCGCGATGCTGGATGCTATGGCGTGATGGGGGTGCGGATGGATGCGCGCAGGCTGTAGTGCGAATGGGCGCGGGTGGGTGAGCGAAAGCGGCAATACGAGGGTATGGGCGCGGGGGCGGTTGTTCGCGGGCGGCGATGTGTGGGCATGGCTTGACGCGCGGGCTGCCGCGATGCTGGATGCTATGGCGCGAGAGGGGTTGCGGATGAATGCGGGCGCACAGCTGTGGCGCGGGCGGGCGCGCGGGATTTTTGAGCGCGGGACGGGGAAGCGCCGTGTTTTTTGCGGTTGCATTTGCGGCCTGAATGTTATATAATAGAGTCGGACACAAACGTTAACGGAGGGACATACTATGCTGGCACAGAGACCGCCCATGGGCTGGAACACCTGGAACACTTTTGGCAAGGACATTAACGAAACGCTGATCCGCGAGAGCGCGGACGCCTTTATCGACAACGGTCTGAAGGACGCGGGTTACGAATACCTCGTCATCGACGACTGCTGGTCCGAATACAACCGCGATCCGATCACCGACCGCATCGTGCCCCATCATGAGAAATTCCCCAACGGCATGAAGGTCGTCGCCGACTATGTCCACTCCAAGGGACTGAAGTTCGGCATGTACTCCTGCGACGGCGTGCGCACCTGCGCCGACTATCCGGGCTCGTTCGACCACGAATTCCTGGATGCGCAGACCTTCGCCGAGTTCGGCGTGGACTATCTCAAATACGACAACTGCTACAAGCCCAACAACGCCGAGGGCCCCACGCTCTACCGCCGCATGGCCATGGCGCTGCGCGCGTCCGGCCGCGAAATTCTCTTCTCGGCCTGCAACTGGGGCACCGACGACGTGTGGACGTGGATCCGCGGCGCGGGCGCTCATATGTACCGCTCCACCGGCGACATCAACGACAGCGCCGAATCCTACCGCAATATCGCGCTGAGCCAGGCCGACAAGTTCGGCTATTCCGCGCCCGGCTGCTACAACGACATCGATATGCTGACCGTCGGCATGTACGGCAAGGGTCTGGTCGGCTCGGTCGGCTGCAACGACGCGGACTATCGCTCCCAGTTCGCGCTGTGGTGCATGTATTCCGCGCCGCTGATGCTGGGCTGCGACATCCGTCACATGAACAGGCAGACACTCGAGCTGGTGACCAACCGCGAGCTGATCGCCATCGATCAGGACGGCGAGTGCCGCCCGCCGATCATCCGCAAGTGCACCTACAACGAAAATTCTCTGGTCATGCTCAAGATGCTCGAAAACAACGAGTACGCCATCGCCTTCTTCAACATGGGCGAGAAGGACAAGAGCCTGCCCATGATGTTCAGCGAGTTCGGCCTGCCCGCCCATTCCGGCTACGGCTTCAAGGTCAGGAACCTCTTCACCGGCGAGGACGAGGGCTTCTATAAGGAGTATATGCGCATTCCCGTTCAGGCGCACGACTGCGCGGTCTATCGCGCCCAGCTGGTGCGCGGATGATGACCTGCGCGCGCTGCGGAAAGCCGATCGAAAGCGACGAGGCCGGCCTGAGCCGCAAGCTGATCAACCGCGCCACGACGAAGCTGTACTGCTTTGCCTGCCTTGAGGATATGTTTCACATCCCGCGCGAAAAGCTCGACGAGATGATCGAGGCCTATCGCTCGGCGGGCTGCACGCTGTTTCTGTGAATCATCCCGTTTGGCGGACGCCGTTTTCCCGATCCCGACGGGCGCGGCGTCCGCCATTCATTTTTTTCATGAAGGAAGGTGTTCACGCTATGGATTTTCCCTTCTATCGCGCCGAGGATCGCGCGCTGGACAATATGCTCGAACAGATGACGCTGCTCGAGGGCGTCGACACGGAGCGCCTGACGCGGCCGGACTGCGTCAAAACATACGCTGTGACCTATCCCACGACGCTGTACGGCTTTCTGCACGAGGCCGCCGTCATAGAGTATCACGGCACGCTGTTCGCCTCCTGGTACAACTGCCCCCTGACCGAGCTGCACGGCGACACGCCCATCCGCGGCAGGCGCTCGCGCGACGGCGGCAGGACGTGGACGGACACGGAGATACTCGCCCGCGACGAGAGCGGACGGATACTCTACTGCCCGCCTGTATACGGCATATGCGAGGACAGGCTCTATCTCATCATGAACGAGATGGTCGCGCCCGACCACATACACGCGCTCGATCTGTACGTCTACAACGAAGAGACGGAGCGCTTTGAGTTCCTCTGGTCGCGCCCCATCCCCTTCAAGCTGAACACCAACGTCTATCAGCTGCCGAACGGCAAGCTGATGCTGCCCGGCCGCATCGCAGAGCTGGACGGCTTCCCCAACACGCCGGCCGTGCTGATTTCCGATTCCGGAAGGATCGACGATGAGTGGCGGCTGGTGACCATTCAGCCAGACGGAACGATGCCGGACAGATCGAAGCTCGTTCATCCCGAGCTGTCCGCCATCGTGCAGGGCGAGACTGTGTATATGTTCTGCCGCGACGACGAGCGCCGCGTGCCGCTGATATACGTTTCGCGCGACTGCGGCGAGACGTGGAGCGCGCCCATGGCGCACGATATTCCCTTCTGCAATTCGAAGATCTATTCCGGCACGCTCTCGGACGGCCGCAATTACGTCATGGGCAACATATTCCCGCCCGACGTGACGCCCGAGACCGGCTATCCGCGCCGCAGCCGGCTGGCCGCGTTCTTCTCGCGCCCGAACACGATGATTTTCGACAGGGGAATCATCATTGAGGAGAATCGCTCGCCCGATCTGCTCTATGGCGCGGACTGGGCGTATCCGGTGGCCTGCGAGGCGGACGGAAAGCTCTATGTGATCTACAGCTCGGTCATCGCGCCCAGCTTCCGCGGCGCGGCGCTGTCGGCGATCGATATCAAGGCGCTGTAGAATGCGTTTCTAATAAGGAGGTCTTTTTTCATGCTTATCGGCATCGATGCAGGCGGAACCAAGAATGAGCTGGCGCTGTGCGAAAATGACGGCCGCGTGGTCAACCGCATGACCGCGCCGGGCAGCAACGCCGCCGATCTCGGCCCCGAAAACGCGGCCATGCGCATCGCCTCTCAGGTCAGGGCGCTGGTCGACGGGCACACCGAGACGGTCGACGCGCTCTTTGCCGGGCTCTCCGGCGGCGGCGCGCCCGCGATTTCCGGCGAGGTGCGCGCCGTGCTGACGCGCGAGCTGCCCTTCGTCAAGTCCATCAGCAACGGCAGCGACGCACTCAACGGCCTCTACGCCGGCGTGGGCGCGGGCGACGGCATGGTGGTCATCGCGGGCACCGGCACGTCGGCCTTCGTGCGCTGCGGCGGCGTGCTCACTCAGGTGGGCGGCTGGGGCTATCTGGTGGACGACGCGGGCAGCGGCTATTCCATAGGCCGCGCCGTGCTGAACGCCGCATTCCGCGAGCGCGACGGCCGCGGCGAGTCCACGCGGCTCACCGAGCTGGTCGAGCGGCAGCTGGGCTTCAACGTGCTGGGCGCTGTGCCGATGATCTATCAGGGCGGCAAGCGCACTGTCGCGTCGTTCGCGCCGCTGGCGTTCGAGGCCGCCGACATGGGCGACCGACAGGCGCTGGCCATCGTGGACAACGCCTGCCGCGAGCTGCGCCTGCTGATCTCCACCTGCGCGTCGCATCTCAAAAAAGCGCCCTACATGGCCTCCCTGCTGGGCAGCCTGTGGAAGGCGCCGCGCCTGCTCGAGGGCGTGCGCGATCTGCTCTCGCCCGACTATCGCCTGCTGCGCCCCGACCTGCCGCCGGTGTTCGGCGCTGCGGTGGCCGCGGCCGAGCTGGCGCGCGTGTCCTGCGGCGAGGCGTTCCACGACCGCTTTGCCGAATCCTATGCGGCGTTTACAAAGAAAGCGGAGGGATGAAGCGATGAAATCCGGTCTTGTCTCGGTATCCTTCCGCCGCAAAACCCCGCTGGAGATCTGCGCGCTGTGCCGCAGGGCGAACCTTAGCGCCATAGAATGGGGCGGCGACGTACACTGCCCGCCCGAAGCCGACGCGGCGGCCATACGCGCCATGACGCTCGACCACGGTCTGGAAATCTCCTCCTACGGCAGCTATTACCGCGTGGGGCAGAGTCTGGACGCGTTCAGGGCGAATCTCGAAACCGCCGTGAAGCTGGGCGCGCCGGTGATGCGCGTCTGGGGCGGCCTGCACGCCTCTCGGGACATGAGTGAAGCCGAGCGCGCCGAGACGGTCGAAACGCTGATCAAGTGCGCGTCTCTTGCCGGCGCGGCGGACGTCACATTGACGCTCGAATACCACGGCGGCACGCTGACCGACGACCGCGCGAGCGTGCGCCGCCTGCTGGAAGAGACGAAGGGCGCGAAAGCGCTCAAATTCTACTGGCAGCCGCGCTGGGACTGGCCGCTTGACAGCCGGATCGAATCGCTGGGCGAGGTATTGCCGCGCCTCAGCCACCTGCACGTGTTCACATGGGAGCCGGACGGCGGCCGCCTGCCGCTCGATCGCGGCGAGGAGATGTGGACGCGCGTGTTCGAGCGCGTGCCCGAGGACACATACGCGCTGCTCGAGTTTGTGCAGAACGACTCGGACGAGGCGCTGCTGCGCGACGCGGCGACGCTGAATCGGTGGATCGGCGCGGCGCGGTGAGTCAGAACGAAGCGAACGCACACTAATATGCGGGGATATGTGTAGGTTCGTGAGCTGGAACGGCGCGAGGGGCGCTGCGGGCGGCTCGGACGTGCGCGGATGCGCGGCATGGTGAGTCGGAACGGTGCGATGGGCGCTGCGGGCGGCTCGGACGTGTGCGGTCGCGGGGCGGTGAGTCGGAACGGTGCGATGGGCGCTGCGGGCGGCTTGGACGTGTGCGGATGCGGCGTGGTGAGTCGGAACGGCGCGAGGGGCGCTGCGAGCGGCTCGGACGTGTGAGGATGCGCGGCGCGGTGAGTCGGGACGGCGCGAGGGGTGCTGAATGCGGCTCGGACGTGTGCGGATGCGGCGCAATGAGTCGGAACGGTGCGATGAGCGCTGAATGCGGCTCGGACGCGTGCGGATGCGCGGCACGGTGAGTTGGAACGGCGCGAGGGGCGCTGAATGCGGCTTGGACGTGTGCGGATGCGGCGCGGTGAGTCGGAACGGTGCGATGAGCGCTGAATGCGGCTCGGACGCGTGCGGATGCGCGGCACGGTGAGTCGGAACGGTGCGATGGGCGCTGAATGCGGCTCGGACGTGTGCGGTCGCGAGACGCAGTTTTGTGAGCTGGAACGGCACGAGGGGCGCTGCGGGCGGCTCGGACGTGCGCGGATGCGCGGCACGGTGAGTCGGAACGGCGCGAGGGGCGCTGCGGGCGGCTCGGACGTGTGCGGTCGCGAGACGCAGTTTTGTGAGTTGGAACGGCGCGAGGGGCGCTGCGGGCGGCTCGGCGCGGATAGTACAGCGCGTGTTCGTGAGCTGGAACGGCGCGGCGACGCTGAATCGCTGGCGCGGCACAAGACGGCAAGAGCGCTTTGAGGCGCAGGCGGCGCGTTGGCCGGGTGAACGGCGCGCGCTTGAACGGATCATCCCTTATATTGAGGAGGTCATGCCCATGATTTTTAAGGATCTGACAATAGACGGCAATATGCCGCTTCAGCTGACCGCGCGCGAGGACGGCGCGCATCTCGTCACCGTCGGCGCGCACTGGGACGAAATCAGCGTCGATCATCCCGAGCTGACCATAGAGTGGAGCCTGCCGCTGATCGATATACAGTACGAGTGGTACCCCACCTGCGGGTTCAACCGCTCGCTGCACGTCGACTGGTACGCGCCGGTGACATCGAAGATTTCCTCCTCCGCACCGGTCTACTGCTTCTACAACGCCGCCGGCCGCAACCGCTTCACAATGGCATTGGGCGACGTCAAGACGCTGCTGGGCTGCTCGCTGGGCGTGCGCGAGGAGAACGGCATGCTCTATTGCAAGATCGAGATTCCGCTCGACGCGACCGGCGCGACGCGCGACTATTCCGTCACGCTCTACCGCACGGACGAGGACATGTCGTTCGCCGAATCGCTGCGCCACGTGAGCGCGTGGTGGGAAAAGGACTGCGGCATGACCCCCATGGCCGTGCCGGACGAGGCGAGGAGCGCCATGTACTCCTGCTGGTATTCCTTCCATCAGGCGACCATTGCGTCCGAAATCGAGGCGGAATGCGCCCGCGCCGCCGCGCTGGGCATGAAGACCGTCATCGTGGACGACGGCTGGCAGACCGAGGACGGCCAGCGCGGCTACGCCTACTGCGGCGACTGGGAGGTGGCGGCGCGCAAGATTCCCGATATGCGCGCGCACGTCGCCGCCGTTCACGCGCTGGGCATGAAGTATATGCTCTGGTACAGCGTGCCGTTCGTGGGCTACAAGTCGAAGCGCTGGGACGACTTCAAGGACAAGCTCCTCAACCGCATCGACCGGCTGGAGACCGGCGTGCTCGACCCGCGCTATCCCGACGTGCGCGAATATCTCATCGGCACCTATGTGAAGGCGCTGCGCGAATGGGATCTGGACGGCTTCAAGCTCGACTTCATCGATTCGTTCAATCCCGGCAGCAATCCCCTGCCCCCGCTCACGCCCGAAATGGATTACGCGCTGGTTGAGGACGCGGTCGAGCGGCTGATGACCGACGTGATGGAGGCGCTCCGGGCGATCAAGCCGAACATACTCATCGAGTTCCGGCAGAGCTACATCGGCCCGGTGATGCGCACGTTCGGCAATATGTTCCGCGTGGGCGACTGCCCGGACGACCCGATCTCCAACCGCATCGGCTCGATCGACCTGCGCCTGCTCTCGGGCAGCACCGCCGTGCATTCCGATATGCTGATGTGGCACAAGGACGACACGCCCGAGGCCGCCGCGCGGCAGATGCTGAGCGTGATATTCGCCGTGCCGCAGATCAGCGTCAAGCTGGAGGACATGACCGACGAGCACCGCGCGCTGCTCACATTCTGGCTGGACTTCATGCGCGCGCACCGCGATATTCTGCTGGACGCGCCCCTCGAGGCGGAGGCGCCGCACAACCTCTATCCGCTGGTGAAGGCCGAAAAGGACGGAAAGGCTGTGATCGCGCTCTATGACGGCGGCCGAATCGTCGATCTGCCCGAGGCGCGCGACATATGGCTGCTCAATGCCGCGCCCGATCAGCGCGTCGCGCTGGCAGGCGGCAAGAATCGCCGCTTCCGTGTCGAGACGATCGACTGCCTGGGCCGCGCCGTCGAAGCGCGCGATGTGACCGCGGGCGAGCTGACGCTCATCAGCGTGCCTGTGAGCGGCGGCGCGCATCTGACGGAGATCTGACCTGCGGAGCTCAATCTTGCCGAGGTGATTTTTTATGGCTGGTTCCTTCATACTCTCCTGTGAGTCGACGGTCGATCTGCCGTATTCGTACGTTTCCGGGCGCGATATGCCCGTGCTGTTCTACAGCTATCTTGTGGGCGGCAAAGAATATATCGACGACATGGGGCGCGACCCCGATGCGCTGCCGCGCTTTTACGCCATGCTCAAAGACGGCGCGCTGCCCTCGACGTCACAGATCAACACCTATCAGTACGCCGAATTTTTCGAGGAGCTGCTGAAGAAGGGCGACGTTCTGCACATTGCCTTCGGATCGGGCATGACCGGCTCGGTCAAGAACGCCATGGAGGCCGCCGACGCGCTGCGCGAAAAATACCCCGAGCGGCGGCTGATCGTGGCCGACTCGCTGTGCTCCTCCTCCGGCTACGGCCTGCTGGCGGACATGGCCGCCGATATGCGCGACCGCGGCGACACCATGGAGGAGGTCGCCGAGTGGATCTGCCAGAACCGCAACAAAGTGCATCATCAGTTCTTCTCGACCGACCTCAAATACTTCAGGCGCAGCGGGCGTATGTCCGGCGCGGCGGCCACAGTAGGCGCGATATTGAACATCTGCCCGATCATGCGGCTGGACGACAAGGGGCGCATCATCGCCTATGACAAGGTGCGCGGCAAGAAAAACGCCATACGCGAGACGCTGCGCACAATGGAAGCGCACGTTCAGAACGGCGTGAACTACGCGGGCAAGTGCTTCATATGCCACTCGAACTGCCTGAAGGAGGCCGAAGAGACCAAAGCGGCCGTGCGGGCGCACTTCCCGCACATCGAGGGCGGCGTCCGCATATGCGACATCGGCACGATCATCGCATCACACTGCGGGCCGGGCACCGTCGCCGTGTTCTTCATGGGCGACGAGCGCCAGCCGGACAAGAACGGCTGAAAACCGCAAAAAAGTGCATATAAAAAGGGCGCTCCTCTGTGCTGGGGAGCGCCCTTTTTTGATGGGCATATGCTCTTTGCAAGCGCGGCATGGGAGCGCATTCTCGCGGTCAAATGAAATAGTAAAGCGCCGCGCATGAAAAATGCATGGCGCTTCTCGCAAAGCCGGTCGTGCGCCTGTCACGCCGGCGGGCTTGAGAAGCGCTGAAGCGGGAACGCCCGAGCCATGCGGTGCGGCGCAAATACCTCCGCGATGCGCTATAATTTGCAACGCGAACGGCCTTTTCAATGAAGCGCTGTCTACTCATCCTCGCTGCGACGGGGGAATCGGAAAGCTGGGCGGAAGCGCGCGCGCGCCGCGATGTGCGCACACGCGTCCGCGCTCGCCCATGCCCGCGAACAGCCTTTTTGATGAAACGCGCCGCTAAGCTGCGCTGAAAACGCCCGCCGCGATCAGCCGCGCAGATAGCCCTTTTCAGCGAAATACGGCCTGAAGCGCTCCTTCTGGGGCAGTATCCCCTCGTCCGAATTGACGAAGGCGATGAACTCGGCCTCGCTCAGCCACTTCCAGCCCTCCGTTTCGCCCGCCTGAAGGACGATCGCGTCCTTGTCGCAGTCGGTCGTACAGAGATAGTCATAGCATATGCAGTGGCCGCTGTCGAAGACATGGCGCGCGATGAGCGTGAATGCGCCCTGCGCAATGCCGGTCTCCTCGCGCAGCTCGCGCATTATGCAGTCCATGGGGCCTTCGCCCTTCAGCGCCGAGCCGCCCGCCGTGGCTTCATAAAGGCCGGGATAGCCCTTTTTCGTCTGCGCGCGCTTCATCAGCAGATAGTCGCCGCCATTATGCCGCACGAGCACCTCGCACACCAGATGATACAGCCCGTCCGCAATCGGCTCGCCGCGCACCAGCTCGCCGCCCGTGCGCCTTTCGTCGCGGTCATACGCGTCCCACAGCTCCATAGAAAACGCCCTCCATTGCCGTTTTTTCTTATTGTAAGCCGTGCTTCCCCATCCGTCAAGCGCAAAACGCCCCCGAAGCGCGTCTTTTATGCGTTTCGGGGGCGATGCGCGTCACTTTGCGCCCAGATAGGCGTCCTGCACGCGCCTGTCGGCCAGCAGATCGGCGCTCGGGCCGCTCATTGTGATGCGTCCCGTCTCCATGACGTAGGCGCGATGGGCGCAGCGCAGTGCGGCGTTGGCGTTCTGCTCGATCAGGAGTATGGTCATGCCGGTTTCGTTGAGCGTGCGTATGATCGAGAAGATTTCCTTCACGACGAGCGGCGCGAGACCCAGCGACGGCTCGTCCATCATCAGTATGCGCGGCTGAGTCATTATGGCGCGGCCGACGGCCAGCATCTGCTGCTCGCCGCCCGAGAGCGTGCCGGCCAGCTGCCATTCGCGCTCGTGGAGCCGCGGAAAGAGCGTGTAGATATGCTCTATGTCCTCGTTGATGCTCTCCTTGTCGCGGCGCAGATACGCGCCGATCATCAAATTCTCCTTGACGGTCAGATTGTCGAACACGCGCCGCCCCTCGGGCACCATGGCGATGCCCTCCGCGACGATCTTCTGCGGGTTCATGCTGGTGATGTCGCGCCCGTCGTAGACGATGCGCCCGGCCTTCGCCTTCACCAGCCCGGAGATCGTGCGCAGCGTGGTCGATTTGCCCGCGCCGTTCGCGCCGATCAGCGTGACGATTTCGCCCTCCTCCACATCGAAGGATATGCCGGCCAGCGCGTCTATGCCGCCGTAGCTCACCTGAAGGTCGGTTATTTTCAAGAGGCTCATTCGTCGTCCACCCCCAGATAGGCCGCGATGACGGCCGGATTGTCGCGCACCTCGGCAGGCGTGCCCTGAGCGATCTGCTTGCCGAAATCGATGACGTAGATTCGGTCGGACACGTCCATGACCAGATTCATGTGATGCTCGATCATGAACACGGTCAGATTGAAGCGCTCCTTGACGTCCTTTATGAACGCGCCCAGCTCGTCGGTCTCCTGCGGGTTCATGCCGGCGGCCGGCTCGTCGAGCAGCAGCAGCTTGGGCTCTGTGGCCAGCGCGCGGGCGATCTCGAGGCGGCGCTGCTTGCCATAGGGCAGAGAGGTCGCCTTTTCGTCCGCCACGTCGTCCAGACCGACGATTTTCAGAAGCTCCATGGCCTTTTCGCGCATGGCGCGCTCTTCCTTATGGTTCAGGCGGAATGTCGCCGTGAACACGTTGCTCTTCCTGCGCAGATGCGTGGCGATCAGCACGTTTTCGAACGCCGTCTGCGATTTGAACAGGCGGATGTTCTGGAATGTGCGGGCGATGCCGCGCTTTGTGATCTTGTCGGGCGTGAGGTGGAGATGCTCCTTCGAATAGAGCGCCGCGTTCTGCCCGGCGTAGGCGCGCTTCATGCGGCCGGAGGGATGATTGACCGCGATCAGCTTGTCCTCAAAATAGACCGCGCCGTTGGTCGGCTCATACACGCCGGTGATGCAGTTGAACGCGGTCGTCTTGCCTGCGCCGTTGGGGCCGATCAGCGCGACGATCTCGCCCTCGTGAACGTCCATGCTCAGATTGTCTATGGCCACGACGCCGCCGAACTGCATCGTGACATTTTCAACGCGCAATACCGTCTTGCCCGCGCTCATGCCTTCACCCCCTTGTTCGCCCTGCGGGGCGCGCGCCTGAGCTCCCACAGCTCGCGATCGCCCATCAGGCCGCGCCGGAAGAACAGCACGACCACCATGATGACCACCGAGAACACCACCATGCGGAAGCCCGAGCCCAGCAGCGGGATCTGGAAATCGCCGATGAACGTGGTGTTGTCCAGAAAGCGCAGCCACCACTCGCTGCACGCGATGAACAGAAACGACGCGATCACGCTGCCCGACACGCTGCCCATGCCGCCTATGACCACGATCAGCAGTATCTCATAGGTCATCGAGGACTTGAACGCGTTGGCCTGAAGCGAGCCCTGATACATCGCCAGCAGCGCGCCGCCCACGCCCGCAAAGAACGAGGATATGACGAACGCCATCTGCTTGTGATGGAAGAGATTGACGCCCATGGCCTCGGCGGCGATTTCGTCGTCGCGTATGGCCTTGAACGCGCGGCCGTAGGTCGAATTGATCAGCAGCAGTATCAGCGCGATGCACACGCCCGCCACGATGAACGGGAAGAGCACCGACATGTCCTTGGGCATGACGCTGTTGAACGTCGGATAGGTCTTGAGCAGGTTGGAGCCGTTGGTCACCGGGCCGAGCGAATCCCACTGCACGATGGCGCGGATGATCTCCGCGAAGCCCAGCGTGGCGATGGCCAGATAGTCGCTCTTGAGCCGCAGCACGGGAAAGCCGATCAGCGCCGCGAACAGCGCCGCCACGACGCCCGCCAGAATCAGCGCGACGACGAAATTCAGCTCGACGCCCACGCAGCCGCCGGCGTAATACTGATAGACGGCCACGCGCTTGGCCAGCGGAATGGTGAATATCGCATAGGTATACGCGCCCACCAGCATGAAGCCCGCCTGCCCCAGCGAGAACAGGCCGGTGAAGCCGTTGAGCAGGTTCATGGACACGGCGATGAGCGCGTAGACCGCGCCCTTCTTGAGCACCGTCACCAGCATGGAGCTGGAGCCGTTCGTCTTTTCCGCCAGCCAGGCCAGGACGAATATCAGCGCCACGACCAGCGCCGAAACGATGGGCTTTGCCACGGATTGCTTTTTCATCGTCCTCACCTCACACTTTCTCGGAGAGCTTCTCGCCGAACAGGCCGTTGGGCTTGAACAGCAGTATGGCGATCAGCAGCGCAAATGTAAACGCGTCCGAAAACGCCGTATAGCCTGCGCCCTTGATCAGGTTTTCGCAGATGCCGATGATGAACGCGCCGATCACCGCGCCCGGAATCGAGCCGATGCCGCCGAACACCGCCGCGACGAACGCCTTCAGGCCGGGCATTGCGCCCACAGTGGGCGTGACGGTGGAATAGTTGGTGAAATACAGCATCGAGCCGACCGCGGCCAGCGCCGAGCCGATGATGAACGTCATGGAAATGACCGAATTGATCTTTATGCCCATCAGCTGAGACGTTTCAAAATCGCGCGAGACGGCGCGCATCGCCATGCCGATCTTCGTGCGCTTGATCAGCATGACCAGCCCGATCACCAGCGCCACGGTCAAAACCGGCGTGACCAGCGTGACCACCTTTGTGGAGGCCGCGCCCAGAGTCACCGTGTCCGACAGCCACGGCAGCACGGGATACTGCTTGGCCAGGCCGCCGGTCACATACCACATGAGATTCTGCAGCAGATACGACGCGCCGATGGCCGAAATCATGATCGACATGCGCGGGGCGCTGCGCAGCGGCTTGTAGGCGACGCGCTCCACTGTGAAGCCCAGCGCCACAGTCAGTATGATCACCAGAGGAACCGATACGGCCAGCGGCATCGCCGCGACCAGATACACCATGAAGAAGCCCGCCGCGGTGAATATGTCGCCATGGGCAAAGTTGATCAGGCGCAGTATGCCGTAAACCATCGTATAGCCGACGGCGATCAGCGCATACTGCCCGCCGACCGACACGCCCGCGAGCAGATAGGGCAGGATTTTGTCAAACATTCTTGCTCCCTCCGTGCAATCATTTGTGCGCCGTCCATAAAAGGCAGGCGAACCCGCACGCTTTCTGGCGCGGGTTCGCCCGGCGCGGCATCGCGCTTAATGACGGTTACTTTTCCAGCTCGGCGACGGACTGAGTCTTTTCGAACACGAACGCGCCCGCGTCGCCGTCGGCCTTCTTGATGTAGGCCATGTCCTTCTTGGCGTCGCCGTTCTCGTCGAAGGCGATGGAGCCGGTGATGCCGCTGCAGGTCACAGAGGGCAGCGCGGCGGCGACGTCGGCGGGATCGACCGAGCCGGCGGCCTCAAGCGCGGCCAGCGCCACATTGTACGCGTCATAGCCCAGCACGGACACGGCCGCCACGATGTCGTTGCCGCCGTTGTTGGTCAGCTTGTCGCTGTTCTCGTTGAGCCACGCCTTGAAGCCGGAGACGAACTCGACCGCGGCGGCGTTGCTCTCATCCTCGGCGAAGAACGTGGAGACGTACACATCGATGTTCTTGCCCTTGGCGGCGTCCAGTATAACGGAGTTCTCCCAGGTGTCGCCGGCCATCAGCGGGAAGGAAACGCTCTGCGCGGCGGCCTGATCGATGATCAGGGAGGCGTAGGTGGTGGCGCTGGGCGCGAAGACCACGTCGCAGCCCGCCTTGACGGCGTTGTTCAGATAGGCGCTGAAATCGCTCGTGCCCTCGGGGAATGTCTCGGAGACGACCTCGCCGCCCAGCTTCTGGAACGCCTCGGTGAAATAGTAGCCCAGACCGTTGCCGTAATCCTCGCCCAGCATGGTCAGGACATAGGCCTTCTTGCAGCCCTTTTCAGCGGCGAAGTTGGCCATGACGCTGCCCTGGAAGGGATCCAGGAAGCAGATGCGCCAGTAGTAATCGCACAGCAGCGTGACGTTCGGGTTGGTGCAGGAAATGCCGATCGCGGGGATGCCCGCCGCCGCGAACACATCGCCGCCGGCCATGGACACGCCCGAGCCATAGGAGCCCAGCACGATGGACACGCCGTCGGAGACCAGAGACTGCGCGGCTGTGACCGCCTTGTCGCTCGCGGACTGGTTGTCGACGGTGACCAGCTCGACAGTATAGGTTTTGCCGCCGATTTCGACGGTGGGTTTGAGTTTATTGGCATATTCTATACCCAGCACTTCCTGACGGCCGCCGGCGCCGTTATCGCCGGAGGACGGCTCGAACACGCCAATCTTGACGGTATCCTCCGCCATGGCGTACGCGCTGAAGCTCAGAACCAGAACAAGAGCAACGACGAGAGCAAGAACCTTTTTCATAAATGACTTCCTCCTTACCTGTTGTTGCACTTTATTATACTAGCGCAGACGCAAAAATGCAAGTCTCAACGTGAAATATTACATAAAATCAAGAAATAAGCGGCTATATTCGCCGCTTTCAGGCGCATATAACGTTTCATGATTCATTTCACATTTCCGCCGCAAGTTATATCGGCGCATATTCATTCATTTTGGGTGCGCGCATGAAGGCGTTGGCTTCTTTTTGAATGAAGGAAGAGGGACGGCCTCCTGCAAATCAGTGGTGCTGCGTCCGGGGCGGGATGGGCGGCTATGTGAGAGACACAGCGCGCATGGGCGGCGCGAGGCGCGGGTGACGGTTGAAGCATACGCGTTTCGGATGCGGCGGGACGATGTGCGCGAAATGCCGGGAAGAAAAATGCGGCGCGGCGAGATATGCAAAGCCGCCCTGCCCGCTGAAAGGGTGGCGGGATGGGCGGCTGCTGTCGGGAGTTTCTTCTATTATATAGGGCGCTCAGTAATTGCCGAAGAGCGCGTCCCATGTCGCCTGGCCGCAGAGTCCGTCGGCGTGCAGGCCGTTGGCCTGCTGGAAGGCGCGCACGGCGCTTTCGGTGTCCTTGCCGTAATAGCCGTTGTAGTTTTCGTTGAGGTAGCCCAGCTCGCTGAGGCGCTGCTGCACCAGCAGCACATCGTGCAGATAGTCCTCGCGGCGCAGTATCTGATTAAAGCGCGTGTAGGGCTTGAGCGCGGGCACCTGACTGTGGTCGCTCAGCGGCGCGGTCTCGTTGGCGGGCAGGCCGTATAGCTCGTTGAGCGTCACGAATGTGTAGCCCTCCCTGCTCAGGCGCGGCACCAGCTCCTTGAGCTGCTGGAGATCCTCGTTGGTGGTATGATAGAGTATGATGTTGCCGGGCTGAGCGTGGTTGTCGAGGTATTTCGCGCTGACCTTCAGGCCGACCTGCGTCCAGTAGGCGATGCCGTAATAGCCGAGCTGGCGCATATAGGCGTGGGTGCGCTGGTCGTAGCGGTTGTCTCCCCCGCGCGGGCGCAGAAAGTGCATCTGATAATCGACGCCCAGCGCCTCGCTCACCGCGGCGTTCTGCCGCCAGATCTGCGCGGCCAGCTCGTCGTCGTCGACGCTGTACAGCCCGCTGTGCGACCAGGTGTGATTTTCGATCTCAAAGCCCTGCTCCCAGGCGCTCTTGAGCACCTTTTTGCACATCTCGACGTTCTCGCCGATGGGAAATATCGTCGCGCGGCCGCCATAGCTGGCGATCAGGTCGACCATCTTGCGCAGATTGTCCGGCTGATTGCAGTCGTCGATCGTGATGGCGTACACCTTGTCGTTCGTCACGCTGCCGTCGCACACCGGCAAAAAGCCCTCGACCACATCGGGCCGCACGGCGCGCGCCAGCTTTTCGGCGTTTTCCGGCGAGGGCGTGACCAGCGCGTCGCTCGGCGCGTCGGTGGGGGCCGGCGTCGGGGTTTCCGTGGGCTGCTGCGTCGGCTCGGCTGTCGGCGCGTCGGTCGGCAGGGGCGTGTATGAGGGCTCGGCCGTCGGCGCGTCGGTCGGCGCGGCTGTGGATGTGGGCTCGAGCGTGGTGGCCGCGCCGCTGCGGGTCGCGTCGGTCATGACCTTCTGCGCGCCCCACAGCCCGGCGATGAACACAATCGCCACGACGAGCACGACGGTAAAAAATGTCGACAGGAAGCTGCCCTTCCGCTTTTTATGTTTCATATTCTTGCCTTCTTCATTTCAAGTCCGCAGAATATGACGAACGGACAGCGCGCGTTGTTTCATCATTTTTGTGAATTAACCGGGAGTTATTATTGGAAGGAAAAGCGCCCCGGCGGCAGGGGAATCCAGACGGCCGAAAAAGCTCCGGAGAACGAGAGCGCGCCGCAGCCCTTTCGAGAGGGCAATCGCGCCCGGCGGCGCGGGAGGATTTTTGCGCGTGGAGTACTGGAAGATTTCAGGAAAGTCACGATGCGGCGGGAAGGCTGAAAAACCAAAGATTTTTTCAGCGCGCGACAAAGGCGAAACTGCCGGCGGCTCAAATCGATAACTTGAGGCGCGGCATATGGCGGGGAGAGCGCTTCCCCATGCGCCGGCTTATCAAATGGTGTTTTGACGGGCCGAAGCGCCCCGGCGGCAGGCAGGGGGAAATCCAGACGACCGAAAAAACTCCGGGGAGCGAGAGAGCGCCGCAGCCCTTTCGAGGGGTTAATCGCGCCCGGCGGCGGGGGAGGGTTTTTGCGCGTGTTTCGACAGGCCGAAGCGCCCCATCCGCGGCGGCAGGCAGGGCGCTCAAAAGCTATACAAGCGAGTTTCTTCCTAACTATATGGGGCGCGGTCAGCCCTTGAGGCTGCCGACGAACATGCCCTTGACGAAGTACTTCTGAACGAAGGGATAGACGCACAGTATCGGCGCCATGCCGATGAATATCGCGGCCATCTGCAGGTTCTTGGCGTTGTACTTCTGATTGCGCAGCGCCTCCTGCGCCATTTCGTTGTCCAGCTCCTTGGCGTTGGTCAGATCGGCGACGGAGTTGAGCAGGCGGCGCAGTATCAGCTGATAGGGGAATTTCTCGCTGCTCTTCAAGTAGATCAGGTGGCTGAAATAGCTGTTCCAGTGGCCGACGGCGGCAAAGAGCCCCATCGTGGCGAATATGGCGGTGGAGAGCGGCACGACGATCTGCAGATATATGCGGAACTCGCTCGCGCCGTCGATCATGGCGGCCTCGCGCAGCTCCATGGCGTTGCCCTTGAAGAACGTGCGGAACAGCACCACATTGTACGCGCCCACGCAGCCGGGGATGACGATGACCCAGTAGGTGTCCAGCAGGTGCAGTTCCTTCATCAGCAGATAGGACGGGATCATGCCGCCGCCTATGAACATTGTGATCGTCAGATACACCGTGAGGAACTTCTTGAACACGAAATCCTGCACGGAGAGCGCATAGGCGATCATCGATGTGAACAGGAGCGTAAAGAACGTGCCGCCCACAGTGTAGAGCACTGTGTTTAAGTAGCTGCGCGGTATGCCCGGCTCCTTGAACACGATTGTGTACGCGTCGATTGTGAAGGCGCGCGGCAGCAGGAAGAAGCCGCCCTTGTTGACCTCGTTGGCCGAGGAGAGCGATATGGAGAGCACATAGAGCATGGGATAGGCCATGATGAGTATGATCAAAACCATGAACACGATGTTGGCGGCGTCGAAAATCTGCTCGCCGACCGGCTTTTTGATCTTGTTTTTAGCGGCGCTTTTCATGATCGTATCTCCTCCTCACCACAGGCTGTTTTCCGAGAACAGGCGGCTGCCGTAGTTGGCCAGCGTGATCAGCACCAGCGACACGATGCTCATCAGAAGGCCGATGGCGGTGGTGTATTCGAACGCGCCGCCCAGTATGCCCTCGCGATAGACGTATGTGCCGATGACGTCGCCGACCTCGTATGTGGCCTCGTTATAGAGCAGCAGCGTCTTTTCGGTGCTGGCGCTCATGATGCCGGAGATCGAGAAGATGAGCTGTATGGAGATCGTCGGCATGAGCGCGGGCAGCGAGACGTTCCAGACGCGCTGGAAGCGATTCGCGCCGTCCACAACGGCGGCCTCCATGAGCTGCGGATCGACGTTCGTGAGCGCGGCCAGATAGATGATCGAGCTCCAACCCAGCCCCTGCCAGATGCCCGAGCCGATGTAGAGCGTGCGATACCAGCGCGGCGAAATGAGGAAGTAGACCGGCTCGCCGCCCGTCCAGCGAATCACGTCGTTGACGACGCCGTTCGAGGCGAAGAGCATCTTGATCATGCCCACCAGCACGACCACGGACAGGAAATGCGGCAGATAGGAAATCGTCTGCACGATCTTTTTGAAGCGGCGCGCGTGCAGCTGATCGAGCAGCACGGCGAATATGATGGGCAGCGGAAAGCCCCACAGCAGGCTGTACACGCCCAGCAGCAGATTGTTGCGCAAAAGGCGGAATATGTAGGGCGACTGGAAGAACTTTCTGAAATACTTCAGCCCGACCCACTGCACGTCCAGATTGAACATGCCCTTGAGCGGCTTGAACTTCTGAAAGGCGATCGATATGCCGTACATCGGTATGTAGCTGAATATCAGCACGATGATGAACGCCGGCAGCGCCATAAGCACCAGCGCGCGCTGATCCCACACTCTCCTCCAGAAGCTCCTGTGATGCAACCGTCTGCCTGCGCCCATGACCGTCTCCTCCGTATCATCTGTTTCGTGCGGGGTGCGCCCCGCCCATAACTGTATTTTAACAGCGCGCACATTCTCTTTTCAAGTATCAATCCTTAACATCGCCGCATCAGTTTTTATCATTTGCCCGATTTTCGGCAAATTTTGATATGTTTACTGGCGAAAACGCTCGATTTGTGGCGAAACGACGCATTGCGGCGCGGAAACAGACACTCGAGGCCGGTGCGCGCGGCCGCTTCGAGGCTGCGGCTGCATGAATTTCTTAATTTAATTTTTACAATAGCGATTTTTCGGGCGTTTGGGCGCGGCGGGCGCGCTTTGCGCTTCCTTATGATGGGCAAATATTCGCGCGGCGTTTCCGGGCGGTTTCAGAGGCGTTTCGACGATTTTCATGCTCTTGACACGATTTTAAAACTATGATACCCTGCAATCGAAAAAATTCCATCGGAGGCGGGGCGAGCCGCTTTCGTTTGAAATGAAAAAAGGAGGATGACCCCATGAAGAGACACCTGTCCCTGATCCTGGCGATGCTGCTTGTCATCATCGCGCTGCCTGCGATGAGCGCCTCGGCCGACGACGCGCCGACCATCACCGTGCTGCAGCCCATCTTCAACAACTACGATCCCTCCGACACGCCCATTCACAAGGAATTCCTGGCCAAGCTGAACGAGCATCTGGGAACCCCGGTCAATCTGGACTTCACCTATTACGCCAGCGGCGAGGAATACGAGCAGAAGCTCAAAATGGCCATAAACGCCGCCGACCTGACATGGGACATCGTCCACATGAGCGTCATACTGGGCGCGGATCGCACCTATCAGGGCACTGCCGGCGAGATCAACGCCTATGGCGCGGACGGCTTCTATGTCAATCTGGTCGAGCACAAGGACATCATGCCCAATCTGTTCGAGCGCATCGATCAGGTGGGCACACTGTTCAACTATATGTACAACGCGGACGGCGAGCTGTACTTCGCGCCGGCCTTCACCGAGAACCAGGGCGGCACGCTGAACGCCGGCCGCCGCGGCCCGATCATCGATCAGACCGTGTTCGACGAGAACAACATCCCCTACCCCACCACGCTGGACGAGCTGTATGAAGCCGCCAAGAAGCTAAAGGAAGTCTATCCCGACTCCGTGCCGATCATCTCCATGTCGACCGGCGCGCGCAACGCCCTCTCCCGTCTGGAAGAAATGGCCTTCACCACCCGCTGGCGCGGCAATCTGGGCTTTGACGGCGAAAAGTACGTGGTCGAGGCGACCGAGGACGACTTCCGCGCCGAAATGATCTTCGGCAACAAGCTGTATAAGGAAGGCCTGATCGCCCCCGACTACGCCGCGTGGGACAACGATATGTTCACAGCCGCCACCAAGAACGGCGAATCCTTCATATTCCTCAATATGTGGTCGACCATCGAGCCGGACGGCACGCTGACCAACACCAACTATGGCGTTGACGGCCACACCTATCTGAACGTCGCCTACGCCATCGCCGAAAACGAGGGCGGCTGGTGGGAGATGCGCGGCTCCATGACCGACATCTCCGCCATTTCTCAGGGCACGCTGGTCATCAATCAGCAGTCCAAGAACATCGATCTGGCCTGCAAGGTCGTGGACTATCTCTACTCCGAAGAATGCCACAACCTGCTGGCGCTGGGCGTTCAGGGCGAGAGCTGGGATTACGATAAGGACGGCACCAAGGTGTTCATCGGCGAGTATCTGAACGCCGCCGGCACCACCGCCGAGGAAAACCCGAAGATCGCGCTCGGCCTTCAGATGAACGGCTCCTGCGCTTCCGGCATACTGACCAACTTCGGCGTGACCAACACAAAGGGTCTGGATGTGAAGATGCCCTTCCTGATGCCCGACCGCACGATCATGTGGGAGAACCCCTACATCTTCGGCCGCGATCACTGGACTTACGACAACATGGAGCCTGAAAACTGCGTGGACGTCGCCCTGCCCTCCCCGACCGCCGAGGACATGGAAGAGGTCAACGAGATCGGCGCCGTGCTGTGGACGTACACCGAAGAGTCCATGCCCAAGTTCTACACCGGCGAATGGGATCCCAACGACGACGACGTTTGGAATACCTTTGTCGAGCAGTGCAAGGCCTACGGCTCTGACCGTATGTGCGAGATCTACAACAAGTACATCGAGGGCATTGATTTCTACCCCGGCAAGACCGCGAAGTAAGTTCATCGCCGCACCCACAGGAGGAGAGCCGCGCGCTCTCCTCCTTTCGCATTTTTGATCGCGCGCATTGCTTTTTTCGGCGGATTGTGATAATATGCTGTCAGACTTAACGCGAAAGGGGAGCGACGGCTCATGAACAACCTCAGCAATCAGCGCCAGATGCTGCGCGTGACATGGCTCAACCTGCTCGCGGGCATGGTTTTGATGGCCGTGTTTACCGCCAGCACGCTCGCGCTCTCCGCGAATCTGCGCGACGAGCGAAACAGCCGCACCGAGCGCGCGCTGGAGCACTTTTCCGAGAGCTTTCTGGGCGAGACGACGCATCTGCGCGACGTGATGGCGCTCAACAAATCCAACGCCAATCTGGCGATGCTGGCCGCGGGGCAGTACAGCGACTGGCAGGAGATGAGCGACTACGCCATGCAGGCCATCGCGCTGCTGAACGTCACGCAGAAGTCGCTCTCGAACGTCACGCGGATGGTGTTTGTCGCGCCCAATGTGAACCGCGCCTTCAGCGGCGAGGGCGCGATACTGCTGCCCTTTTCTCAGGACACGAACTGGCTGCGCGAGCTGCTCGCGCCCGGCGAGCGCGTGGACGACCTGACCGCGCTGGGGAACGGCTGGCACGCCTACCGCAATTTTGCATTCTACATACAGACCGGATACAACGGCAGCGCGCTGATCGCCGTTGTAAAAACCGGTCAAATTGCCGAGCTGAACACATTCAACCGGGCGAATCCCAATCAGCACATTGTGGTGCTGGACGCGGACGGGAACTACTTTTCCTCCTCGTTCAACACGACGCTCTACGCCGTCGAGATGGGCGACCGCTACGCCGCGATGAAGACCGGCGACAGCTATTCGTTCAGGGGCGTGGACTATGTGATCACGCGGCTGGACTGCGGCGCGTTCTCATTCCTGCTGCTGACCGACCGCCTCACGCCCGAGAATTCGTTCCGGAGCCTGAATATATCGGTGGCGTCGGTCGTCGCGGCGACGCTCGCGCTGCTGCTGCTGACGCTGCTCAACACATACTATTTCAGGCGGATCAGCCAGATTGTGAGCCAGCGCGGCAGCGCCAGCGGCGACATTGAGCGCCTGAAGCAGATTGTGCAGGAGCGCGCGGCCTATCACCGCGCCGAAATCGAGCGATTCATCGCCGCCGCGGCCACGAAAACGGCCACAGAGAAGGACTACAGCGCCATCAGCCCCATGATGAGCGAGGAATTCGACCGGTATTTCGTCATATCGATATGCGTGCAGAATGCGCGCACGCCGCTGAGCGCCGATCTGTTTTCTCAGCTGTATCAGTTCCTGAGCGACCACTTCAACTGCTGCGGCGCGCAGATTGGCGAGGGGCGAATGACGTTCATCGCCGAGCGCGGCTCCGGCGCGGAGCAGCTGGACGCCATACTCACGCAGTTCTTCGAGAGCATGGGCGGCGACTGGCGCGCGTGGGTGGGGCTGAGCACGAGCTATGCCGAACCGAAGCATCTGCGCCGCGCCTTCGAGCAGGCCGCCGCGCGCATGACGACGCTGCCTCTGCTGGCCGGCAGGCGGCTGATCTGCTCCGACGCGGTGACGGCGGTGCGCGCTGAGCTTGTTGTAACTTCCGATCAAATTGACGCGCTGCTGGACGCGCTCTGGGAGGGCGACGAGGCGCAGAGCGCACTGCGGCTGAACGCGCTGCTCTACGACCGGCAGCCGCCCTGCACGCTCGCGGGCATGCAGCGTCTGGGCGATGCGTTGAGCGCGCGTCTGGCCGAGCGCCTGCCGCAGTCGGCGCAGCTTCCGTCCCCCGCGGCGTTTTCCGCCGACGAGATCTGCCATCCGGCGCGGCTGAACGACGCGCTGTGCAAGTATGCGCGCGCCGTGCGCGAGGTATGCGAGTCGGTTCCCGCGGACACGCCGCCCGCCGCGCCGCCGAACGCCGTGGTGCAGTGGATTGAGGCGCACTATGCCGAGGATATTTCGCTGGAGACTGTGGCGGAGCAGTTCCACATAACGCCGGTGCATCTGTCGCGCTGGTTCAAGAAGGAGAACGACGTGAACTTCAGCACGTTCCTCGCCGCGCTGCGCATTGCCCATGCGCGCGAGCTGCTGGACGCAGACCCGACCATCCGCAACGCCGATCTGGCCGCGCGCGTCGGCATGGCGAGCGTGCTCACATTCACGCGCCAGTTCAAGGCCCAGACCGGCATGACCCCCGACCAATACCGCAAAGGCAGGGCCGGCTGAGCCGGCTTCCACTTGCTGCCGCGCAGTGATACACGACCTGCCTGACCATAGGTTAGAGTCAGGCAGGTCTCCGATTGTGCGTGTTGATATGATCGCTATACAGCCCGACCCGCCCGGCCAGCCGCAGTGCGGCTTCCTCTCCGCTCCGCGCACGCAACCCGACTCCGCGCCGCTTGAGGGCGGCTCGAGTCTGGACGATTGAGCGTGTAGATAGCATCGCTATACAGCACGACCTGACCGGCCATAGATTAGAGCCGGTCAGGTCTTTCCGTGTACCCGGGTGACGGCGCGTATACGCACCAACGCAGCCCCGCCGCAGCGTGAAGAGAGTCCAGAGAGTCGAAGACTCTTTGGCGCAGTCTGGGGCGC
>CAKUAV010000013.1 GCA_934636425.1 uncultured Clostridia bacterium
CACGGCTCCGCGTTCAGCACGCAGATGTCGCGCGTGCGGTAGCGCAGCATCGGGAAGCCCTTTTTCGTCAGCGATGTAAACACCAGCTCGCCCTGCGTACCGTAAGGCAGCGGCTCGCACGTCTCGGGGTCGATGATCTCGGCAATGAAATGGTCCTCGTTGATGTGCATGCCCGCCTGACATTCGCACTCATAGGACACGCCCGGCCCCATGATTTCGGACAGGCCGTATATGTCATACGCCTTGATGCCCAGCTTTTCCTCAATCTGCGCGCGCATGCTGTCCGTCCAGGGCTCCGCGCCGAACACGCCGCATTTGAGGCTCAGCTGATCCTTCACGCCCAGCTTTTCGATTTCCTCGCCCAGATACATGGCGTAGGAGGGCGTGCAGCACAAAACGGTCGCCTTGAAGTCGATCATCGTCTGGATTTGCAGCGCCGTGTTGCCGGCCGAGATCGGCACCACCGTCGCGCCGACGCGCTCAGCGCCCGCGTGCGCGCCGAAGCCGCCGGTAAACAGGCCGTAGCCGAACGCCACCTGCACGATGTCGTCCGCCCCGACACCTATGGCCGTGAGCATCCGCGCTACGCAGTCCGACCACATATCCAGATCGTCCTTCGTATAGCCCACGACGATGCGCTTGCCGGTCGTGCCGGACGACGCGTGAACGCAGAGTATGTTGTGCATCGGCTCGGCGAAGAGTCCGTAGGGATAGTAGTCGCGCAGATCCTTCTTGTAGGAAAACGGCAAACGCGGCAGATCTTCAATGCCGTGAATGTCCTCTGGGCTGATGTGCGCCTCGTCCATGCGCTTCCTGAAGCACTCCACGTGCTCGTACATCCGCTTGACCTGCGCTGTCAGCCGCTCGCTCTGCAGTTTTTTCAGTTCGTCGCGCGGCATTGTTTCTATGCTTTCCTGATAGTAGGCCATAAGCTTCCGCTCCTCATGCGCCAGCGGCGCCAATGTCTGTGATCGCAAATAACGGCACAGTCAAAACGACCTGCCGTCATCCGCTTCATTCTTATTTTACAGTTGATTGTAGCCCATATCAAAGGCGCTGAGGTTAACGCTGAGCAATTTTTCAGGTACGGTCGCACGGATCGCGTCGATCCACTTTTCATGCGCAATGTCCGTGCTCTTCGCCAGCAGGCCGATCAGCACAACGTTGACCGCCTTGGCGTTGCCTGCGATTTTCGCCAGCGCCAGCGCGTTGATCGCCTTCACGTCGGCCTGAGCGCTCATTTTGTCTATGATCGCCTGAGGGTATTCCGCCGCGCCGGTCACAACGGGCATGGGGTTGATCTGCTGCGCGTTGACGAGAATCTTGCCGCCCGCGCGCAGATACGGCAGCGCTCGGTAGGCCTCGAGCAGCTCAAAGGCCAGTATGATGTCGGCCTCGCCCTTGCCGATGATGGGCGAATACACCTTTTCGCCGAATTTGACGTACGTCACGACGCTGCCGCCGCGCTGGCTCATGCCGTGAACCTCGCTCAGCTTCACGTCATAGCCCTCGCCAACCAGCACATTGCCCAATATCCGGCTGGCCAGCAGCGTGCCCTGACCGCCCACGCCCACAATCATGATGTTGGTCGTTTTCATGCCCGCTCCTCCTTCTCAATCGCGCCGAAGGGACATACGTTGACGCACAGCCCGCAGCCGTTGCACTGATTGGGATCGATCTGCACCGCGCCCTCAACCAGAGAAATGGCGGGGCAGCCCAGCTTCATGCACACATGGCAGTTTTTGCAGCGATCGGTGATCAGCGCGCGGCCGCTGTATTTGACCGTCTTGAGCAGCGCGCAGGGGCGCTGAGCGATGATGACGGAAACGTCGTCGCGCTCGACCTCTTCCCTGACGACCCTCTCGAACGCCTTCACGTCGAACGGATCGGCCACGACGACGTGCTCCACGCCCACGGCATGGCAGAGCGCCTCAAGATCGACCTGCTTCGTCTTTTCGCCGCGAATGGTCTTGCCGGTGGTCGGGTTGTCCTGATGGCCGGTCATGCCGGTGATCGAGTTGTCGAGTATGATGACTGTGTTCGCGCCCTTGTTGTACACGATGTCGATCAGGCCGGTGATGCCGGAATGGATGAACGTCGAATCGCCGATGACCGACACCAGCTTTTTGTTGAACGCATCCCCGCGCGCCCTGGCCATGCCCAGCGCCGCGCTGACCGACGCGCCCATGCAGATTGTGCTGTCCACGCTCGCAAGCGGCGCGGCCGCGCCCAGCGTGTAGCAGCCGATGTCGCCCGATACGGTCAGACCCAGCTTCTTGAGCACATAGAACGTGCCGCGGTGCGGACAGCCCGGACACATGACCGGCGGACGCACGGGAATCTGCTCGCCGATTTCCGGATGCCAGACCGGCTTTTTGCCCAGCACCGCCTCGGCGATCATTGCGGGGGGGTATTCGCCCAGCATTGTGAACGCGCTCTTGCCGGTCACCTCGACGCCCAGCGCGCGGCAATGCTCCTCGATGAAGGGATCCAGCTCCTCTATGACGAAGAGCCGGCTGCACATCGCCGCAAAGGCGCGTATCTTCTGCTCGGGCATCGGATACGCCATGCCCAGCTTGAGGTAGTTCACCTTATCGCCCAGCGCCTCGCGGGCGTACATATACGAAATGCCGGAGCAGATCACGCCGATCTTTGCGCCGTTGTCCTCGATGCGGTTGAGCGGCGCGGTCTCGGCGTATTCGATCAGCTTTTTCGCGCGCTCCTCAACGGCGACATGGCGCTTTATGGCGTTTGCGGGCATCATGACGTTCTTGGCGACGTTCTTTTCATAGGGCTTCAGTTCGACCGTATCCGGCTCATGCTCCTCGACAAGGCTCTGAGAATGCGACACGCGCGTTGACAGGCGCACGATGACCGGCGTGTCGAAGCGCTCGCTCATTTCGAACGCCATTTTCGTAAAATCGCGGCATTCGGCGGAATCGGACGGCTCCAGCATGGCGACCTTGGCGGCCTTTGCATAGTGGCGCGAATCCTGCTCGTTCTGGGATGAGTGCATTCCCGGATCGTCGGCGACGCACAGCACAAGCCCCGCGTTCGCGCCGATGTAGGAGGCGGTGAACAGCGGATCGGCCATGACGTTCAGGCCGACGTGCTTGCAGCAGGTCATGGCGCGGCCGCCCGCCATGGACGAGCCGATCGCCACCTCGCAGGCCACCTTCTCGTTGGGCGCCCACTCGACGTATACGTCCGGATATTTGACCATGCTTTCCGTAATTTCCGTGCTGGGCGTTCCCGGATAGGAGGAAACCACCCGCACGCCGGCCTCGTAAGCGCCGCGCGCCACGGCCGCATTGCCGATCAACAGTGTCTTTGCCATGATGTTTATCCTCTCTCACTTCTCAATTTGCTGCGCCACGAGGCTCTCGCCGCAATAGAGCGCGCGCAGCCTGGGCTTTTCGATCTTGCCGGTGGGATTGCGCGGCACGTCGGCAAAAATCACCTTCCGCGGCCGCTTGTAGCGCGGAAGCCCCGCGCAGAAATCCATGATTTCCTCTTCGGTCAGCGCGCAGCCGTCCTTGACAGCGATGATGGCCGCGGCGATTTCGCCCAGCCGCGCGTCGGGAAGACCGATGACCGCCGCGTCTTTGACCGCCTCGTGCCGGCGCAGATAGTTTTCGATCTGCACGGGATAGAGATTCTCGCCGCCGGTGATGATGACGTCCTTCTTGCGATCGACCAGAAAGATGAAGCCGTCCTCATCCTCCATCGCCATATCGCCGGTCAGGAGCCAGTCGCCCCTGAGCACCTCGGCGGTCGCCTTTTCGTCCTTATAATAGCATTTCATCACGCCGGGGCCCTTGACGCACAATTCGCCCACGTCTCCGCGCTCGACGGCATTGCCCTCGGGATCGACGATCCTGACCGTCCAGCCGAAGCCCGCCTTTCCGATCGCACCGACCTTGTCGATATTGTCGAGCCCCAGATGCACGCAGCCGGGGCCGATGGATTCGCTCAGGCCATAATTCGTGTCGTACTTGTGGTGCGGAAAGACCTGCATCCAGCGCCGGATCAGCGAGGGCGGCACGGGCTGCGCGCCGATGTGCATCAGCCGCCACTGATCGAGCCGGTAATCCGCCGTTTTTATGTCGCCGCGCTCAATCGCGTCCAGTATGTCCTGCGCCCACGGCACCAGCAGCCAGACGATTGTGCAGCCCTCGTCCGAGACGGCGCGCAGAATCCATTCGGGCTTCGTGCCCTTGAGCAGCACCGCCCTGCCGCCCGAAATCAGACTGCCGAACCAGTGCATCTTCGCGCCGGTGTGGTAGAGCGGCGGGATGCAGAGGAACACGTCGTCCTTTGTCTGGCCGTGATGCGCCTGCTCGCAGCGCGCCGAATGAACCAGCGCGCGATGGGCGTGCAGTATCGCCTTGGGGAAGCCGGTCGTGCCGGAGGAATAGTAGATCGCCGCGTCGTCGTCGTCGGTGACGGCGATATTCGGCGCGTCGGTCGAGCACAGGCCGATCATGTAGTCGTAATTGTCTGCGAATGTCGGACAGTCCTCGCCCACATAGAACAGATGCTTTACCCGGGGAATGAGATCGCAGATATTCTCCATGCGGCCGGTAAACTCCGGCCCGAAGGCCAGCATTGTGCAGTCGGCCTTTTCAAGGCAGTATCTGATCTCCTCCGCCGTATAGCGGTAGTTGAGCGGCACGGCCACAGCGCCCGCCTTCAGGATGCCGAAGTAAATCGGCAGCCATTCGAGCGAATTCATCAGCAGAATCGCGATTTTATCGCCCTTTTTGCAGCCGCGCGTGAGCAGCAGATTGGCGAAGCGATTGGCCTTTTTGTCAAACTCGCCCCATGTCATCTCGCGGCGGAACGGCTCGCCCGGCTCGGGCTGCATCAGCGAATACTCGCGCCATGTGATGCGGCTTTCGCTCTTAAACTGAGGATTGATCTCCACCAGAGCCGTATCGTCGGGAAAAAGAGACGCGTTGCGGACCAGGAACTCGGTAATCGGCATGGAATTTCCCTCCTGTATTTTTTTGCAGGAGGCTAGCAAAACGCCCTCTGCAAAGCTGTGCAGAGGACGATAAATAACTTACCGCGGTACCACCTCTATTGCCGGCAAAGCCGACCGCTCAGACACGGCGCAATGCGCGTATGCCTTTCCGCTGTGACGGGCGAACCCGTTGCGTCCTACCGGCCGGGAAAATTCCCCTGCTTTCAGCGCACGACTCGCGGGATGTATTCGCCCTCTGACGCTCCGCCGCCTCGCACCGCCCGGCAGCTCTCTTGTGAAGTCGATCAGCAGCTACTTCTTCCCGGTCAACATCTTTAAAGACATTATATACGTTTCAGAACCGCGCGTCAAGCTCTTTTTTTACTCCACCGCCAGATGCGGCCGCTCGCAGCCGGTTTCAAGCCGCGCCTGCTCGTAGTAGCGCCGCATATTGTCAAGCCCCAGCATATGCGCCGTCTTTATGTCCTCAAGGCCGTCGTATTCCATGGAATACCAGCCGTCGTAGCCCGCTTCGATCAATTGCGCCATGACGCGCCTGAACGGTATCACGCCATGGCCGATCACAGTGCCGCGCAGATAATCGCCGCCCCGCGCCTTAAACCAGCGATCGCCCGGATAGTCCATGCGGCCGTCCTTGAACAGATAGTCCTTGACGTGAACATGGCGAACAAACGGCGCGAACCGTCCGACAAAATCCTGCGCCCGCTCGCCGACGAAGAGTATATTGCCCAGATCGGCCACGACGCCCGCCGGCCTGTCCAGCGCGTGCAGAAAATACTCAAAGCGCCGTATGCCGTTGACGCAATAGCCCTGATCCTCGTAGACGCACTGAACGCCCACCGACTGCGCGTAGTCAAACACAACGCGCGCGTTTTCGGCGGCCTCGTCGATCGCCGCCTCGATATCGCGCGGCACGCCCGCCGGCTCCAGCTTGGGGATCAGCGTGTGATGAAGATACGCGACGCCCATCTCCGCGCACACATCCGCATAGCCGCACAGCCGCTCAATCTCGCTCGGGGCCTTCTCGCCCGTCATATGCGCCGCGGTGGAAAAACAGGGCATATGCAGCCCCTTCTCCCGCGCATAATCGGCAACGCGCCGCGCCGCCGCGCGATCCGGCGTTTTCAGCTCGGCCATGGGATAGGGCTCTATGCCCGCCACCCCCAGAGAGGCGACATAGTCGACCGCCTGCGTCCAGCTTGCAAAGCCCGCCCCGAAGCCAAAGATCGATGTTTTCATTTCAAAAATACCCCTTCCGTCATGTGTTTTCAACTGTTTCTTTTCCCAAGCGCCCCGGTCGGCGGTTGATTTTGCCGCCGAATGACGCTATAATAGCGCTGTACCATCTGAAATTGAAAGGACGATAGACTGTGAGCATTATTACAATCATCGGCGCGGGCATGATGGGCACCGCCATCGGCTATCCCGCCGCCGGAAACGGCCACGAGATCCGCCTGGTGGGCACCCCGCTGGACGACACCATCATCGACCACGCCATTGCCACCGGCACGCACCTGACCATGAAGCGCGCCATTCCCGCCGGCTTCAAATTCTATCACTTTGCCCAGCTGGACGAGGCCATGAAGGGCGCCGATCTGGTGATCAGCGGCGTGTCGAGCTTCGGCGTGGACTGGTTTTCGGACAACATACTGCCCATCATCCCCGAGGATATGCCGATACTGGGCATCACCAAGGGCATGGTCGATCTGCCCGACGGCTCGCTCATATCCTATCCCGAGTACTACCGCATGAAGCATCCCGGCCGCAGCATGCGCTTAAACGCCGTCGGCGGCCCCTGCACCAGCTATGAGCTGGCCGATCACGATCCCACCGAGGTCTGCTTCTGCGGCGACGAGCCCGAGCTGCTCAAATGGATCAAGAGCCTGTTCGAGTGCGACTACTACCACATCAGCCTGTCCACCGACATACGCGGCGTGGAATGCGCCGTCGCCATGAAGAACGCCTACGCGCTGGGCGTTTCGCTGGCCATCGGCCTGTCCGAGCGCGTCGAGGGCGTGGGCGGCAAGGAGCACTACAACTCTCAGGCCGCGCTGTTCGGCCAGAGCATACGCGAAATGCGCCGCCTGATCCGCCTCTCCGGCAGCGACGACGACAACATCATACTGGGCGCGGGCGATCTGTACGTCACTGTATTCGGCGGCCGCACCCGCAAGATCGGCACGCTGCTGGGCCGCGGCCTGACATTCGAGCAGGCCATGGACGAGCTCAAGGGCGTGACGCTCGAGTCCATCGTCATCGCCACCCGCACCGCGCGCGCCGTGCGCCGCCTGATCGAGCTGGGCAGGGCGAGCGAAGCGCAGTTCCCGCTGCTGATGCACATCGACGAGCTGATCAATCAGGGCAAGCCGGTCAACATCCCATGGAGCAAATTCGAGACCGAATTCGGTCAGACCGTATGACCCGCATACCGCCGCGCCGTTCGCTGGCTGCGGCGGCTTTTTTATGTCCTGCGCCGTCCTCCCGCCCGCAAAACGCGCCTTTGAACTGTTCGGAAAGCTCAAAAACCGCCTGCGGCCTGTGAAAGGGCGTTTCTATTGCACTGTGACAGACGCGCTGTTAAAGTCGTAGACGAGCGTTCCGCGCGCGCCGGCGACGCGTATGACGTTCGATCCGGTCTTCGACTGGACATACGGCGAATCGAACAGATCATATGGAAACGCCACGGACGCGCCGTTCACCGCGCGCGCCATGCCCTGCATTTCCAGCGTGCGGCCGCCGCTCGTATAGACAAGGCGCATCTCTCCGGGATCAAACGCCACCGGATTTGAAAGTATGCGCTCGATGAACTGCTCGAGACTGCTCTCCGCGTCTGAAATTTCGATCACGACGCCGTGCTTTTTGCCGTCGGACACCAGCTCATAGCGGTCGCTGCCCGGCAGCATGGGTCTGACGCGCCTGACGCTTTTGTCGGCCTCGGCAATCCACTCAAAGCCGTTGCTGCCATACAGCGCAATGTGAACGCCCTTCAGCGTCGCAAACATCCATCTGCCGCGCTTTTCGACGCGCTCCATCACATCGCGGTTCATGTAGGCGTTGATGTAGAAATACTGACTTGCGCCGGTTGTCACGTGCGAATTGGCCAGCGCGCCGTGATCACAAATGTCATATGTGGCCAGAATCACGTTTTTATCGCAGAATGTCTGCACGCAGCGGCAGTGCAGATCGCCCGTCCACTGGTTGTGCTCCTTGAAGTCGCCCGGATGATGCGCAAACACCTTCGCGCGCGGCTCGCCCACGATCATCGCGTCCATCTCATGCTGCTCGTGATGCGCATACCATTCCTGCGCAGAGCCGGCCGGATAGGGATCCTGCCGGTTGATCGCGCCGATGATATAGCGCGGCGTGACATAGGTATACTTGCTGATGCGCCCCGGCAGAACCGCCTGCGGAATGCAGTGAAGGTGCTTCGACTCCTTGTTGACATACGCCATGTTCCGGCCTGTCGCCAGTTCGTAAAGCGCGCGGCGGGGTCTGTAGTCGCTCATCATGCAGATGCAGGGCGGGCAGTCGCATTCCGCCTCCCGTTCGCCGCCGAAATAGTAGCCGCTCAGCGTGCCGCCGTGAATGGCGTTGAGCGCCGAGGGCGGATAGATGCGCCCGTGCGCGCCGCCGTACTGAACGCCCACGCTGTCCGCAATGACGTCCAGCAGCAGCACGTCAAGCATCATGTCGGCCAGCTTTTTCAGCCGCTCATCCCGCGCAAAGGCGCGCAGCAGCAGCAGGCACTTGAATACCACCGGCATATAGCCGTAGGAATCGAACTCGCCCCAGCCCGCGCCCGCGCGATACAATATGTAGCTTTTCAGATACGCCTCTTCCGCGTCCAGGAGCTCGCTTCCGCGCCTGCCCAGATAGGAAATCGTCTGATCGGCATAGCGCATCGCCGCCAGATAGAGCGCCGTGTGATGAAGCAGGCGATGGTTTTCCGATTCATACATGCTCTCAAAGTTCTTCTCAAGAAAGAATCGATCGATCAGCCGCTTCGTTTCCGGCTCGAGCCGATCGGGCGCGTAATACAGCGCGCCCGCCATGCCCAGCGCCGCAAACGTGCTCTCGCCGCGCGGATCGCGCCCGTGGGGATGCGGCTGATCGAACCAGAGCGCCGTATTGCGCAGCCGCTCGTTGGCCGCGGCCAGATTTCGATTCGCCCACAGATTCAGCGCCGCGTCCTCGCCGTAAATGTCCGTCTTGTAATCATAGGCATAGCCCAGCGTCTTTTCGTCGATTCGGCGCGCGCGGCGTGCTGCAAACGTCGCTTCGGCGCGCATCGCCCGCTCGGGCGTATCAGCATGGTACATATCTTGCACTCTCTCTTTTTTTACATTTGGAGATCGATCTTTCGGATGGTCAGCCGCGCCAGGCACGCGCCCTCCTCCGCTCCGCCGCTGCAATAGGCCGCCAATAGCGCGTTGTCCCGCGTAAAGAACAGCGCCGTGTAGCAGTAGCCGTGTCCCTCTTCCTCCTCGACGATCTCGGGTTCGCTCCAGTTTGCGCCGTCGTCATCGCTATGCGCCATCACCAGCGGCGTGCGTCCCCAGCCCGCCTTCGATTTTTCGCGGCCGTTGTATTCGGGGATCGGATTCCAGAGCGCGTACAGCCGCCCCGAGGGACGCCGCGCCATGGTCATGGGCGATACGGGCGACGTAAAGCGCGAGGGCTGCGCCGCCGTCCAGTGAAGCCCACCGTCGAGAGAAAACGTCTCGTACTGAAAGCCCCTGTCCGTGCGGTAAAAGCCCCACAGCGCGCCGTTCTGCCTTTCGATCACGCCCGGCTCCTGAAGGCCGGTTTTCGTGCCGGTGAAGGGCGGAAACACCACGTCGTCCGCCGGCAGCCAGCTTTCGCCGTCATCGTCCGAATAGGCCCACACGCCCGAGGCGCGATAGTCTATGTGCGCGTCCTCGCCGCTCTTTGCGCGCCCATCTGCGCGGTGAAAGGCCAGCGGCAGTATCAGCCGCCCGCTCGTGAGGCGGATGACGCGCGCGTTGTTGACCACATAGTGCCCCTGCCCGATGTTTTCAAGGCAGTCGACGCGCCTGTAGAACGTCCTGCCCTCGTCGGATGAACGGGACAGATAGATGCGATAGATCTGTGGCGGCTCCTTCGCGATGCAAATGACGCCCAGATCGCCGTTGTTCATGCGCAGCAGCGACACGCTCATGATGTTCTTCACGCCGAACGACTCGGCCGTAAGCATCGTCTCGGGCTCAGACCACGTTTCGCCTTCGTCGTATGAAACGCAGCGCACGATATCCGACGGCGCGTCGTCAAACCACGTGCCCGTAAAGCGGCTGTAGGCAAACAGCAGCGCGCCGTCCTTCATGCGCAGAAAAGCGCCCTCGCTGTGCCGCGTATAAACGCCGTCCGGCTTAAAGAGCGCCGTCACTCGTCCCTTCTCCATGTCCCATCCTCCTTTGCCGTTGTCCGTCCGTTGAATCCATGTTATAATAATAACGCATTTCTCAGTGCGAATCAAGGGCGGCCGGCAATTTTCGCTTTTTTCTCGCTCACGATAAAGCCGCCGGCGCAGCGTCGTTTTGTGCGTTGACAGTTTTCCGCCGAGATGCTATACTGAACCGGAGCCCCATGCGGATTCGCACGCCAATCCGCCGCAGCCACATTATACGCAACCACACTATATATGGAAGGATTTTTGCCATGCTGCGCGCGCTGCTTACATCCCATGCCCGCCGCTACCCGAAAATGCAGGCGATCGACTGCGCCAAGCTGATCTATCAGGCGGCCTTCGCCGGCGGACATCTCATTCCATCGCCCGAATATGCGCTGAACAGACTGAAGTCTGAATGGGACGCTTCCGCGCCCGATCGCTATGTCCCGCTCCTCGAACCGGTCGGCAACGGCCTGATGCGGCTGTATATCGCCCCGGCGCGCCGCATGGGTCTTCGCCCCGAAACAGTCAATGCGCTGTTTGTACAAACCTCGGTCTGTTTTGAGAAAAACGCCTCGCTTTTCGAGCGGGAAATGGCCGAAGCCGCCGCCATGGCCGACGAGTGTCTGCTGCCCTTTTCCGGCGGCGAGCTGCGCGCTCTGGCGGAAAGCTGCCTCAAAACAGACTTTGCCCCGTTCAGCCACAGCGCCGTCTATCGCGCCGCCTATGCGCCCGCCTATCGGCTCGTTTCAGACCGAAGTCTGCGCTTTCTTGCGGTGTTTGCGGCCATTGACGCGCTGCTGACTCAAAAGGGCTGCGCGCGCGTGGCCATCGACGGATGCAGCGGCTCGGGCAAGAGCACGCTGGGACAGCTCCTTTGCGATATTTACGGCGCGCAGCTGTTCCACATGGACGATTTTTTCCTGCCGCATGAGCGCAAAACGCCAAAGCGCCTGGCCGAGCCGGGCGGAAATGTCGATTATGAGCGCTTCCAGCGCGATGTGCTCGACCATCTGAACGAAGAGCGCTTTTCCTATCGCCCCTACATATGCCACGAAGGCGCGCTGGGCGACCCCATCGAAACCGAAAAGCGCCCCGTCCAGATCATCGAGGGCAGCTACAGCCAGCATCCCGCGCTGGACGGACGCTATGACCTGCGCGTTTTCCTCACGCTGCGCCCCGAAGCGCAGAGCGCGCGCATATTGAAGCGCAACGGCGCGGCCATGCATGCGCGCTTCATGAACGAATGGGTGCCGCTGGAAAACCGCTATTTTGAAGCGTTTCACATACTGTCTCAGTCAGACATCGTCTACTGGGGCTGACAGAAGCTGAAAGGAACATGCGCATGAACATACTCATCTGCAACGCCGGCAGCACGTCGCTCAAGTTCAAGCTCTGGGCGATGCCGGAGCTGGCCGTTCTGGCCGAGGGGCGCGTGGAACGCGTCGGCAGCGACAGCGCCATATACACCTATCGCCGCGGCGGCTTTGAAGAGCGCGCGGAGGGTCTGAGCATTCCCGATTACACAGCCGGCGTTCGGCTGTTTCTGAACAGCCTGACCGGCGCGGCGCACGGCGCGATTTCTGCGCTCGATGAAATCGCGGCGGTCGGCTTCAAGACGGTGCTGTCGAAGGACTTTTACGGCGTTCACGCGCTGACGGAGGATGTTAAGGCTGGCATGCGCGCCTACATGGCGGTTGCGCCGGCGCACAACGGGCCGTATCTCGAGGCCATCACCGTGTTTGAGGCGCTGCTGCCGGATGTGCCGCGCATCGGCGTGTTTGAGACGGCGTTCCACACCACAATTCCGCTCGAGCGGCGCATCTATCCCGTGCCCTACGAGTGGTACGAAAAGTACGGCGTGATGCGCATGGGCTATCACGGCGCGTCGCACGGCTATATCGCCGAAAGGCTGAAGGCACATCGGCGCGTCATATCGTGCCATCTGGGCGGCAGCGGTTCGCTCTGCGCCATACTGGACGGCAAAAGCGTGGACAACAGCTTCGGCTTTTCGCTGCAGGCCGGCATACTCCACGCCCAGCGCACCGGCGACATGGACGTGTACATCATTCCGTATCTGCTGGAGCAGGGGCTCAGCATGGACGAGATACTCTTCGGCCTGTGCAAAAACGGCGGCCTGAAGGGCATTTCCGGCACGAGCGGCGATCTGCGCGACGTACAGGCGGCCGCAGACGCGGGCAGCGAACGCGCCCGTCTGGCGCTGGACGTATATGCCACGCAGCTTCTGCGCTACATTGGCGCGTACTATATGGAGCTGGGCGGTGCGGACGCGATCGCCTTCACCGGCGGCATCGGCGAAAATTCATGGCGGCTGCGCGAAATGCTGCTGGACAGGCTGGCGCACATCGGCGTAAAATATGACCGCGCGCTGAACCGAAGCGTCAAAGGCGAGCAGCTGATCTCCACCTCCGATTCCGCTGTCGCCGTCTACGTCATTCCCGCCAACGAGGAGCTGATCGTCGTGCGCTCCGTCTGGACGTGGCTGAGCGAACGCGTCTGACAGCGCCGCCGCGCGGGCTTTTTGCCGCGTCAGAGCGCAGACGCGCGCAAGAGCATTCCGGAAATTTTGCGCGCATTTTGCCGGCGGCTGTCGTTTTCAGCCCGCTGGATTGAAGAAGCGCTTCTCGATGCGCGCCTCGGCTTGTCAAAAAAGTCTTGACAAGCTGGTGAACGGGGATGCAAGCTCTCCGCCGTATGCCTCTCTCCGGTTTTTACTCTGGAAATGGAACTTTTCACCGCAAAAAGTCATCTCGCCCCATCGTACACGCCGCCGGATACGTTTGAAAATTCGAGAGGGTTCAATCCTTTCGAGCACTCCGAAGGTTTTTCGACAGTCTGAAGCGCTTCTCGATGCGCGCCTTTTGGCTTTTCTCTGCGGACTTTGCCAACATGCGCAAATTTCAGCATTAAAACCGGCGTTTTCGCACGCGCCGGCAATTTTCAGAAAGAAAGTGATTTTCTCATGCGATGCAGCTGTCCCGATTGCGGCACCTATATGGTTCATTCCGAAAGCATGCATTTAGGCTGCGTTTGCCCCGAGTGCGGCGCGCGCTGCACAGCCTGTCTGGGCACGAACACCGTCATCAGCCGAGAAGAGCTTCAGAAGCTCAAGAGCGTTCAGTGGTTCGAGCCCTCCTTTGAAGGCGCTCAGACCGACGAGGAAACGCCCGCCCCCGACGATCCGGTCGCCCGCGAACGCGATGAGCATCCCGGAAAAGACCAGTGGTGAGAAAAAACAGACGCCGCTCCAGCAAAATGGACCGACGTCTGTTTTTTTGCGTTCCGTGCCGTCACTGATTTCCGAGGATCAGTCGCTTTAAGACCGCAGTCTGTTTTCTTGCAGTTTCCGCTTTCCCGCTTCGGCAATCATCTGTTTTTCAGCGGAAATGCGTTCCACATTCCGCGTAATACAGACTTTGGTCTAATTTCAACATTAGCGACCAAAGTCTGTATTTACCGTGTCAGAGCGCGCCGCAGCACTTCAGTATGAGCTTGAACAGCGCCAGCTCATAATCGGGCGTGCAGAGCGGTTTCTCCTCGCCCAGCACATTGCGGGCAAAGCTGAGCATCATGTTGTCATAGCGGTCGACGATGATTTCGTGCGCTGTTGCGCAGTCGCAAAACGCCTGCGCGCCGTTCTTTTGCAGCGTCAGATGCTCGGTCGTGCGGACGCGCTGCCCCGGCCCGGCCACGTTGATCTCGGTGGGCTTGATTTCGATCGAGCCCCTGCTGCCGCATATGACGATCTGCCGGCGACGATAGCCGCCGTATTCCGTCGCGCAGGACTTGACGAACGACACGCCATTTTTGTACTTCATGACGGCAAAGCCGTAGTCCTCCGCGCCGCCGCAATCGATGCCAGTGGACATATTCATGGGAATGATTTCATCCGGCTCGCCCTGAATCTGATAGACCAGATCGATCAGATGGCAGCCCAGAAAATACAGCATGCCGCCCCTGAACTGCCCCAGCCACGCCCGTTTCGCGGGGTCATGGCAGACGCTCATCTGCGCCTCGACCGAGAAGATTTCGCCCAGCTCGCCGCTCTTCGCCATATCCAGCGCTTCGCGGATCATCGGGTTATAGCGGTACATATAGCCCATCTGGAAGGGCAGATTTTTCGCCTTGACCGTCTCGATCAGCTTCGTGAACGTCTCGAGATTCTGCGCGCCCGGCTTGTCCAGATGGATGGCGATCCCCCTGTCCGCGAACAGCTGCGCGTACTCTGTGGACAGGCTTTCCTCGGTCTCAACGGCGACCGCGTCCAGATCGTCCATGGCCAGCAGCTCGTCCACCGTGCAGTGCGGCGCATCCGGATAGAGATCCTTCACGCGCTGCGGATTCGGCTCCGCCACGCCGACCAGCTCGAGCGCTTCCGGATGCGCCATGACGCTGCGAAACGTCGCGATCGCATGGTCATGTCCCGTGCCGATCTGAGCAATTCTGACTCTCTTCATTTAAGTTCCCTCCAGTCAAACTGAACCACCGGGAAGCTCTTTTCCGTCGCCAGACGGTGATAGACCGCGCCCGCCTCCTGCGGCGAATGAACCTCCTCGACCAGGCTCTTCAGATCAAACCGCCCCAGCTCAATCAGGCGCAGCACGGCCATTATGTCGTCGTGATGCGTCCAGTGGCCGGGATAGGATTCAACCTTGGGGCGCGCCTGCGTGTGTGCGCCGAAGAGCTGTATGCCCGGGCCGTGTACCTTGTGATAATAGTCGATCGTAAAGTCCGAACGGCGCGTGCAGCCCAGCAGCGCCACACGCCCCATGGGCGCCATCACGTCCAGCGCCTGATCGAGCCCCTGCCCGAGTCCGGTCACCTCGATGGCCACATTCACGCCGCCGCGGCTCAGCGCCTTCGCCTTTTTCACGAACTCGGGATCGAACGGATCGAGCGCATAGTCCGCGCCGATTTCCAGCGCGCGCTCCCGCTTCCGGGGCACAGGATCGACGGCGATCACCGGCACGGCGCCCGCCGCGCGCAGCAGCTTCACCGCGATCTGTCCCAGTATGCCCTGTCCCATGACCAGCGCCGCTTCGCCGATTTCAAGGCTGCACTTGCGGATTGCGCCCAGCGGAAATGTGGCGATCAGCGCCAGCGCCGCATCCTGAAAATCGACGTTGTCGCTTTCGATTTTATGAACTTCCTTCTCGTTCAATATCTTGTACTGGCTGTGCGTGCCCCATGACAGCGCCACGCGGTCGCCCGGCACAACGCTCCTGACGTCGCTTCCGACCTCGACGACCACGCCCGAAGAGCAATAGCCCAGCCGCCGCGGGAAATGCGCTTCCTTATCCACCGAATAGATGCTCACATTGACCTCGCCGGTCAGATTGGCGCGCTCCGTGCCGCTGCTGATTGTCGAATAGACCAGTTTGACCAGCACGTCCTTCGCGCCCAGTTCGCCGGTCTCGCCCTTAAGCAGCTCGGCTGTGTCCTTCTTCGTGAACACGATCTCCCATGTCTGCATAGAATCACTCCCTCCGCTCTGCGGTTTTCCCCATGCATTATTATAGAGCCTGAGCCTTCTGTCCCGCGATACATAATACTGCCAAACAACGGACACGATCCTCCCGTTTTCGCGAACGCGGTCGCCCTTCGGCATCGTTCGTACTTTTTTTGGCGATTCATTATATTTTGACACTCATTGTTCGTTTGCCGTCATTTTTGCGCCGCATTTCGGCGTTTAATTCGCCATTTATCGGTTGATTAACCACAGTTTAATGAACATTGACGTACATTAACGTCGTTTTATTCGGAAACAGGGTTGTCAGAAGCCGTTTTCCATGGTATACTGTGTTTGAATTTTGACGAAAGGGTGACGTACTTTGGAATTCCTCAGCAACATCGGCCCGTTCATACTGGCTGTCGTCGCCGTAATCATCAACGGCGTTCCGCAGCTGCTCTACGCGCAGGCGCGCGGCTTTGCCCTGAAGCCCGCCGGCTTCGCCTATCTGGTCGGCGCAATCGGCAATCTGCTCACCGGCTCGGTCACACCCATATCGGGTCAGGCCGAAACCATCACAGTCGCCAGCGTTAAGAAGGATCTGCGCAACAACGTCAGCTCCGTGCTGCTGGCCGCCCTGCTGATGATCATCCTCGGCCTGTGCGGCGGCGTGACGAAGATCGCCGACTTTGCCGGCGAAGCCGTCGTGGCCGGCATGATGAGCGGTGTCGGCCTGATTCTGGCGGGCGTCACCTGGGATATGTTCGGCCAGGAGAAGCGCATCACGCTGGTGTCGGTCGTCTCGGCCTTCATCGCCTATGCCCTCTTCCTGAACAGCCCCAACAAGGTTGTCTGGACGATATTCATCTCCGTGGCCGTCTCCACGATCGATTTCCTCTTCATCCAGAAGCGCCGCGTAGACATGAGCGCGCTGGTTGAGGAAGGCCGCGAGTCGATCGAAATGAGCACCGAATGGCGCTTCTGGAAAAAGGAATACTGGAGCGACTTCAAAATCATCAAGCCCACGCTCAATCTGACCGTCGTCTTCGGCGCGCTGAGCCTGATCATGCTCAACATCGGCGCGAACATTTCCTTCGGCGGCATCACCGCGAGCATCGCCGGCACCACTCAGAATTTTGACCATCTCTCCATCATCAACTCCCTCGCCGATATTCCCAGCGCGATCTTCGGCGGCCCGCCCATCGAGGCCATCATCTCCGGTACCGCCGGCGCGCCCTGGCCGGTCGCCTGCGGCGTGGTGTTCATGCTGGTCACCGGCATACTCGTGCTGCTGGGTCTGGTCAGCCGCCTCGGCCGCTATCTGCCCTCGCAGAGCATCTCCGGCTTCCTGTTCATCATCGGCCTGCTGATGACATTCGCGCCCAATCTGTCCACCGTGACCACCTGCGACAATTCCATGAGCGGCTACATCGCTCTGGGCGTGACCGCCTGGTCGAAGAATCCCTTCCTGGGCATGGTCGCCGGCATTCTCGTGCGCTATCTGGGTATGTACGTCGGTCTGGCTTAAGGAGAAAAAGTCATGCAGAACAAATGGCCTGAAACCCATCGCGTATACCTCTCCGCCGACTGTCCCGTAGATCTTCCTCTGCTCGACATCGGAGACGGCTTCCGCATCTATTCATTCGACATGACCGGCGAGGCGGCCTGGAACCGCGCCGCGGCCGAGTCGCTCAGAAAAAAGCTCGCCGACTACGATTTCGACGGCTTCGTGACTGTGCAGACCAAGTCCTGCGGCCTGACTCAGGCGGTCTGCACCGATTATCCCAAATATCTCGAGCTGCGCAAGAGCCGCAAGAGCTTCATGATCGATCCCAAGGGCGTGTCCGTGCAGTCGATCACCACGCACGGCAAGCAGGAGTTGTGGATCGGCCGTGAAAAATACGAGGCCTTCGTCGGCAAAAAGCTCTGCTTCCTCGACGATGTGGTGTCCACCGGCGGCACGATCGACGCCGTGCTGGCGCTGGCCAAGGAAATCGGCATTGAAATCGCCGTCATCGCCTGCGCTCTGACCGAAGGCACGCCCCGCACCGAATACAAGGGCATACCGGTCGTCTCGCTCGATCACATTCCCCTGCCCGGCACAGACAAATAAATCATCGCTTCTGCGGAATGCGCTTCACGGCGCGTTCCGCTTTTCTTTTAACGTGAAGCCAAATGATCCGACATATCCTGTCCACGCAGAGCGCGCATAATAACATGCGTTGTATTGGAGCGCTGTTATCGAAAGGACACGCAAATGCTCAGCTTAAAAAACATCGTCAAAACCTATCAGGCCGGCGACACGCCGGTCGCCGCGCTCAACGGCGTCAGCATTGATTTTCGCAAGAGTGAATTTGTCTCGATCCTCGGCCCCTCCGGCTGCGGCAAGACCACGCTGCTCAACATCATCGGCGGACTGGATCAGTACACCAGCGGCGATCTGATCATAAAGGGCCGCTCGACGCGCGATTTCAACGCCGCCGACTGGGACAGCTACCGCAACCATTCCGTGGGCTTCGTCTTTCAGAGCTACAACCTCATATCGCACCAGAGCGTGCTGTCCAATGTCGAGCTGGCGCTGACGCTCTCGGGCGTCGGCAAGGGCGAGCGCCGCCGCCGCGCAATCGAGGCGCTCGAAAAGGTCGGTCTGGGCGATCAGCTGCGCAAAAAGCCCAATCAGATGTCCGGCGGACAGATGCAGCGCGTCGCCATCGCGCGGGCGCTGGTCAACGATCCCGAAATTCTGCTGGCCGACGAGCCGACCGGCGCGCTGGATTCGGCCACGTCGGTGCAGATCATGGAGCTGCTCAAGGAGATCGCCAAGGATCGTCTGGTCATCATGGTCACGCACAACCCCGATCTGGCTGAAAAATACTCCACGCGCATCATCCGCGTGCTGGACGGCCGCCTCGTGGACGATTCCGCGCCCTATCATATTGAAGAGGAAGCGCCCGCGCTCACCAAGGCGGAGCAGAAAAGGCAGCGCCTCATGAACAGAAAGACCTCCATGTCCTTCTTCACGGCGCTCTCGCTCTCCTTCAACAACCTCATGACGAAAAAGGCGCGCACGTTTTTGACCGCATTCGCCGGCTCGATCGGCATCATCGGCATCGCGCTGATACTGTCCGTATCCAACGGCGTTCAGAACTACATCGACCGCGTACAGGAGGACACGCTCTCCAGCTACCCCATCACGCTCGAGCGCGAATCGCTGGATATGTCGGCGATGGTCACATCGCTCATGAACGTGCACAACGGCGGCGACGCGGCGCAGGACGACGGCCGCGTCCATGCCAGCAGCGTCATGTCCGATCTGATGGACAGCATGAACAACGCCGAATACACGCAGAACAACCTCGCCGCCTTCCGCGACTACATCGCTAAGACGCCGGCCTTCGCAGAGCACGCCAGCAGCATACAATATGCCTACGACGTAAATCTGAACATCTACACGCGCGACAAAAACGGCGAGATCGTCAAGAGCGACGTAAAGGCGCTGTTCCAGTCGATGTACGAATCGGCCGGCATGAGCATGCCCGCCAGCGCCTCGAACGCCATGCGCACCTATCAGATCTGGGAGCAGCTGCTCGACGGCGAAAACGGCGAGCTGATCAATCCCCTGCTCTACGAGCAGTACGATCTGCTCAGCGGCCGCTGGCCCGAATCGGCCAATGAGGTCGTGCTTGCGGTCGACAAGAACAACCAGCTGACCGACATGACGCTCTACGCCCTCGGGCTGCGCACAGGCGACGAGCTGATGGCCTCCATGATGGGCGACGCGACCGGCGCGGGCGTGGATACGGGCGATATGGTCACATCCTGGTCGTACGACGAGCTGTGCGACATCAGCTTCCGCTATATACTGCCCGCCGACAGCTGGCAGGAGCAGGCCGACGGCCGCTTCGTCGACCTTTCCGCCACGCAGACCGGCCTTGAATTCCTCTACGACAGCGACAGGGCAATCGAGCTGAATGTGGTCGGCGTAATCCGCGCCAGCGAGGACGCTGTGGCCTCCATGATGGGCGGCGCAATCGGCTACACATCGGCGCTGACCGACGAGATCATCGAAAAATCCGAGCAGAGCGCGCTCATCAAAAAGCAGCTGGACAATCCCGACACCGACGCGCTGACCGGCCTGCCCTTCGAAATCGCCAGCGATCTGAGCGGCGCTGAAAAGGCGCAGCGCTTTAAGGACTACATCGCTTCTCTCGACGCTGCGGGCAAGGCCGCTCTGTACAGGGACATTGCGCTCATTCCCGACGACGACGCGATCAATCAGTCGGTTCAGCAGTACATGGCTTCGACCGATGAAGGCACGCTCAACGCCATGCTGCTCAAGGCCTTTTCACAGCAGACCGGCGCGGATGAAAAGACCGTTCAGAGCTACCTTGACGAAATGGACGACGAAACCCGACAGGCCTACATCGTGCAGGCGCTGACCGCCATGATGACCGAGCGGTATGTCGAGCAGGTCAAGTCTCAGCTGGACGCGCAGAGCGACGATGCGCTTGCCGCCGCGCTGGACAATATGACGTTCACGGACGAGCAGGCCGCCGCGTACTATGACGATTATATGCCCGCAGCGCAGTCCGATTCGACCTATGAGGACAATCTGGCGCTCCTGGGCTATGTCGATCCCGATTCGCCCACCGGCATCAACATCTATGCGTCGAACTTCGCCGACAAGGACGCGCTCGCCGAGTTGATCGACGAATACAACGATCAATCCGACGAGGAGCACCGCATCACCTACACCGACTATGTCGCGCTGATGATGTCCTCCGTGAGCACGATCATCAACGCCATAAGCTATGTGCTGATCGCCTTTGTGGCCATATCGCTGGTGGTGTCCTCGATCATGATCGGCATCATCACATACATCTCCGTGCTGGAGCGCACGCGTGAAATCGGCATACTGCGCGCCATCGGCGCCTCCAGACGGGACGTCGGCCGCGTGTTCAACGCCGAGACGCTGGCCGTCGGCTTCATCGCCGGTCTGATCGGCATCGGCGTTACGCTGCTGCTGACCATACCGATCAACACGATACTGCACGCCGTCACCGGCATCGGCATACTCAACGCCGCTCTGCCCGTGACGGGCGCGGTGACGCTGGTGCTCATCAGCATGCTGCTGACCTACATCGCCGGCCTGATTCCCTCCGGCATCGCCGCGCGCAAGGATCCCGTCATTGCGCTGCGCAGCGAATAAGCGCGCATACGAAGGCCGCCCGCTCTCCTCAGCTTTGAAGAGAACGGGCGGCTCTTTTTGAGCTTATCGATTTTTCAGCGATTTGGCGACGCGCTCGCTCAGCAAAAACGCCAGCGCCATCTTGACCAGATCGGGCAGAATATACGGGAAAACGCACCACGACAGCGCCGAGAGCACGCTCACAGCCCCCTTCTGCGCCGAATAGACGAGCACAAACCAGACCGTGCCGAACGCATAGCAGGTGATGAGCCCCAGCACCATGCCGAGTATCTTCGCCTTCCTGCTCTCGCCCGCAAAGTGAACCGTCAGGCCGTACACCGCAGCCATCGCCGCAAAGCCCACGATATAGCCGCCCGTCGGCCCGATCAGATGGCTGACGCCGCCCGAAAAGCCCGAGAACACCGGCAGTCCGACCGCGCCCAGCGCCATATACACCAGCACGGTGATCAGCGTGCCGCGCCAGCCCAGCAGATCCAGCGCGACGAACACAGCAAACGTCTGCATGGTGAACGGCACCACATAGGGAATTGTGATCCACGAGCAGACCGCCATCAGCGCCGCGAACAGCGCGCACAGTATCATGCCCTTGAGCCCCTTGACATTGTTCAACGAAAAAGCACCCTCTCACATCAGTTGATGCCCTTATCATAGCACAGCCGGGGCGTCGTGTCAACTATTCACGTTACAGTTTACACAGCCATGTGATTGCCCGGCCGATGCGCTGCGGGATTTCGAAAAAGTGGCCGCCGTTGTTCCATTCGAACAGAACGTTTTCATTGTCCAGACGCGCCGCAAGAGCGCCCGCAATGCGCTGCGTGGCCACATCCACGCGCCCCATAGGCCCACGCCCGCGCCCCGCTTCCCTGCGCCCCAGCGAGAGATACGCCCGCGAAAGCCTCGGAAAGGGCGCGTCCGCCGCATAATCGGCAAATCTCTCATACCACAGCGCGCCGGAAACGCTGGCCGCGCGGTCGAACGGCGAATCGCTCTGCGAGGCGGCATAGAGCGCAAACAAACCGCCCAGCGAATAGCCGATCACGCCGACATGCTCAACGCTGTCAAAGCGCGCTTTCATCGCGGGCAGCAGCACATCGACCGTCTCGCGATAGAGCGCCGCGCCGCCGCCGCCAATCGGCCGCCCGTGAAGCTCGTCCGACGGCCACGGCGCGTAATCGCGATCCCACTCTACGCCCTTTGGAAAGAGCAGCGCCGCCTCATTCAGCGCCGGACAGAGAGGCCGCAGCGATTCCAGCAGCTCCTCCGGTTCCGGCCCGCAGCAGAGAAACAGCAGCGCGCGCGGCTTTTCGCCCGCCATCACGCCGCACATCCGGCCAGCTATGTCGGTGTATTCAATCACAAGCCCGCTCTCCTTTCGCCTGCGTTCAATATCTCAGGAATTTTCAACGCCCGTCCGGCGTCGTTTGCGCCGCGATCGGTTGACAGCGCCGCCCGGGCGCGCTATACTATAGCCAGCAAATGGACACAATCCTGCCTTCGGAGGACACGCCATGCAGAGCGAATCGACATATATGCTGGCCTCACCCGTATACTTTTATGTCACGCACTTCAAACACGATGCGCCGGCCGACATAGACAACCGGCTTGGCCTGAGCCAGTGCAGCCTGTGCTGCCTGCTGCGGGGAAGCCTGCGCATCGACGCGGGCGGGCGCTCCATCGAGGCGCGCGGCGGCGATCTGGTGTATTTCCCGCATCGCCGGCGGTATTCTTCCCACTGGCGCGACAGGGCCGAGTGCATCGCGCTGTATTTCAACTTTCAGTATCGCGCCATCGAGCGCTACGGCGCGCGTCTGCTGGCCGGCGAGCCCGAGCCGTTCTACTTCCAGACGCTGCCGCGCACGGAGGATTATCCCGCTTTTTTCAAAAGGCTGCTTTCCGATTATGAGACGCCCTCCCGCAATCTGGCGGCGCTCGCCGCGGCGCTCGGCCTGTACAGCCGCATGAGCGACGTCATGGCGCGCGAAGACGTGCCGCCCGTTCAGGACGCGATCGAGACGGCGCTCTTCTACATCGAAGCGCACTGCACAGAGGAATTCTCCGTCGCCGACGTCGCGCGCAAGTGCGGCTTGAGCGAATCTCGGCTGTATCACTGCTTTCGCGAGGTCACCGGCACATCGCCCATCGAATACAAGAACCGCGAGCGCATACGCCGCGCCATAGAGATGCTGCCCAATGCGCAGATGAGCATTGAGGACATCGCCGAGCAGCTCAACTTTTCATCGCCCGCCTACTTCCGGCGCATATTCAAAAAATACGCCGGCGGACAGCCCAGCGATTACCGCCACGTCGCCTCCCGCCTGTAAGGATCGGACGCTGCGCAGCGCCGCCCAAATTCCATTTTTTCAGATCTTTCCGCCTTTATTTCGGCGCTTTCGCGCCCTTCTCGCAGATGAAAGCGCGCCGTCCCAAGCGCATACCGGCAGCGCGTTTGTCCGGCGGTTTCAACCCCTGTCCATAGGAGAAAAGGGCTATTGCAGGTTTGAGTCTTCTGCAACAGCCCCTTTTTTATGTGAAGCGAATATTACTTTCCAGCCACGGCCAGCTTGCCGATCAGAAGATCGGGCGAGGCGGTCGATGAGAAGCCGAACTCAAGGTTGTTCGCCACGGCGGTCACATTCTTCATCAGATCGAAGAAATTGCCCGCCACGGTGATCTGGCTGACGGGACGGCCGATCTTGCCATCCTCGATCATGAAGCCGCGCGCACCCAGCGAGAAATCGCCGCTGATCTGGTTCGCGCCGGAATGAAGCCCCTGCACCTCGGTGATGAACACGCCGCCGTCCGCCATTTTGAGCAGATCGTCGCGCGTCAATTCAGAGGGCTTGATCTGCATGGAGTGCGGCGCAACGCCCACAGGCGACGCATAGGAGGGCTTCGACGCGTTGCCGGTGGTCTCAACGCCCTGCTTTTTCGCCGTCTTGAGGTTGTGCAGCAGCGTGTTGAGCTTGCCGTTTTCGACGATGGCCAGCCGGCTGGTCGCCACGCCTTCGCCGTCGAAGGGCGTCGCCGCGGGAGATGCGGGATTGAGCGGATCGTCCAATATGGTCAGCGCCTCGCTGCCGATGACCTCGCCCTCGCGTCCCTTGAGCAGGGACATGCCCTTCTGCGCCATGTCCGCGCTGAACACCGAATCAAACGTGCTCAGTATCGAGCCGGCCACGTCGCGGTGCAGCACGACCTTGTATTCGCCCGACTGCACCTTGTCGGCGTGCAGCCCGGCCACAGCGTCGGCCACGGCCTCGCGCGCTGCGTCCTCAATATCCAGTTTCGCGGGATCGCGGGCGAAGCGCACCGCGCCGCCCGACGCGACCTCTTCGCCGTCCTGCGCGATCACGCCGGCATACAGCCCCATGGCGTTCTCGCGGAAGGACACGTCCAGCCCGCGGGAATTGACGATGCGCTTTTCGCTCGCCATGCTGAACACCTCGACCATCTGGCAGGCCTTGACGCGCGGATCGATCGACACGCAGGCCTTTTCCAGTCTGCGCGCCAGGTCGATCTTGTCGGCGGCTGTCACCTGATCGATCGCCGCGTTATAGGCGGAAATTTCGGGATAGGACGCGCTGCCCGCGAATATGAACTGCTCGTCCTCATTCTCGATGAGCGCCGCGTTCTCAGCCGCGCCGTGAATGAGCAATTCGAGCGCCTCGTCGTCCAGCACCTGCGTGCTGGCATAGCCCATCTTGCCGTTCACCAGCGCGCGGAAGCCCAGCCCCATGCTGGAGCTGACGCTGTAGTCCAGTATATTGCCGTCCTTCACATCCACGGAGAAGGAATCGCCGCTCATGCAGGTGGCCTCGGCGGCTTCAAAGCCCGCGTCCTTCGCCGCTTCAAAGAGCTTTTTGATAAAAACATTCAATTCCATAGCGCGTGTGCCTCCTTACTGCCCGCCGACGGTGATGTCGGTGACGCGAATCATGGGCTGACCCACGTTGGTGGGCACCGAGCCGCTCATCGAGCCGCACATGCCCTGCCCCATCTTCATGTCCTTGCCCACGCGGTCGATCTTCTTGAGGATCTCGCTGCCCTTGCCGACCAGCGTCGCGCCGCGAACCGGCCGATCGATCCTGCCGCCGCGGATCAGATAGCCCTCCATGACGGCGAAGTTGAACTCGCCCGTGGCGGGATTGACCGAGCCGCCGCCCATCTTTTTGGCGTAAAGCGCGTCGCCGGCGGTGGCGATGATTTCGTCGTTTTCGTCGCTGCCGGGGGCGATGAACGTATTGCGCATGCGGGAGGTCGGCGCGAATGTGTAATCCTGACGGCGCGCATTGCCGGTGGACGGCATGCCCATGCGGCGGCCGTTGAGCCGGTCGATCATGTAGTTCTTCAGAACGCCGTTTTCAATCAGCACAAGGCGCGTTGTGGGCGTGCCCTCGTCGTCGATGTTGATCGAGCCCCACTCGTTGGGCATTGTGCCGTCGTCTATGGCGGTCACGATGGGAGAGGCGATCTGCTGGCCCAGTTTGCCGCAGAATTCGCTGTTGCCCAGCGCCACCTGCGTGGCCTCGAGCGAATGGCCGCAGGCCTCGTGGAAGATCACGCCGCCGAAGCCGTTGTCTATGATCACAGGCATGATGCCCGCCGGGCACTTGTCGGCGTGCAGCATGGTGACGGCGGTTCTGGCCGCCTCGCGCGCCGCCTCGGCGACGTCCACGCGATTCTTGAACAGCTCATAGCCCATCATCGCGCCCGGGCCGTTGAAGCCGGTCTGATTCTCCGTGCCGTCGCTGGCCACGGCCGTCACGCCCATGCGGGTGTAGACGCGCTTGTCGGACACGAACAGGCCCTCGCTGTTGGCGATGGTCACGTCGGTGTCCCAGCTGAAGAGCATCACGCGCACCTGCTTGACGTCCTTGTCATAGTCCTTGGCCGCGAGATAGGCCTCGTGCGCCAGACGGGCGCGCTCCGCGCCGCTCACGTCCATGGGCATGCGCTCGATGGCGTGTATGTTGCGCGCAATGGAGCCGGTCAGCGCAATGTCGCGTGCGGCCGCCGCATCGCCCATCGCCGAAGCCGCCTGACGCGCCGCCTTCACAAGGCCGCTTTCAGACGTGTCGTTGGTGTGGACATAGACGCTCTCCAGTCCGTGATAGACGCGAACGCCCGCGCCGTGATTGCGCCCGGTCACAGCGTCGTCGATCGTGCCGTTGGCAAGCGCCATGTTCGCCCGCCGCGTATCCTCCAGAAACAGCTCGGCGAAGTCGCCGCCTGTGCGCATCGCTTCAGCCAATACGTGCTCGGCCGCCGCTTTTGAAATCATTGCTTCGTCCTCCTGTCATGTTGACTGCGGAATCTCTGTTCCATGCCGCTATTATAACACGCTTTTCCATATTCTACAAGTGATTCGCCAAATAATGCTTATGAGCGATTCATCTGTCGGCCGTCCCTGATTCAGACGTCGCCATATACGCCAAATCTTTTTGCGGAAGATGCCATTTTATCATTGACATTCCGGCCAAAATCATATATTCTTTAGAGTCGTGGAGAGTTAGTACTGTGAAACTTTATGAGGAGAGAGTCTCATGCCAAACAGCTTTATAGGCATTCCGTCGCTCAAAAACGGCGAAAGCGGAACCGTCATGATCGTGGGCGTGGAGGGTAAGCTGCACCGCCGCCTGATCGAAATGGGGCTGACCCCCGGCACGCGCGTCACCGTCACGAAGCGCGCCCCGCTGGGCGATCCCATAGAGATTCGCCTGCGCGGCTACGAGCTGACGCTGCGCGCCGACGACGCTTCAAAAATCCTGGTCACGCCCGACAAATAACCCGCCGCCATACGCGCGTTTCAAAACAGAGCCGCACGCTCCCCGCGTTTTTTTCGCGGCGCGTCCGGGATTCTGCGCACACTTTTGAGACGCGTTCGAATGAAAGGATGATTTCCATGAATATCACAATCGCTCTGGCCGGCAATCCGAACAGCGGCAAAACCACGCTGTTCAACGCGCTGACTGGTTCCAATCAGTATGTCGGCAACTGGCCGGGCGTCACCGTCGAGCGCAAGGAGGCGCGCTTTCGCCTGCGCGACGACGAGGCGCTGCTTGTCGATCTGCCCGGCGTGTACTCGCTCTCGCCCTACAGCATCGAGGAGGACATAACGCGCCATTTCATCGCGCAGCATCATCCCGACATCGTGCTCAACATCGTCGACGCGACCAGCATAGAGCGCAACCTCTATTTCACGCTTCAGCTGATGGAGCTCGAGCGGCCCATGGTCATCGCGCTCAATCAGATGGACGAGGTCAAGCGGCGCGGCGGCTTCATCGACGCAAAGCGCCTGAGCGCGCTTCTGGGCATACCGGTCGTGCCGATTTCCGCCAAGCGGCGCGAGGGCTTCGACGAATTGTTTGACGCCATTCATCAGCAGGCGCACGATCAGATCGTGCCCATGCCCGAAAAGCTCTACGACGAGGCGACGCGCAGGGCGATACTGCGCATTACGCAGGCGCTGGGCGGCGGCGACGCGCACTCCGTGTTCGACGAGCCCGAGCACGCCGCGCATCGCAACGAGCTGCACCGCGACGACGACCATGCCGCCACGGCGCAGCACCGCCACATCGGCGGCTATACCGACGAGGGCGACGTCGACAACGCGCCGCCCACCGCCTGGGTGGCCGTCAAGATGCTCGAGCGCGACCGGGATATTATGGAAAACGCGCTCCTGAGCGCCGATCAGAAAGCGCGTATCGACGAAATCATCGCGGATTACGAGGAGAACGGCCGCCAGACCTACCCCGAAATAGACAGTCTGACGCTGGTCGTCTCCGCGCGCTACGGGGCGGTGGAAAGGCTGATTGCCGATTCGCACTCCCGCTTCAACTCCGATGACTACGGCAAGACCACGGCCGCCATTGATCGCATCGTCACGAACAAATATCTCGCCTTCCCGCTGTTTTTCATCGTGCTGGCGGTGATGTTCTGGGTGACGTTCGGCCCGATCGGCACGTTCCTGACCGGCCTTATGGAGACGCTGGTGAACGACGTGATCGGCGCGGGCGCAAAGTCGCTCATGAGCTGGCTGGAGGCGCCCGCATGGCTGTCCTCGCTGGTATCGAACGGCGTCATCGCCGGCGTGGGCGGCGTGCTGGTGTTCCTGCCGCAGATACTGCTCATATTCCTCTTCCTCTCGATACTGGAAGACAGCGGCTACATGTCCCGCGCGGCCTTCATCACCGACAGGCCGCTGCGCCGGCTGGGGCTGTCCGGGCGCAGCTTTATCCCCATGCTGATGGGCTTCGGCTGCACCACGACGGCCGTCATCGCCGCGCGCGGCGTGGAAAACGAGCGCGACAAGCGCATGACCATACTGCTCACGCCCTATATGAGCTGCGGCGCGCGCCTGCCGGTCTACGGCCTTTTCGGCGCGGCGTTCTTCGCGCGAAACAAGGGGCTGGTCGTGTTCTCGCTCTATCTGCTGGGCATACTGATCATGATTGTCTGCGGCGCGATACTGCGCAGGACGGTTTTCCGCGAGGGCGACACGCCGTTCCTGATGGAGCTGCCGCAATACCGCGTGCCCGCGCCCACGAGCGTGCTGCGCCGCCTGTGGGATCGCGCCAAGGATTTCCTCACCCGCGCCGGCACGCTGATATTCGCCATGAGCGTGCTGATCTGGTTTTTGCAGAGCTTCAGTCCGACGCTCCACATGGTGGCCGACAGCGAGGAGAGCCTGTTCGGCCGGCTGGGCATGTTCATTGCGCCGATATTTAAGCCGCTGGGCTTCGGCGAATGGAAAAAGAGCGTGGCGCTGCTCTCCGGGCTGATCGCCAAGGAGGCCGTCGTTTCCACATTGCAGGTGCTCTACGCCGCCGCCGACTCGGGCGCGCTGACACTGGCCATCGCGAACGCCTTCACGCCGCTTCAGGCCTATTCGTTCCTCGTGTTCATACTGCTCTATACGCCCTGCGTGGCCGCGCTGGCCGCCATGCGCCGCGAGCTGAACAGCCGCAAATATTTCATCATGGGCATCGTCATGCAGCTGGGCGTCGCATGGATCGTAACATTCGCCGTGTATAATATCGGGAGGTTGCTGGGGCTGTGAAGCAGATTCTGGCCTGGGCGCTGGGCGCGCTGATTGCCGCCGCGGCGCTCACGATCATCGTGCGCCGCGCGGTTCGCTTCATACGCTCGCGCGGCCAGTCCGGCTGCGACAGCTGCCCTTGGAGCGGCTGCCCGCGCCGCCGGCATTGATACAGCTTATCGGGAGGAATATCCATTGGATCTCACCGCGCTCTTAGGCTCCTCTCAGCGCGTCACGCTGCGCGACCGGCTGGGCAATCACCGCACCGCCCGCACAGTCTGCGCGCTGATCGAGCCTGAGCGGCTGATCCTCTGCGCGAGCGAATCGCTCATGCGCTTTTCATGCGCAATCACGCTGGACTGCGGGCTTGTGCGGCTTCACGGCCGGCTGCGCCCTCTGCCCGAAGCGGAATATGCGGACGCGCTGTCCCGCCTGACCACCGCCTTTCCCGCCGCCGCGCGCGATTTTGCCCGTCTGGGCGATAAAGCGCTGCTCGTATTTACGCCCGATCAAACGCCATGACAGACCGCCGGCTTTGAGTTCCGCTCAGAGCCGGCGGCTTTTTGATCGTCCCGTCCAAAGCGCGTCCCAAACGGAACAAGCGGCAAATTCGAGCCTTTCTCGTCCGTCACGGAAGGCCGCAGGACAGCCCATGTTTGTTCAAAACAGCGCCGGCGATGGAGATTGTCCATTCATCCGCAACTTTTCGCAAAAACCGTTTTTTTTGCGGAAAAGCCGTCTTTTTTGAGCGCGTCACATGCCGCCCGCGATGGTCAGCAGTCGTTCGATCAGCGTTCTGCCGCCGCTTTCCGACATTGGCGACGCGTCCGATTCTACGATCTCCCCCGCTTCCTCATAGTATTTCTGACGCGCGACGACATAATAGCGCGCGCCCGACGCGCCCTCCTCATCGATCGCCGAGAGATACGCTCCCTCTTCTCCCGTCAGGCGCGCGATCTCCGTTTCCTCGCCCGAATCCGAGCGCCGAATCACCCGCCACACCGATACCGAATCGGGCGCGACGAACGAGACCGTCGTCCTGCCGCCTTCGTCCGTCCATGAATACACCGTGCCGACTGCCTTGGGCTGCGTCCACAGATTCGACGTCTGCGCGGGCACGCCGCCCTCCGGCAGACTTTCGCGCAGGATATACGCATTAGGCGTGTCCTCCGAGGCCAGCATGGGCGCGGCCACATCCGCCTCCAGCGAGCGCGCGTCGATCATGATGTTGTTCAGGCCGTCCGGCTGAATGAACGGCTGCTCGAACGCCGCCTTGTTGGCGCGTATATACGCCGCCGCCCAGCGCGCCGGAAAGCTGCCGCCGGTCACGCCCCGAGGCAGCTCATGTGCGTCGGGATCGTCATAGCCCATCCACACGGCCAGCGCCATGCGCGGCGTATAGGCTGCCGTCCACGCGTCGCGATTTCCGCCGTCCGTCTCGCCGACCGTGCCGGTCTTCGCCGCAACCGCAATGCCCGCGTCATTGAGCGCCCGCGCCGTGCCCGTGCGCGCCGCATCGCGCAATACGTCGGTAATCATGTAGGCGCTCTGCGCGCTCATCGCTCGTCTGCTTTCAGCCTTATATTCGTAGACGATCCTGCCGCGCGCATCCTCTATGCGCCGTATTGTGTGCGGCGAAACCGCCATGCCGCCGTTGCCCAGCGCGCCGTAGGCCGCCGCCAGTGTTGCCGGCGAAACGCCGCCATGCAGCGCGCCCAGCCCCAGCGCATAGCTCACGTCCTCGTCGCTCAGCTCAATGCCGAAGCGCCCGGCATACAATCGCGCCGCGTCTATCCCCACGCGGTCGAGCAGATTGACCGTCGCCTGATTCATCGACTTGACCAGCGCCTGCCGCAGCGTCACCACGCCGTGACTGCGCCCGGATGCGTTCGAGGGCGTATAGCCGTCATAATCGCGCGGCGTGTCGTCGAGCAGCGTAATCGGCGTGCAGCCCAATAGATCAACCGCCGCCGCATACACCGACACCGGCTTGAACGCCGAGCCGGGCTGGCGCTTCATCTGCGTCGCGCGGTTAAAGCCCCGCTGCACCCGATAATCGCGTCCGCCGCACAGGCTCAGCACTTCACCCGTTTCGCAGTCCAGCGCCGCCATGGCCGCCTCGGGGCGCGCACCGTCCTCGTCGGCAGGTGGGAAAAGCGCATCGTCTTCAAAGAGCGCGTCGGCAGTGGCCTGCAGGCCGCGATCGAGCGCCGTATAGACGCGATAGCCGCCGCTCATCAGCTGATCGGCGCTCACCGAAAGCATGCGGCAGGCCTCGTCGGTCACCGCGTCCACATACCAGCCGCCCGACGCGCTCGTCTCCTTCATTTTAAGCGTCACGGGCGCTTTCTGCGCGGCGAGCATGGTTTCCTCATCAATATAGCCGCATTTTTCCATCTGAGACAGTACAATATTGCGCCGTTCGAGCGCCTTTTCGGGATTGACGTGCGGCGCGTAGCCCGAGGGGGATTTGACGATGCCCGCCAGCAGCGCCGCTTCCTCAAGCGTCAGCGCGGAGGCCGGGTGTGAAAAATAGGTCTGCGCCGCTTCCTCCAGCCCATACGCACCCGCGCCGAAATAGACCGTGTTCAGATAGGCGCGCAGTATCTCGTCCTTGCTCAGCCTCCGCTCGAGCTTCAGCGCCAGATACGCCTCCTGCGCCTTGCGCGCAATGGTCTTTTCGCTGCTGAGATGCGTCAGCTTGATCAGCTGCTGCGTAATTGTGCTCGCGCCCTCGCGCGCCGAGCCGCTTTTCAGGTTGCTGAGCAGCGCGCCGCCAATGCGATAGAGATCAACACCGCGATGCCGGTAAAAGCGCGCGTCCTCAATGGCCACGAAGGCCTGCGCCGCCACTTCCGGCACGCCGCCCTCATGAAGCAGCGTGCGCCGCGCGCCCAGTTCATCCGCGAGATTGCCGTCCCTGTCATAGATAAGCGTGGCCTGCGCGGGCGCGCTGATCTTATCCAGATCGAGCGTCTGCCACGACCATGGCCGGATCAGCAGCAAAAGCGCCGCGATCAGGAGCGCCGCCGATGCGCCCACTATGACGCAGAGCCTCTTTTTCATGCCGTTCACATCCTTTTCCTCCAGTATGTCCGAAGCGCGCGCCCGCAAAACTGCCAGAAGTTGTTCGTGGACAGCGCACTCGATTATTACTATAATAAATACATCCCATCAATGGAGGAATGACCGTGAACAGACGAGGCATGATCTTTGCATCGATCGCGCTCGCACTGGGCGCCGCGGCCGCCGCGCTGCTGATTCTGCATCAGACACAGGCCGCGCGGATTGTTCTGACGGCGCTCATCGGCTATATGATCGCCTGGGGCGCGCTGTTTCGCCGCGAGCGGGCGCGGGGCACGAGCGGCTTTGCGCGCTTCAATAGAGCGCGTCTCGCCGCGTCTGAGACGACGTTTAACGACGTGGCCGCCAATGATATCGCCATGGACCGGCTGCGCGAGCTGGCCGACTATCTGGCGCGTCCCGAGAAATACGCGGCGCTGGGGGCGCGTCTGCCGCGCGGCGTGCTGCTCTACGGCCCGCCCGGCACCGGCAAGACGCTCATGGCGCGCGCTCTGGCCGGCGAGGCGCACGTCCCGTTCTTCTCGCTCAGCGGCTCAGACTTTGTGGAAATGTACGTCGGCGTGGGTGCGGCGCGCGTGCGCGAGCTGTTCTCGAAGGCCGCCAAGGCAGGGCGCGCCGTCATATTCATCGATGAAATCGACGCCATCGGCAGGCGCCGCGACAATGCGGCCGGCAGCGAGGAAAGCGACCGCACGCTGAACGCGCTCCTGAGCGAGATGTCCGGCTTTTCGCCAAACAGCGGCGTGATCGTGCTGGCCGCCACCAACCGCGTGGACACGCTCGACCCGGCGCTCACCCGCCCCGGCCGCTTCGACGCGCGCATCGAGGTGGGACTGCCCGACCGCGCGCAGCGGCTGGACATATTAAAGCTGCACTGCCGTTCCAAGCCGCTCGATGAAAACGTCGACCTCGGCCGTCTGGCCGCCGACACGGTGCGCTTCAGCGGCGCGTCGCTCGAGAGCATGGTCAACTCGGCGGCCATACGCGCGGCCCGGCGCGGAAGCGCCGTCATCACCGAGGGCGATCTCCACGCCGCGTTCGTCGCCGCCGTCGCCGGAGAGGACGGCCGCATCACCGCCGCGCGCGACGAGCTGGCCGTCATCGCGCTGCACGAGGCCGGTCACGCCGTGGCCTGCCGGCTGCTCCAGCCGAAGCACCGCATCGAGCGCGTCAGCATACTGCCCGCATCGGGCGGCGCGGCGGGCTACAATCTCACAGTGCCCGAGGAGCGCGCGCTGCCCACGCTGAACAGCCTGAGCGCTCAGCTGCAAGTGCTGCTGGCCGGGCGCGCCGCAGAGCAGCTCCTTTCTCCCAGTCGAGCCGATCTGACCGCCGGCGCGGCGAACGATCTGTCTCAGGCGACCGAGCTGGCCGCGGCCATGACGCTCGATCTGGGGCTGGTCGGCCATCCCGCCGTGTCGCTGAGGGCGCTGTCGCGGAGCACGGGCGCGTCCTCCGCCGACGCCTCCGCGCTCACCGCGCGCCTGCTGGCCGACTGCTATCAGGCTGTCACGGCGCTTTTGTCCGATCACGCCGGATGGCTTACGGCGCTCGCGCAGAAGCTGCTGGAGTGCGAGTCGCTTCCCGGCGCCGACGTCGACGCGTTTTTCACCGCATTGGAACAGCAGAAAAGCGCCGATTAGCGTCGCTTTCATTCGCACGCGAGATTCATTATCTCCCATTTCCGTTCGTTCACGCGCGAAAAGCCGCGATGCAGCAACGCACCGCGGCTTTGTATATGAAGGAAAGGCAGAAAAGAAAGCGTGTACGCTTATGGAAGCGCCCCGCTTGTCAAAAACGGCAAAAATCAGCGCATACTGACGGAAGGGTGACGACAAAGCCGCAGCGCTTTACCCGCGAACCGGAACAGCGGCTGCTTGCGAGCGCTGGCGGCCAATCGTTTTTTTGATACTCTAAAGCCGCGATGCAGCAACGCACCGCGGCTTTTTTCACATGATTCATTTGCACTAATTTGAAAACAGGCTTTGAGCAATGCGGAACTTGAGCGCGCAAGTGTGCTGCGGCGAAATCCGCGTCATCGATACGCCGCGAACCGCCCTTTCTCAGCCAGATCAGCCGCGACAAACGCCATTTCCTCACGCGTGACCGAATAAAAGACAACCTGCCCCGCGCGATAGAAGCACAGATCCTCAGGCAGCCCCTGCTCAATATCAAAGACATTCCCCATCGCCTTGAGCAGATCGCGCGCGGCGGCGCAGGCTCTGTACATATTCGGCACATTATGGCAGCCGCGCGTCTGCGTGCCGGGCCAGTCATGGATTCCCGCCTTCTGCGCAGTCAGAAACGGCGCGAGCGGCCGCAGCAGCGCGTCGTGAACGCAGCGAATCTTTTCCGCATAGGGATGCTCCGTGGTCGCGATGAGCGAAAACGCATCCGACACGGCAAAGAGCGCATCGAGCGCGCCGCATCCCTCGCGCTCCAGCGCCGCATAGTTCAGCGCAGCCATATTCGCCATGCTTCTTCCTCCATTCAGACGATTTCATTTGCAAAAAAATCATGCCGCCATTTCGCCCGCGCAAAATCTGCCCATGGCGGAATGTCAAGGGACAATTTCCTTATCCGAAGCGGCGGTGTGCGGACGAGCCGTCAGCCTCTCCCTTTGCCAGCGCCTTGATCTCTCATTCTCCAGCAGGAGTCCATCGCGCATTTCGAAAGCTTCGAACCACAAAGAAAGCTGCTCAAAAGTTGCACAAGCGCCATTCCCAACCACCCGCATAAAAAAGCAAATCCCTCGAAATCTCAATGATTTCAAGGGATTTGGCGTGATGCGCCTTCAGGGACTCGAACCCTGGACACCCTGATTAAGAGTCAGGTGCTCTACCAGCTGAGCTAAAGGCG
>CAKUAV010000014.1 GCA_934636425.1 uncultured Clostridia bacterium
ACCTTGAGGTTATGGTCAATGTAATCACGGATTTTACCGACGTCCTGCTCGGTCAGATCCTTGACGCGGGTGTCGGGATTGACGCCGGTCGCCTCAATGATCTCATCGGCGATGTTGTTGCCGATGCCGTAGATGTACGTCAGGGCAATCTCGATTCTCTTTTCACGGGGAAGGTCGACGCCTGCGATACGTGCCATGTGTTATTCAGCACCTCCATTAAATCATACGCAGAGCCGTTGGCTCTCGTACCGGCGGCTCCTTGCGGGGAGCCTTACTGACTTGGGAATCTATCCTGAAGACCGGCGGCAGCCGCTCCGCCCGTCCTTTGCTTAATCAGGCGATCAGCCCTGCTTCTGCTTGTGCTTGGGGTTCTCGCAAATGACCATGACGCGACCCTTGCGCTTAATGACCTTGCACTTCTCACAAATGGGTTTAACCGAAGGTCTCACTTTCATTTGAGCTTCCTCCCTGTTGATTGCATCGGTTAAGACTTGCTCCGCCAGGTGATGCGTCCCCTGGTCAGATCATACGGCGACAATTCGATCGTTACCTTGTCGCCCGGATAGATGCGGATGTAGTTCATCCTCATCTTGCCGGAAACGTGGGCCAGAACCTTGTGGCCGCCGGGCAATTCAACCTCGAACACCGCATTGGGATAGCATTCGGTGACGACGCCTTCTACTTCAATAACATCCGACTTGGACAAGATCTCACTCCTCCTTTTGCCTGAGCGCCTTCAGCGCCTTGCGCAGCTCGCAATTTTCAACGGGCGCGCCCGCCTCCAGCTTTTCTTGCAAACTGGAAATCGTCTCCTCGGTGACAAACAGGTGCCGCGCGCGCTTTTTCTTCGGCTTTTCGATTTTGCGCGTGTCGCCGTCGGCCACATAGGCAAAATCGCCTTCAAGCGCCGTGACGATGAACTCGCGCCCCTCGTCGCGCCCGTTTTTCGATCTGACGACCTTTCCGAGGCCGATCGGCCATGTTCTCTTCATCAGAACCTCCGTACATCGGCGCCCGGATAGCTCAGTATCTCCGGCTCTCCTGTTGTCACGGCCACTGTGTGCTCGTAATGGGAGCACCAGCTGTGGTCGCGGGTGATCACTGTCCACCCATTGTCATCAACGTAGATCGGCCACCGTCCCCTTGCAATCATCGGCTCGATGGCGATCACCATGCCCGGCTTGAGGCGAACGCCCCGGCCGGCCGGCCCGAAATTCGGCACGTTCGGATCCTCGTGCATCTCGCGGCCAATGCCGTGTCCGCACAGATCGCGAATGACGCCGTATCCGTTTTTCTCGGCGTGCTCCTGAACCGCGTGGCTGACGTCGCCCAGTCGGTTGCCCTCCCGGACCTGTCTGGCGCCCAGCCAGAAGCATTCCTCGGTAACGCGAATCAGACGTGCGATTTCCTCGTCGATCTTGCCCACAGGCGCTGTGAACGCGCTGTCGGACTGCCAGCCGTCAAGGATCAGGCCGCAGTCGATCGAGACGATCGAGCCCTCTTTGAGCGGCTTGTCGCTGGGGAAACCGTGCACCACTTCATCATTGACCGATGCGCAGATCGAAGCCGGAAACCCTTCGTAGCCCTTGAAAGAGGGGATCGCGCCGGCGTCCCGAATCATCCGCTCGGCCTCGCGGTCGAGATGAAGTGTGGTGACGCCGGGCTCGATCATGTTTCTCAGCTGGTCAAGCACCTCGTGAAGAAGCGCGCCCGCTTTTCGCATCTTACCGATTTCTTCGGCAGATTTAATCGTAATCATAGTTCAACCGCCAGGGCTTTCGCAATTTCAGCGGTGACCTCTTCCATCGGAAGAGAGCCGTCCACCTGCTTGAGAATGCCCTTGTCCGCATAGTACTCGGTCAGCGGGCTGGTCTGCTCGTGGTAGACCTGAAGCCGGCTGGCGATGGTTGCGGGGTTATCGTCAGCCCGCTGGATCAGCTCTGCGCCGCAGTCGGGGCAAACCTTCGCATCCTTGAGTCTGGTGATGTGGAAGGTGCCGTTGCACTTCGGGCAGAAGCGGCGTCCGCCAAGGCGTTCGATGAGCTTTTCATCGGCTACGGCGATGTCGACGACCGCATCGGGCTGCGAGAATTCGGCGAGGGCGCGCGCCTGATCGAGATTGCGGGGGAAGCCGTCCAGAAGATAACCGTTCTTGCAGTCATCCTCGGCCAGGCGCTCCCTGACCATCTCAACGGTCACGCTGTCCGGAACCAGCTTGCCCTGATCGATGTACGCCTTGGCCTTGAGGCCGGTGGGCGTGCCCTCGCTCATGGCTTTGCGGAACATATCGCCGGTGGAAATATGGGCAATGCCGAGCGCCTTGCTCACCAAGGCCGCCTGCGTCCCCTTGCCCGCGCCGGGAGGGCCAAGAAAAATAAGATTCATCGTGATTTCCTCCCGACAGAATTACTTCAGGAATCCCTTGTAGTGGCGCATCTCCATCTGAGACTGCAGCTGACGCGCGGTTTCAATCGCGACGCTGACGGCAATCAGCAGGGAGCTGGCGGCCAGAGGCAGGCTCAGACCGACCATCTTGTAGAAGACGGTGGGCAGCGTCGCCAGCACGGCCAGGAACAGCGCGCCGAACATGGTGATTCGCTTGCTGACCTTCGCGATGTAATCAGCGGTGGGCTTGTCCGGGCGGATGCCGGGGATCGAGCCGCCGTTCTGCTTCAGGTTCTTGCTCATCTCAACGGGATTGAACGTGATGGAGCTGTAGAAGAACGTGAAGCCGAAGATCATCAGGGCGAAGATGAGCAGATACCAGCCGCTCTGTCCATAGAACCGATCCCACCACTTGGCCGCGGCGGAATTGGGCATGAACGAGAAGATGGTGCTCGGGAACTGCATGATCGCGGAGGCGAAGATCAGCGGCAGCACGCCGGACGCATTGACCTTGAGGGGAATGCGGCTGGTCTGTCCGCCGTACATCTTGTTGCCCACGACACGCTTGGCATACTGAACCGGGATGCGGCGCTCGGCCAGCTCGACCAGCGTAACGCCGACGATCATGACCAGGCTGATGAGAAGCACCACGAGGGCCGCCCACACGGACACGTTGCCAACAAACATATTCTTGACATAGCTGACGATCTGGCTGGACAGACGCGCAATGATGCCGGCGAAGATCAGCAGCGAAACGCCGTTGCCGATGCCCTTGTCATTGATGCGCTCGCCAATCCACATGGCCAGAGCGGTACCACCCGCCAGGCACAGGCCGATGGTCACATAGTTGTACCAGGCCGTGGTGGCAGCGGCGCCCAGTCCGATGGACAGAGCAACCGCCTGAATGAATCCCAGAACAATCGTGACATAACGGGTAATCTGCGCTATCTTCTTGCGGCCCTCTTCGCCTTCCTTCTGGAGTTCCTCCAGCTTCGGTATGGCAACACAAAGCAGCTGCATGATAATCGACGCATTGATGTAAGGGGTAATACCCATTGCCATGATGGTGAATTGCTCCAGGTTGGAACCGGTCATGGTGTTCATGAAATCCAGCAGGCTGATGCCGGCCACGGCCTTAGCAACCACCTCGACGTTAACGCCGGGCGTCGGGACGAAGCACAGCAGCCGATAAATCAAAAGCATGAACAGGGTATAGAGGATCTTCTTGCGAAGATCGGCAATCTTCCATGCGTTGCGCAGCGTTTCCCACATGTCAGATCACCTCGGCCTTTCCTCCGACCGCCTCGATCTTTTCCTTGGCGGTGGCGGTGAACTTCGCCGCCTGGACGGTCAGCTTTTTGGTCAGTTCGCCATTGCCCATGATCTTGATGCCGTCGTCGATCTTCTTGATGATGCCGTACTCGATCAGCTCGACGGGGGTGACCGTCATGCCGTCCTCGAACACCTCAAGGCGATCCACATTGATGGCGACGTAGTTGATGCGGAAGGGATTGTAGAAGCCGCGCTTGGGCAGACGGCGAACCAGAGGCATCTGGCCGCCCTCGAAGCCCGGGCGCTTGCCGCCGCCCGAGCGGGCCTTGGCACCCTTATGACCTTTGCCGGAAGTCTTGCCCAGACCGGAGCCAACGCCGCGCCCAAGGCGCTTCGGCGCCGTGGTCGATCCGAAAGCCGGCTTAAGTTCGTGCAGTTTCATGATTCGACCCTCCTTAGTCTTCGATCTCCTCGACCTTCACCATGTGCTTCACCTTGAAGATCATGCCGCGCATCGCGGGGTTGTCCTGCTTGACGACCGTCTGGCCGATCTTGTGCAGGCCCAGCGCCTTAATGGTGGCAATCTGATCTTTCAGGCAGGCGATGGTGGACTTCGTCTGTGTGATTTTCAGTTTCATACTTCGCGCCCTCCTTAACCCAAGAGCTCTTCGACCGTCTTGCCGCGAAGCTTGGCGATCTCCTCAGCGGAGCGGAGCTGCTTGAGGCCTTCCATCGTGGCCTTGACCATGTTGATCGGGTTGTTGGAGCCGATCGACTTGGTGCGGATGTTGCGGATGCCCGCAACCTCCAGAACCTGACGGACAGGGCCGCCGGCGATAACGCCGGTGCCTTCCGGCGCGGGCATCATCAGCACCTTGCCGGTGCCGTACACGCCGATGACCTCGTGCGGGATGGTCGTGTCCTTCAGAGACACCTTGATCATGTTCTTCTTGGCGTCTTCATTGCCCTTGCGGATGGCTTCGGGAATTTCGGTCGCCTTGCCCATGCCGCAGCCAATGCGGCCGTTCTCGTCGCCAACCACCATCAGAGCGCTGAAGCGCATATTGCGGCCGCCCTTGACGGTCTTGCTGACGCGGTTCACTGCGACAAGCTTTTCTTTGAATTCGCTAACCTGCTCGTTGCGCTGCATGCGTGCATTCCTCCTGATTTAGAAGTCCAGACCGCCCTCGCGAGCGCCAGCGGCCAGTTCGGCCACACGGCCGGTGTAGATGTAGCCGCCGCGATCGAAAACGACCGTCTTGATGCCAGCGGCTTCGGCGCGCTCGGCGATGGTCTTGCCGACCAGCTTCGCGGCGCCCTTCTTGTCCATTTCGCCGATCTGCGCGGCCAGATCCTTCTCCACGGTCGAAGCCGCAACCAGGGTCATGCCCTTCGCGTCGTCGATGATCTGGGCGTAGATGTGGGCGTTGCTTCTGTAAACGCAGAGCCGGGGACGCTCGGTCGTGCCGCTGATCTTCTTGCGGACGCGCGCATGTCGGATGACTCTGATCTCATTGCGATCCTGCTTTTTGAACATGAGCGTTCACTCCCTTACTTATTTCTTACCGGCTTTGCCTTCCTTATGACGGACGTACTCGCCCGTATAACGAATGCCCTTGCCATGATAGGGTTCCGGCTTGCGGATGGCGCGGATATCCGCGGCGATCGCGCCAACCTGCTGCTTGTCGATGCCATGCACGATGATCTGCGTGGCGCTGGGCGTCTCGAACTTGATGTTCTCGGGCGCGTCGACATTGACAGGATGAGAGAAGCCGATGTTGATGACCAGCTTGGCCGGGCTCTCCGCCTGAGCGCGGTAGCCGACGCCGACCAGCTCCAGGCTCTTGGTGAAGCCGGTGGTCACACCGGTGACCATGTTGTGGATCAGAGAACGATACAGGCCGTGCAGGGCGCGATGCGCCTTGTCATCGGTGGGGCGGGTGATATGGATCACGCTGCCCTCCTGCTTGACGGTGATATCCTTGTTCACCTTCTGAGAAAGCTCACCCTTGGGGCCTTTCACAATCACGGTGTTGTCGTCCGTAATCGTAACGGTAACCCCGGCGGGCACAGCGATCGGAAGTCTTCCGATTCGAGACATTGTTATTGCACCTCCGTTATTACCAGATGTAGGCCAGCACTTCGCCGCCCACACCGGCCTTGCGGGCTTCCTTGTCGGTCATGACGCCCTTGGACGTGGAGACAATCGCTATGCCCAGGCCGCCCAGAACCTTGGGCAGCTCGTCAGTCCGGGCGTAAACGCGCAGACCGGGCGTAGAAATGCGCTTCAAACCGTTGATAACGGACTGCTTGTTCTCAACGTACTTGAGCACAATCTTGATCTGTCCCTGCAAACCGTCGTCAATATAGTCAACAGACTTGATATAGCCTTCCTCCAACAGAATCTTGGCGATCGCCTTCTTCATGTTGGACGCGGGAAGGGTCACGGTATCATGTCTGGCAATAAGGGCATTGCGGATGCGGGTCAGCATATCCGCGATGGGATCATTCATCAGCATTGTGTAACCTCCTTCCGAAATAGCCCAGCTTACCAGCTTGCCTTTCTCACACCGGGAATCTCGCCCTTGTAGGCCAGTTCACGGAAACAAATTCTGCACACGCCGTACTTGCGGAGCACCGAATGCGGACGGCCGCAGATGCGGCAGCGCGTGTAAGCACGGGTCGAGAACTTGGGCGCTCTCGCCTGCCTGATCTTCATGCTAGTCTTTGCCACGCGAATGTTCCTCCTTCAATCAAGCCTGCTCAAACGGCATACCCAGCAGGCGCAGCAGTTCCTTCGCCTCTTCATCGGTCTTGGCGGTGGTCACGAAGATCATCTCAAGACCGCGGATCTTCTCAACCTTATCGTATTCGATTTCGGGGAAGATCAGCTGCTCGCGAACGCCCAGAGAGTAGTTGCCGCGGCCGTCGAAGGCCTTGGCGCTCACGCCGCGGAAGTCGCGCACGCGGGGCAGAGCAATGTTCATCAGCTTGTCGGCGAACTCGTACATACGCTGATTGCGCAGCGTCACCTTCGCGCCGACGTTCATGCCCTCGCGGACCTTGAAGTTCGCGATGGACTTCTTCGCCTTGGTCACCAGCGGCTTCTGGCCGGAGATGGTGGCGAGCTCGGCAACGGCCACTTCCATGGACTTGGCGTTGTCCTTGCAATCGCCCAGACCAACGTTGAGCACGATCTTCTCAAGGCGCGGAATTTCGTTGACGTTCTTATACTGGAACTTCTGCTGAAGCGCCGGAACGACTTCGCTCACATACTTATCTTTCAGTCTGGCCACTTAAATGAACCTCCCTCTCGATCAATTGTCGATGGTCGCGCCGCACTTCTTGCACGCGCGGACCTTCTGAGGCTTCTGGCCTTCTGCTTCGACAAACTTGTGGGCAACGCGGGTTGCCTTCTTGCAGGCCGGGCAAACCAGCATGACCTTGCAGGCGGGGATGGCGGCTTCCTTCTCGATGATGCCGCCAGGCATGCCCTGTCCGCGCGGCTTCTGGTGCTTCTTCACCATCGCGACGCCTTCGACAACGATCTTGCCCTCGGCCGGGAAGGCCTTCTGGATCTTGCCTTCCTTGCCCTTATCCTTACCGGAGATCACAACGACGGTGTCGCCGGTCTTAACGTTCAGTTTCGGTGCTGCCAATTTGTACACCTCCAATTACAGCACTTCGGGCGCCAGCGAGACGATCTTCATGAAATCCTTTTCGCGGAGCTCGCGTGCAACCGGCCCAAAGATGCGGGTGCCCCTGGGCTGCTTGGCGTCGTTGATGATGACGGCCGCGTTGTCGTCGAAACGGATGTAGGATCCGTCGGGACGGCGGTACTGCTTGCGCGTACGCACGATAACGGCCTTGACGACGTCGCCCTTCTTCACTGCGCCGCCGGGCGTCGCGGACTTAACGGAAGCGACGATGATGTCGCCGATGCCGCCGCAGCGGCGGAAAGAGCCGCCCAGCACGCGGAAGCACATGATTTCCTTCGCGCCGGAGTTGTCGGCAACCTTCAAACGAGTTTGCGGTTGAATCATTGTGGATTTCCTCCTTGCTTACGGCCCAATTACTTCGCCTTTTCGACGATTTCAACCAGGCGCCAGCGCTTGTCCTTCGACAGCGGACGAGTTTCCATGATGCGCACGGTATCGCCGATGCCGGCTTCGTTCTGCTCGTCATGAGCCTTGAACTTTTCGGTGCGATTCATGATTTTTCCATAAAGCGGATGCTTGACGCGGTTGCGGATCTCAACGGTGATGGTCTTGTCCATCTTATCGGAGACAACGACGCCAATACGGGTTTTGCGAAGTCCTCTTTCAGACATAGATCAAGCAGCCTCCTTTCGCTTCGATCAGGCCTGCGTCTCGTTCTGACGCTGACGAATGATGGTCTTAACGCGGGCGATGTCACGCTTGCACGCGCTGATCGCAGCCGTGTTTTGCAGCTGACCGGTGGCCAGCTGGAAGCGCAGGTTGAACAGCTCGCTCTTCTTCTTATTCATTTCGGTGTCGAGCTCCGCGATCGTTTTCTGCTTCAGTTCAGCGATTTCTTTGGATTTCATTGCTCTTCACCACCCGATTCCTGGTTATCTTCTCTCTTAATGAACTTGCAGCGGATCGGCATCTTGTGGCTGGCCAGACGCAGCGCTTCACGAGCGGTTTCCTCGGGAACGCCCTTCATCTCGAACAGCACACGGCCGGGCTTAACGACGGCGCACCAGTACTCGGGCGCGCCCTTGCCGGAACCCATTCGGGTCTCAGCGGGCTTGGCGGTAACGGGCTTGTCCGGGAAGATCTTGATCCAGACCTGGCCGCCGCGCTTGATGAAACGGGTCATGGCGACACGGCTCGCCTCGATCTGATTGGACGTAACCCAGCCGGGATCGAGCGCAACCAGACCGTAATCGCCGTAAGCCAGGAAATTGCCGCGCTGGGCCTTGCCCTTCATGCGGCCGCGCATAACCTTGCGGCGCTTGACTCTCTTCGGCATCAGCATAGCTTATTTCCCTCCTTCTGCCTTATGGCCGCGGCGCTGGGGGGCGGGAGCGGCTTCTTCAGCCTTCTTCATGCCCTGCAGAACCTGGCCCTTGTAAATCCAAACCTTCACGCCGATGCGGCCGTAAGTGGTCTTCGCCTCGGCAAAGCCGTAATCGATGTCCGCGCGCAGCGTCTGCAGCGGGATGGAGCCCTCATGATAGCCCTCGCTGCGGGCGATGTCCGCGCCGCCCAGACGGCCGGAAACCTTGGTCTTGATGCCCTTGACGCCCGGCGTCTTCATCGCGCGGCCAATCGTCTGCTTCATGGCGCGGCGGAAGGAAACGCGCTTCTCGAGCTGCTGGGCAATGTTCTCGGCGACCAGCTGCGCATCGGCGTCGGGCAGCTTGATCTCCATGATGTTCAGGCTGACCGCCTTGCCGGTGAACGCCTCGATCTCCTTTTTGAGAGCCTCGACGCCGGCGCCGCCGCGGCCGATGACGATGCCCGGCTTGGCGGTGTGGATGGTCACGGTAACCTTGCTCGCGCTGCGCTCAATATCGATCGAGGACACGCCGGACGCATCCAGCTTTTCCTTGAGCATCTTGCGCAGCTTGTAGTCTTCAATCAGGTTATTGGAAAAATCCTTCTTCCCGGCATACCACTTGGTGCTCCAGTCAAGGATCACACCGACGCGCGCGCCGTGGGGATTAACCTTCTGACCCATTATTTTCCCCTCCTACTTACTTGACCTGGTCGAGCACGATGGTGATGTGGCAGGTGCGCTTCAGAATCTGATCGGCGCGGCCATGGGAACGCGGCCAATAGCGCTTGAGCGTCGGGCCCTGGTTCGCATAGGTCTCGGCCACATACAGAGAATCGCGGTTGAGCTGCAGGTTGTTCTCCGCGTTGGCGATGGCGGAGTTGAGCACCTTCAGCGCAACGGGCGCGGCGCTCTTGGGCGTGTACATCAGGATCGCCTGCGCCTCTTCGGCCTTCTTGCCGCGGATCAGATCAAGAACGATCTTCGCCTTGCGGGAAGAGATGCGAATATAGCGGGCAATGGCACGCGGACGCTTATCGGCATTCGCCTTGCGGGCCGCCGCCTTGGTCTTCATTCTGGTTGCCATTTTCTTTCTCTCCTTCCATCAGCTGCGGGCGGACGCCTTTTCACCAGCGTGACCCCGGAAGGTGCGGGTGGGCGCAAACTCACCGAATTTATGGCCGACCATGTCCTCGGTAACATAGACCGGAACGTGCTTACGGCCGTCGTGGACGGCGACGGTGTGACCGACGAAATCCGGGAAAATGGTGCTCGCGCGGGACCAGGTCTTCAGGACCTTCTTTTCACCGGCCGCATTCATTGCCTGAACGCGCTTGAGCAGCGCGCTCTGGATAAACGGGCCCTTCTTAACAGATCTGCTCATGGTAAGCAGCAGCCTCCTTCCTTAAGAAAACCTTACTTGCCGGCTCTCTTGACGATCAACTTGTCGGAATACTTGCGATGCTTGCGGGTCTTGACGCCCTGAGTGGGCTTGCCCCACGGAGACATCGGAGCGGGCATGCCGACCGGGGAGCGGCCTTCGCCGCCGCCGTGCGGGTGATCGCAGGGGTTCATGACAACGCCGCGGACGGTGGGACGAATGCCCATGTGGCGGGTGCGGCCGGCCTTGCCGATGCGCACGTTCTCATGATCCGGATTGCCGACCTGGCCGATTGTGGCGCGGCAGGTGGTCAGAACCTTGCGGACTTCGCCGGAGGGCAGACGAACCTGGGCGTAAACGCCTTCCTTGGCCATCAGCTGAGCGGCGGTGCCGGCGGAGCGGACCATCTGGCCGCCGTGGCCGGGCTTGAACTCGATGTTGTGGATCAGCGTGCCGACCGGGATATTCGCGATGGGCAGGCAGTTGCCGGGCTTGATGTCGGCCTCGGCGCCGCTGACGACGGTGTCGCCAACCTTCAGATCCAGGGGAGCCAGGATGTAGCGCTTCTCGCCGTCGGCGTAAACCAGCAGAGCGATGAAGCAGGTACGGTTCGGATCGTACTCGATCGAAGCGACCTTCGCCGGGATGTTGTCCTTGTTGCGGCGGAAGTCGATGATGCGGTACTTACGGCGCTCGCCGCCGCCCTGATGACGGACGGTGATCTTGCCGGTGTTGTTGCGGCCGGCTTTGTGGCGCAGATCAGTCGTCAGGGACTTCTCGGGCGCCTTCTTGGTCAGACCTTCGTAGGACAGAACCGACATGAAGCGCCGGGCAGGCGAGGTCGGCTTGTACACTCGGATAGCCATTTTGCTTTACCTCCCTTTACTGCGCCATGCCTTCGAAGAACTCGATGGTCTTGGAGCCTTCGGTCAGCTTGACGTAAGCCTTTTTGCGCTCCGGGCGACGGCCCTGAGTGCGACCCTGGCGCTTCATCTTGCCTTCAGTGCGCAGGGTGTTGACGGATTCAACCTTAACGCCGAATATGGTCTCGACAGCCTTCTTGATTTCAGTCTTGTTGGCGCCGATTGCCACTTCGAAAGCATATTTCTTATCAGCCATGCCGTCGTAGCTCTTTTCGGTCAGAACCGGACGAAAGATGATGTCATAGGGCGATTTCATCAGTCGTAAACCTCCTCTACCAGCTTTACGGCGTCCTGAGTCACGATGAACTTATCGTAATTCAGAATATCCAGAACGTTGAGCGTGTTGACGTAAGCCGTCTTGACGCCGGGGATGTTGGCCGCGGCGCGGACGACGCTTTCGTCGCGCTCAGGCAGAACGATCAGAGCCTTGCGCGTGGCGCCCAGATCCTTGAGCATCTTGACGACGATGCGGGTCTTGGCCTCGGCCAGCTCCAGCTTGTCCAGAACGATCATGTCGTTCTCGGCAACCTTGCTGCTCAGCGCGCCGAGCATCGCCAGACGGCGAACCTTGCGCAGAACCTTGATGCGATAGTCGCGGGGCTTGGGCGCGAACACCACGCCGCCGTGGGTGAACTGAGGCGCTCTGCGGCCATGATGACGCGCGTTGCCGGTGCCCTTCTGGCGATAGATCTTGCGACCGCCGCCGCGGACTTCGGTGCGGGTCAGCGCGGACTGAGTGCCCTGACGCATGGCGTTGAGCTGGGCGCGAACCACCATGTGGATCGCGGATTCATTAATTTCGGCGCCGAAAATCGCATCGGAGAGCTCGAGCTCGCCGACCTGGGCGCCCTGCATATTGAGTACTGCTACCTTAGGCATTTTTTCGTCCTCCTTCCTTAAGCCTTGACCGAATTACGGACGAAGAGCAGGCAGCCCTTGGCTCCGGGCACGGCGCCCTTGATCAGGAGCAGATTGCGCTCAGCGTCGACGCGAACCACTTCAAGATTCTGGATGGTGACCTTTTCGGAACCGTACTGGCCAGCCATGCGCTTGTTCTTGAAGACGCGGGAGGGATCGGAGTTGGCGCTCAGGGAGCCAACGCCGCGATGGTACTTGGAACCGTGACCCATGGGGCCGGTGTGCATGTTCCATCTCTGGATGGGGCCGGTGTAGCCGTGACCCTTGCTGATGCCCGAAACATCAATTTTGTCGCCTTCCGCAAAGACGTCGCACTTGATGGACTGGCCCACCTGATAGGGCGTGATGTCGTCCAGGCGAAGCTCGCGCAGATAGCGCGTGGCGCTGACGCCAGCCTTCGCAAAGTGGCCTAGCTCGGGCTTGTTCTTCAGTTTCTTCGCACGCTCTTCGGCGAGCTCACCGAAACCGACCTGAACTGCCTCATAGCCGTCGGTAGCCTTGGTCTTGATCTGCGTCACGACGCAGGGACCGGCTTCAACGACCGTGACCGGCACGAGACGACCGTCCGCAAGGAAGATCTGGGTCATGCCAATCTTTTTGCCGAGTATTGCCTTGTTCATTGTTGCACCTCCAAAAGCATTACAGCTTGATCTCGATTTCGACGCCGGCCGGCAGATCCAGCTTGGTCAGCGCGTCCATCGTCTGGGGCGTGGGGTTCAGGATGTCAATCAGACGCTTGTGCGTTCTGAGCTCGAACTGCTCGCGGCTGTCCTTGTGCTTGTGCGGGGAGCGCAGGATGGTCACGATCTCCTTCTCGGTGGGGAGCGGGATCGGACCGCTGACGCGGGCCTTCGTGCGCTTCGCGGCCTCCACGATACGAGCAGCGGACTGGTCGATCACGGTGTGCTCGTAGGCCTTGAGCTTAATCCTGATTTTCTGGTTGGCCATTGGGGTTCCTCCTTCTTGAACTCATGCACACGCTGCCGGGCGTGTCCTTTTCTTTTTTTACGACGGCGCATGAGCCCCGTCGTCCGATTGGCGGACTGGTCCCCGGAAATTACCGGGATGCATCCCGCAACCTTCCGGTTCATCCCTCCCTGTGTGATTCGGGCGTGAAACCCGATCCGGCAACACACACAGACATCTGCATTCACAGACTCATATATTATATCGTATCCCCGTCCCATTCTCAAGCAATTTTTTCGTAAATTTATTTCTTTTCCGTTAAAAGATGTGACAATTCCCATCCGCACGCGCCCGCGCGTCTTTTTGTCGCTTCCTATTATATATGCGGCAGGATTTTTCAAGCCGCCGTCGAACGTTTCTACTCAGGATTTCATTTGCCGTTCAAAGGAGATATTTTTATGAAAAAGCACTATGACGTCGCCGCCTACATATGGCCCGCCTATACGGGCGACGAGCCGCGCACGCGCATGTTCTGGCCCGAGGGCATGGGCGAATGGCAGTCCGTGCGCTCGGCCAAGGCGAAATTCCCCGGCCACGACTGGCCGCGCCGCCCGCTGTGGGGCTATGTCAACGAGGCTGACCCCGCCGTGATGGAAATGCAGATCAACGAGGCCGTGCGCCACGGCGTGAACGTATTCATCTACGACTGGTACTGGTACGACCGCCGCCCATTCCTCGAGAACTGCCTGAACGACGGCTTTCTCAAGGCGAAAAACCGAAACGACATGAAATTCTATCTCATGTGGGCGAATCACGACGCGAACACGCTGTGGGACAAGCGCATCTCCTCCGACGTCAACACGGTCATCTGGCAGGGCAGCCAGCCGCGCGAGGAATTTGAGCGCGCCATGAAGCACGTCGTGCGCGACTACTTCACATTGCCCAATTACTACACCATCGACGGCAAGCCCGTGTTCATGATATACGACGTGCCCAACCTCGTGCGCGGGCTGGGCGGCCTTTCCGAAACGCGCGCGGCGATCAAATGGCTGCGCGAGGAATGCGCGCGCGCCGGGCTGAGCGGCGTGCATCTTCAGTTCACAATGTGGAGCGAGCGCGCCACGAACGTATCCGGCGTGGACGGCGAGAAGGACGTGCCGGCAGCAGCGTTCGATTCGCTGGGCTTCGACAGCTGCTCGCACTATCAGTTCGTCCACTTCACGAACATTGACCGCGACTATGGCAACGTGCTGCCCGACGTGAAGGCCGAGTATGAAAAGCTGGACAGGACGCTGTCCGTCCCCTATTTCCCGCACGTCAGCGTCGGCTGGGACAACAACCCGCGCTTCGATACATTCCGGCCGGGCATACTGCGCGACTGCACGGCGGAGAACATCGAGAAGGCGCTCGTTCAGGCGCGCGATTACGCCGACGCGCATCCCAACCAGCCGCCGCTGATTACGATCAACAGCTGGAACGAGTGGACGGAGAGCAGTTATCTCGAGCCGGACGACCTGCGCGGCTACGGCTATCTGGACGCAATCAGGCGCGTATTCTGCGATCAGGAGGACTGATACAATATGAAGCTTTCCAACACACTGTACTGCCTCAAGCGCAAAGGAGCGCTGCGCGTGGCCTATTTCGGCGGCTCGATCACCGAGGGCGGCGGGCAGTACGGCTGGCGCGAGCGCACGACCGCCTGGCTGCAGGAAACGTTCCCCAACGCGGAGATCACCGAGATTCAGGCGGCCATCGGCGGCACCGGCTCGGGGCTGGGCGCTTACCGCTGCGACCGCGATGTGATCGCGCACAGGCCGGATCTGACGTTCATCGAGTTCGCCGTCAACGATTCCGGCGCGAAGCCTGCCGACACGCAGCGCAATATCGAAGCCTGCGTGCGCAAGATCATGCGCGCCAACCCGCAGGGCGAAATCGTGTTCGTCTATACGATCACAAAGACCATATATGAAGGGCTTGCCGAGGGCAAGCCCTATGTCTCGCGCGATGTGGACGAGGGCATTGCTTCCTATTATAATTGGCCGTCGGTCGACGTTGGAACGCCGTTGGCCGAGGCGGTCATGCGCGCGGGCGGCGACTGGCTCAAGTACACCGAAGACACAGTGCATCCCAACGCCGAGGGCTACGCCTTCTGCACCCGCGCCGCGATCGACGCGCTGACCGAGCTGCTGAGCGGCGACGTGATCGACGCGCCTATTACCTATCCCCTGCCCATCCCGATGGTGGACGACGTGCCCGAGAGCGCGCATCTCTGCGACGCGCAGCCGCTCTGCGACGAAATCGCGCAGCCGGACACCGCCGTCGAGCACAACTGGAAAAAGCTGCTGCTGACGCTGGCGCGGCGCTGGCCGGGCACAATCGGCGCGAACAGGCCGAACGCCGAGCTGACGATCCCCTTCAGCGGCGCGTCCATCGCGCTCTACTACATGATCGCCAGCGATTCCGGCAAGTTCGAATGGAAAATCGACGGCGGCGAGTGGAAGCGCTACAACACGTTCGATCACTACGCGCTCTCGTTTGCCCGCGCGGCGTTTGTGTTGCTTCGGGACGACCTGCCCGCGGGCGATCACACGCTGACAATACGCGTCTGCGACGAGAAGGACGCTCGCTCGACCGGCCGCTGGATCCGCATCGGCGCATACGGCGTACGCTGATTTTAGGAGGATTGAACAATGAGCACAATCTGGACAGAGAACAACATCATCCCCATCATTGACGAATACGACGTGTGCGTCGTGGGCGGCGGCGTGGCCGGCGTGGCGGCGGCGCTGTCTGCGGCCCGCGAGGGCGCGCGCACCTGCCTGATCGAGAAGGAATACGCGCTGGGCGGACTGGCGACGCTCGGCCTGATCGTCTACTATCTGCCGCTGTGCGACGGCAAGGGACGGCAGGTGATCGGCGGCATCAGCGAGGAACTGCTCAAGGCCTCCATCAAATACGCCGCGGGCGATCTGCCCGAGTGCTGGGCCGACAAAAACGGCGATCCGGAGGCGCGCAAATCCAGCCGCTACCGCACAAAGTTCGAGGCCGCGCCCTTCATCATCGCCATGGAGGAAATGCTGACCGGCTGCGGCGTTCGCCTGATCTATGACAGCCGTTTCTGCGGCGTTCATCGCGAAAACGGCCATATCGACGGCGTGATCATCGAGAACAAGTCCGGCCGGCTGGGCGTGGCCGCGCGCATGGTGATCGACGCGACCGGCGACGCGGACGTGTGCCACGCTGCGGGCGAAAAGACCGTCTCATGGGCGGGCAATGTCTGCACGGGCTGGTATTTCGCCAACGGCGGCGAGGGGCTGCGGCTGCGCGGCTGCTCCGACCCGATCCACGGAAAGATCCCCGAGGGACACCGCTATTACGCGGGCGATCGCTTTGAGGACGTGACTCAGCACGCCATCGACGGCCGGCGCATGATCATGGCCGACGTGATGAAGCTGCGCGCCGCGGGCGACGAGACCGCCTACCCCTTCCTCATTCCGACCTACGACGGCATGCGCATGACCCGCCGCCTGAGCGCGGCCTACACGCTGGACGAGAGCGAGGCCTTCACCGACTTTGAGGACAGCGTCGGCCTGACCGGCGACTGGCGCAAGTGCGGCCCTGTGTTCGCGCTGCCCTGGCGCACAATGATGGGCGTGGAGAACGACAATCTGGCCGCGGCGGGGCGCTGCATCAGCGTCACGAACGACATGTGGGACATCACGCGCGTCATCCCCACCGCCGCGCTGACCGGCGAGATCACCGGTCTGGCCGCCGCCATGGCCGTGCGCCGCGGGCTCAGACTGCCCGAGTTGAACGTCGCGCTGCTCCAGGACGCGCTCAGGAGCAATGGCAACATCATCGAAAAGCCGTAAGGAGATTCAGCATGATTGCAAAGCGCTTCGCCCTGAATGACCCGACGCTCCATATTCCCGTTGTCGACAGCGACGATTTCTGGTATGTCCGCGTGAGCGATGAGAACGCGCAGATCGGCGAATTTTATATCGCCGTGACGGCCGCTAAGCCCGATTTTTACTGCCCGATGACGCTTCACGGCTGCGAAGGGCGCACCGTCACGCTCTCCTGCGCGGACGAGGGCGCGCCCGACGATCTCTTCGACGGCGTGCTGACAGGCGGCTCCTGCGAGACGCGGCCCGATCTCTATCCGAATCTGTATCGCGAACCCGAGCGCCAGCAGATTCACTTTTCGCCCAAGCGCGGCTGGCTGAACGACCCCAACGGGCTGGTCTATGCGGGCGGCGCGTTCCATATGTGCTTCCAGCACAATCCCTTCGGCCCCAATCACGGCGGCGTGAACATCTGCTGGGGACTGGCCGTCAGTCCGGACGGCGTTCACTTTACGGAATATCCCGACGCGATCCTCCCGCGCGACAGCCTGACCCACATCGCCTCGGGCAGCGCCATCGTCGATGCGGACAATCTGTGCGGACTGGGAAAGGACGCGATACTGGCCGTCTACACGGCGCTCGGCTCAAATATGAAAAAAGGGCGTTCAAGCAGCGTCGGCACGCGCGGCCAGATGATCGAATACAGCACGGACGGCGGCATGACCTTCAAGCCGCTGGTTGAAGACCCGATCATCCCCGTGCCGAAGGGCGAAAGCTGGCGCGACCCGAAAATTCTGCGGCTCGACGACGGCACGCTGTGCATCGCCGTTTACGAAACGTATGACGGGCGCAACTGCGTGAGCTTCTACTCTTCAAAGAACGCCCGCGACTGGCGCTTTGAATCGCGCACGATGGATCTCTACGAATGCCCCGATCTCTTCCCGCTGCCGGTGACCGAAACGGGCGAACGGCTGTGGGTGCTCTACGGCGCGAACAGCATGGCGCGCATCGGCCGCTTTGAAAACTACCGCTTTGCGCAGATCGGCGAGAGCCGTTATCTCGATTACGGAACCGCAGCCTATGCCGGACAGACCTGGAATTCGCATCCCGACGAAACAGGCCGCTATCACATCGCCTGGCTGCGCGATCCGGCCGCCGCATGGAGCTATGATCCGTCCTTCAATCACGGCGTGCCCTTCGCGCAGGGCATGACGGTCACGTGCCGTTTTACGCTCCACCGCTGCGCGGACGGCTACCGGCTCTTCCGCGCGCCCATCGACGCGCTCAAATCGCTGCGCTGCGGCGCGGGCGAAGCGATCAGCCTGTCTCTCAAAGGCGAACCGGCGCAGGGACGCGTTTCAAGGCCGGCCGCCGCGCGCATACGGCTGGATGTTCCGGGCGACGCGGAGTTCACCGTCTCGGCTTCGTCTCCGCTGCGCGCAGCCGTCTGCGGACAGGGCTTCGACTATCTGCCGCATGAACGCCTGCTGCGCTTTACCGGCGGCAAGAGCTATTCGCCCGCGGGCGACGGGCCGCTGAGCGTCCGCATAATCACCGACCGCCGCTCGACGGAGTTCTTCATCAACGGCGAAATCTCGGCCAGCTACGGCTGCGGCGACGCGCAGAAAACGCTCGAGCTGTATGGCGACGACGCGCGGCTCGACGGCCGTCTCTGGGCGATGGAAAGCATCTGGAAAAACAACATCTGACAAGGAGAGGAACATCACTCATGTTCGAAATCAAAATCGGCACAATACTGATGGGCGCGCACGCGCTCGATCCCGATATGCTGCCCTCGCTGGAGCTGTTCGGCTTCGAGGGCTACGAGATCTCGCTCGACCGTCGAATGCTGTGCACGTGCGACATCGCCGAATATGCAAAGAGGCTGAAGGACGCGCTCTGCGGCACGCCCGTCTCCGCGCTGGGCTGCTATGCCAATCCGCTCGCCGACGAGGAGGATCTGCGCAACCTGACGACGCTCATGGACAGCGCGCATCTCTTTGGCTGCGACACGATCTCCGTCTTTGCCGGCGCGCTGCCCGACCACACCGTCGCGGAGAGTATGCCCACGTTCAAAAAGGTCTTTTCCGAACTGTGCGCCCGCGCCGAGGACAAGGGCCTTAAAATCGCCATGGAAAACTGCTCCGGCTCGAGCTGGACGAGCCGCGACAACTACAACATCGCCTACGGCCCCGACGCGTGGGAGATGATGTTCGACGCTGTGCCCAGCGAGGCGCTCGGCCTCGAGTGGGAGCCCAGCCACCAGATGCGCCAGCTGATCGACCCCATCGCGCAGCTGCGCCGCTGGGCGAAGCGCGTGCATCACGTTCACGGCAAGGACGGCACGATCGCCTGGGACGTCATCCGCGAGCACGGCATACGCGGAAAAGAGCCGTGGTTCTGGGATCGCACGCCCGGCTTTGGCGACACCAACTGGAACGACGTCTGCACAATACTCATGCAGAACGGCTATCGCGGCTTCATATCCATCGAGGGCTATCACGATCCTGTCCACTACGACGACGGCGAATGGAGCGCGCAGATGCGCTCGCTGACCTACCTCAAGGACTGCCGCGGCGGCCAGACGTTCATAGAAGGCCCCGCCTACAAGGGCTTCCAGAAGCCGAAGGCCTCCCGCGCCAAATAAACACAGCCCGGCCGAATCGACGAGATTTTTTCTCCGATCCGGCCGGGCTTTTTTATGTGAAGGCGCTCTTTCAGGTTCCTCACGGAATCCTCGGGGAGCGCAAGTCCATGGCAGCAACAGATTACATGGCTTCGTCATGAGAGAACGGACAGAGAAGGAAAAATGCGTTTTTAGCAGCGCAGTCTTTGCCGCCATGCTGTTCACGTCTCTCCGGCGCGCCTTGCTTTCCACAGTTTTCCATGAAGGCGCTCTTTCAGGCCGCCTCCGAGGACAGAGGGAAAGGCAAAAAATTTCGGTGTGAGGCTTTGCGCGCTCGAAACGACAATGTGCGTTGGAGTATGCGCGCCCCAATTTTTCAGCGGCTTCGATATGGCGGCCTCAGGCCGTCTCTCAAATCTGAAAAAGCGCATGCGCCCATACAGCCCCTGACTTTCATTCACAGCTGACGGGCGAATCCGCAGGGATTTAATCGCCGTGAAAATCCGCATTTCGCACTCTCTTTTTTCAGACGAACGCCGATCGAAGCGGCAATAACCGCTCCGACCGGCGCTTTATGTTGATCTGATTGGCGCTTACGCCATTTCGGCGCGGATGGCGAACAGCCCGTACGGCCGCGCGTCAAATGTGATCACGCCGTTTTCGACATTCAGCGCCGCGCCGCATTCGCGCTCGTGCGTGTCGGTCAAGCGCGCCGACTTCACGCCCGGCAGGCGAATGCGCACGTCTTTGCCGTCGCCCGTCAGCTCAGCGCCGCGTATGATCAGGCCGCGCCCGTCCTCGGCGCGCTTGACGCTCATGATCTCCACGCTGCCGCCTTCAAGGCGCATGAAGCTGTGAATCACGGGCAGGCTGCCCGCATGCGCGGCGTCGGTGATCGACGTGATCGGGCTGACGAACGCCTCCGCCATGCGGGTGAGCGCGTTCGCTTCGTCCGACTCGGCAAAGCCCACGCTCAGCGTGAATGCGTGATTGCCCAGCTCGGGATACGCGTCGGGATTGTACGCGCCGCGAATGAGCGTCACGCCCATATCGGTCGGATCGCCGAAATAGCCGTATTTGCAGTCGCTCATCAGCATCATGCGCCCGTCGGCGATGAAGCGTATGCCCGGCCACTCGCGCGGATCGGCGTCTCTCTTCAGCACGCCGCCGGGAATGTCATAGCTGTACTGCTGCGTGGCGGTCTCGTCGGCCATCACGTCAAAGCGCAGCTGCGGCACGGTCTGCTTCTGCTGATCGCCGATTTCCAGCCAGCGCACATTCGCCGCGACGTCAACGCGCTTTGCGCCCGCGCGCAGGGAGACCGTATAGCTGATGTGCGAGCGCTCGCCGAAGTCCGCGCTGACCTCGATCGCGTTATACAGCGCGCCCTTTACAGTGCGCTTTACGCGAATTGCGCCGATCTGCGTCTGCTCGAGAATCGCGCCGGTAACCCATGCGGTCATGCCGCGCGACGCGTCCTCAATGATATGGGAGAAGCCCTCGATGATGTGCAGCTCGCCGCTGTCCTTCTCGGTGACGTGAATCATGCCGCCCGCATCGGGCGAAACGACCGCCTCAAGCGACTCGTTCTCAATGCACCAGTTCTCGAGCGGCTCGGTGTGCTCGAACGACACAAAGTCGATCGGCTCGTCCTGCTCCTCGTCCGGCTCGATCACACAGGTGGCGTAGCCCATCGCGGGGACGCTGAGCTTCACAATCACGCGGGTGTAGTCGTGCCCCCAGTAGGCGTTGTGGCCGGATTCCAGCACCTGAAGCGGCACGCCTTCGCCGTCCGGCGTGCGGGCGGTCAGCCGCTTTTCGTCGGCCTTCATGTCCCACACGATCAGCTCGGTCGCCTCGTCGCGATCGAACGGGCAGGCGTTGAAGAGATGGAAAATGCGCGTCTTGCCCTGTCCGAACTCGACCGGCGCGGGAATCACGCCCTCCTCCACGCCGAAGCCCACGCCCGCGCCGGTGCTGATATCCCCGTCGAAGGGGCGCACGGCCACGCTCGACGTGTCGATCTGCCTTGAGACGGCCAGCATGGCGGCGCGGCGGGCGCTGTTGGCCACGGCGTAGCTCTGCTGATACAGCCCCATGGCGTATTCGCGCGTGTCGGGCACGCCGGAGCCGGGCAGTATGTCGTGGAACTGATTGAACAGCACATTGCGCCAGCCCTCGGCGAACTTTTCCGCATTGTAGGGCGCATGAACAGTCTGCGCGGCAAAGGCGTTCAGCGCTTCGGCCTCGCTCAGCAGCCGCTCGCCGCAGCGGTTGCCCTTCTTGATGCGGCTCTGCGTGGTGTAGCAGCCGGTGAAGAGCGGATTGAGCTCATGATCGACGACGGGAATCTGCTTCGTCGCCTGCGCAGCGCTGTCAAAGAACGCCTTGAACGAGCCGAAGCGCACGTCGGCATAGATCGGCCAGGACTGCATATCGATCAGGCGCATGACGTCGCGCCGGGTGGGGCCGCCGCCGTGATCGCCCACGCCGTAGACGCGCAGCGCGCACTTCACGCCGAACTGCTCGCAGAACGCGGGCGCATACTGCGCGAAATCGCCGTCCACCGACGCGTTATACCAGAACGGCTCGCGATAGGCGAGCACCTCCGCCCCGGACGGCGCGCGCCAGCGATAGAGCGACTGAGCGTCCAGCCCGCGGCAGTGATAGAAGTACTTGACGCCGGCGCGCTGCAGAAGCTCGGGCATATTGCGGTGATGGCCGAACGTATCGGGATCAAAGTCGATCTCGGCCGGCTGCACGCCCATTTCCTCAAAAAACGCGCGCGTATAGAGATGATGCCGCGCCATCGACTCCGCGCTGCCCATGTTGTGATCCGGCTCGACCCACGAGCTGGCCGTGACCTCCCAGCGCCCCTCATGGATGCGCGATTTGATCTCCTCCAGCATATCGGGATCGAATTCCTGCACGATGCGATAGACCGACGCCTGAGACTGCGAGAACGTAAACTCGGGGAACTCGCGCATCAGCGCCAGCACAGTGCGGAATGTGTCCAGCGTGATCTGCACCGTCTCGTCATAGCGCCACATCCAGTTCATGTCGATGTGCGCGTGGCCGCAGACGATCAGCGCGTATTTCTTGCAGTCGGCCTGCATGGGCATGAGCATATTCTCGATTTCGATGGCCGCCGCGTCGGTCAGCGCGCCGGCTCTCTCCGCCGCATAGCGCGCCGCCTCGATCGCGCGCAGTATCAGCGCGTCGTGCCGCCCGCCCAGCGTCTCGGAAACCCTGCGCGCATAGCGGATCTCATAGCGCAGCCGCTCGCCCATTTTGCCCACGGTCAGCGCGTCCAGCCTGCGCACCGCGCCGTCCAGCTTTCCCATAATATCCCTCCATCCTTCAAAATAACGCCTGCCCTCATTATATCGACTTTTCAGTCAATATGCAAGAGTGTAAAATAACGCGCGCTTTCGAGCGGGAAATTTCGCCTTGACGCGCTCTTAAGCCCATGCTAAACTGAGGGCAAATCGGTACGGGGGAGGTTTTTTGTCATGTCCATAAGCTACGATGAATCGCGGCGGCTGTTTAAGATCGACACGCCGCGCATGAGCTATGCCTTCTGCATCGCCGTGGGCGTGCCGATCGCGCTGTACTGGGGCGCGCCGCTCCACGATCCTGCCGCGCTGGACGCTGAAATCAGATCGATCAAAGTCAACGCGCATGGCGCGGGCGCAGAACCGCTGCGCTGCGAATGCTCCACCAACGACGGCGTTGATTACGGCGAAGCGTCCATACTGCCCATATTTGCGGACGGCGTGTGCGGCATGAGGCCGGTCTATCAAAGCCACAGCATAGACAATGGCACGCTGCGCGTCGTCATAAAGGACAAATACTACGATTTCACCGCCGTCCTCTGCTATCGCGCCGTGGGGAAGCTCGACCTCATAGAGCGCTGGATTGAGGTGACCAACCGCACCGGCGCGCCCGTCGAGCTGCCGCTTTTCCGCTGCGGCAACGTGCAGCTGCCCTCGCGGGACAACTACCGCCTGACGCACTGCGCCGGCAGCTGGGGCGCGGAATATCAGCCGCAGCGGCATATGCTCCGTCAGGAGCAGGTCGTGCTCGAGAGCCACCGCGGCACCTGCTCGAGCCACCAGCACACGCCCTTCGCCGCGCTTGATCCAGACGGCGAAGCCACCGACACGCAGGGCGACGTGTTCTTCGCCGCGCTCGAGTGGAGCGGCGAAAACAAGATGATCGTCGAAAAGAACTGCTTCGGCGACGTGCAGCTGTGCGCCGGCTGGAACGATTACGACGCGGCATGGACGATGAAGGACGGCGAGACCCTTTCCTCGCCCAAACTGGCCGTGGGCTACAGCGGCGCGGGCTTCAACCGCATGACCGAGATACTGTACGACTGGCAGTTCGACGCGCTGTGCCCGCAGAGCAAATCTCACAATGTGCTGCCCATCATCTACAATTCATGGTATCCCTACGAGTTCGACGTGCGCGAGGACAATATGCTCTCGCTGATCGACAGGGCCGCGGACATCGGCGCGGAGCTGTTCGTCATAGACGACGGCTGGATGCCCGGCCGCACGGACGACAAAAAGGGGCTGGGCGACTGGCGGCCCGACCCCGTGCGCCTGCCCCACGGCCTGCGCCCCATCGCCGACGCCTGCCACAAAAGGGGAATGCTGTTTGGGCTGTGGGTCGAGCCGGAGATGTGCAATCCCGACAGCGACCTCTTCCGCGCGCATCCCGACTGGATCATACGCAGCGAGCACCGCGAGAACACGCTCATGCGCCATCAGCTGACGCTCAACATGGCGCGAGACGACGTGCGCGACTGGGCGATCGACTGGCTCGACCGGCTCATAGACGATTATCAGCTCGATTACGTCAAGTGGGACATGAACCGCTATCTCACCGAGCGCGGCTGGCCCGAGGCAAGCAAAGCCGACCAGCGCAGCCTGACCATACGCTATATGCAGAACGTCTACGCCATATGGGCGCACCTCAACGAAAATCACCCGAACGTGCTGTTTGAAAACTGCGCCAGCGGCGGCGGACGCACCGATTTCGGCATGGCGCGCTACGCCGACCGCATCAACCGCAGCGACAACGCCGTTCCGCGCGACGTGCCCGCGCTGCACGAGGGGTTCTCGCGTCTGTTCCTCGCCAAGACGGCGGGCGGCGCGGGCAACATATCGAGCAGCGAAACCGCGCCGCTCGACTACCGCATCCATCTGGGCATGACCGGCTCGATGAGCGTGGGCATCAATCTGCTCACCGCCGCGCCCGAGACGCTCGACCGCCTGCGCGAGGCGATCGCCTACTTCAAGACCGTGCGCGCAGACCTTCAAAACGCCTATGTCTACACGCTCGTTTCCGCCAACGATCATTCCTATGCAGTGTTCGAATACCTCCGCCGCGACCGGCGCAGCGTGTCCGTGTTCGTATTTGTGCATCCCTTCCACGAATGGACGCGCCATATGCCGGCCATTCGCCTGCGCAATCTGATTCCGGACGCGCTCTATCGAGGCGAGGACGGCCAGACCCACACCGGCGAGGCGCTGATGAACGTCGGGCTGCGGCTGTCCTTCTCCGGAGACTACGAGAGCCGCTTCATGCACTTTTCCGAAGTCTGACCGCCGTTCACTCTCCCCCGCCGGCGCGCATTTCCACAGCGAGACGTTCGAATCGTTCCGGATTCCAACGGTTGGAAAGCGTGGATGAATCGCCGCTCTCGCCTTGTGGGCGCGAAAGAAGCGCCGCCGCTTTTGCGCAGCCCCGACTCGCGCCTGCAATTTCGCGCAGAGTCTGCGCGCTCCGGGCGCTCGCTTGAGCGGGTGCGCCCCGAAGCGCCGCCCCGACCGTGCTTTTTTTGCCGCACACGCGCATTCTGCCATAAAAGCCCCGCCCGACTGTTTGATCGGGCGGGGCAAATGTTATATGCGTCAGGCCGTCTGACTTTCTGCATTGTCCAGAATATGGACGGAGATTTCCAGCACGCGTGTGGATTCCACGCGCGTGACGCGCACGGAGAGGCGGTTGTCGTAGACGAACGAATCGCCCACCGCGGGAATGCGGCCCATCTGGTCGAGCACCCAGCCGCCGACAGTCGTCGCGTCAAAATCGCCCTGAATGGAAAACAGCTCCTGCATATCCTTCAGGCTGGCCGTGCAGTCGATCAGATAGTCGCCGTCGGGCAGCTTTTTGAACGACTCGACCACCTGATCGTGTTCGTCGTAGATTTCGCCCACCAGCTCCTCGATGATGTCCTCCATCGTGACGACGCCCATCGTGCCGCCGTATTCGTCGGAAACGATGGCCATGTGCGATTTTGCCTTTTGCAGCGTGTGCAGCAGGTCGGAGATTCGGGATGTGGGGGTGACGAACAGCGGCGGTTTCATGATCTCGCGCAGAGAGGTGGCAGTCCTGTTGTTGAAGAAATCCTTCTCATGGATCACGCCCACGATGCTGTCGATGCTGTCCTCATAGACCGGCAGCCGGGAGAACGTGTTCTCGCGGAAAACCTGCTCGGCCTCATCCATGGTCATTTCAACATCCAGCGCGACGATGTCCACGCGGTGGGTCAGTATATCCTCGGCGGTCTGATCGTTGAATTCTATGGCGGAGCGTATGAGGTCGCTCTCATGCTCGTCGATTTCGCCGTCCTGCTCGGCCTCGGCCACCAGCGTCAGCAGCTCCTCCTCGGCCATGCCCTCGTCCTTCGGGGCGGGGAATATGCGCGCGAGCAGCTTGCGCCACTGGGCGAATATCCAGTTGAGCGGGGTGAGCAGCAGCATGATGAAGTTGATGTAGGGCGCAAATGCCAGCACCAGCTGATCGGCGTGATCCTTGGCCAGCGTCTTGGGCGAGATTTCGCCGAAGATCAGCACCAGCACGGTCATTACGACTGTGGAAACCGACACGCCCGCGCCGCCCAGCCAGGCGACGAACACCACCGTGGCCAGCGAAGAGGCCAGTATGTTGACGATGTTGTTGCCGATCAGTATGCTCGAGAGCAGCTTGTCGTAGTTGTCGGCCAGATCGAGCGCCTGTCTGGCGCGCTTGTTGCCGCCGCGGGCGAGCGCCTTGATGCGCGCGTGGTTGAACGACGTGAACGCCGTCTCCGTCGACGAGAAGAACGCCGACATGCCGATGAGAAAAATCATAATCAGGATTGTGCCTATACTACCGCCAGATTCCATGAAACAATCACACTCCTTATAGATCGGGCGCGATCGCGTCGCATGGCCGCCCTCTGGCGTTGGGACGGCGCGGCGCAATGGCGCTGTGAACTCCCGCGCTCCCATTGAGCCGGGAAAATGAAACGATTCCGCGGGGACGGTGTTCCCCGGAAGCGATGAATATCAGACGAATGCGGTTTCGGTGTTTTCGACGGCCTCCCTGACCAGCGCCTCGGTGTCCAGCGCCTGCTCGGCTTCGACAAGCGCCTCGATTTTCGGCTTGGTCATGGGATGGCGCGGCGTAAAGACCGTGCAGCAGTCCTCATAGGGCAGTATCGAGGTCTCGTAGGTGCCGATCTTTGTGGCGATCTGCGTGATCTCCAGCTTGTCAAGCCCGATCAGCGGCCGGAACACCGGCATGTTGACCACTGCGTCGGTGCAGCCCAGCGCCTCCATGGTCTGGCTGGCCACCTGGCCGAGGCTTTCGCCGGTGATCAGCGCCTGCGCGCCGTCACGGCGGGCGATTTCGTCGGCGATGCGCATCATGTAGCGGCGCATGAGCAGCGTGCCCATGGCGTCGGGGCACTTTTCGTGGATCTGCATCTGAATTTCGGTAAACGGCACGATGTAGACCTTCATGCCGCCGCCGTAAGTGCCCAGTATCCTCGCCAGCTCGAGCACCTTTTCCTTGGCGCGCTCGCTGGTATAGGGAAAGCTGTAGAAGTGAACCGCGTTGATGTTCACGCCGCGGCGCATCAGCTGGAAACCGGCCACCGGGCTGTCGATGCCGCCCGAGAGCAGCAGCATGGCCTTGCCGCCCGTGCCCATGGGCATGCCGCCCACGGCCATGATCTCGTCAATATAAATGTAGGCATGATCGCGGATTTCGACGCTGACGTAATAGTCGGGCTTGTGGACGTCCACGCGCAGATCGGGATTCGCGTCCAGTATCACGCCGCCCAGTTCCGCGTTGAGCTGCTGCGAGTTCATCGGGAAGTGCTTGTCGGAGCGGCGCGCCATGACCTTGAACGTGCCCTTGAGGCCTTTTGTCATCTCCTCGCACTTGCGGGCGATGAGGTTGTAATCCTTGTCCAGCTCCCACGCGGGGCTGACCGAATAGAGGCCGAACACGCGCGTCACGCGGTCTATGGCCTGCTGAATATCCTCAAAATCGCTCACATAGATGCGTCCGTCGCTCAGCCAGACGCGGGCGTTCAGCGGCGCGACCGCCTTTTTGACGTTGTCGGTCAGCTTGCGCAGAAAAAACGGCCTGTTCTGACCCTTCAGATGGACTTCGCCGAAGCGAACCAGCAAAACCTGTTTCATGTTGCGTTTATCTCCTTTTGAATCGGCTGAGCGTCGCGTATATCGCGCCGAGCTGATCGGCGGCATAGCGGATTTCATCGTCCTGAGTCAGCGGGGACAGGCTGAAGCGCAGCGCCGCCTCCACGCGGTCGGGATTAAGCCCCATCGCCAGCAGCACGGGGCTCAGATGCCGCTTTTTGGACGAGCAGGCCGAGCCGGTCGAGCAGTAGACGCGCGCGCCCTCGAGCGCGTGCAGCATGACCTCGCCGCGCACGCCGGGAAAGCTGATGTTGATGATGTGCGGCGCGCCCTCTTCAATCGAGGGGCCGTTGAGCTGCGCCGCGGGGACAGCCTGCTGAAAGAGCGTCCAGAGCAGCTTCTTCTTCTCCATCATGCGCTCGAAGCGGTCGGGCATGGCCTTCATTTCGCGCGCCGCTTCCATAAATCCGGCGATGCCGGGCGTGTTTTCCGTGCCGGAGCGCAGCGCGCCCTCCTGGCCGCCGCCCAGCTGACGGGGAATGAGCCGCACGCCGGGGCGCACATACAGCGCGCCCACGCCCTTGGGGCCGTGAATCTTGTGCGAGCTCATTGTGTAGAGATCGACCAGCCGCGCGTCGAAGGGCACGCGCAGAAAGCCCTGCACGCCGTCGACGTGGATCAGCGCGTTCGGCGCCTTTTCATGCACCAGCGCGCTCAGGCGGGGAATATCGGCGAGCGCGCCTGTCTCGTTGTTGACCTGCATGCAGCTGACAAGCGCCGGCGCGTCGCCGAGCGCGCTTTCAAGCTGCGCCCAGTCGAGCTGACCCCGCTCGTCCACGCCGATCACAGTGACTTTATGCCCCAGCCCCTCCAGATAATGGAAGGCCTCCAGCACGGAGGGGTGCTCGACCGCCGAGACGATCAGATGCTGAGAGCCGTGCATGGCCGAGACCGCGCCGATGATGGCGAGATTGTTGGCCTCGGTGCCGCCGGATGTGAAGAGAATTCCCTTCGGAGAAACAGAAATGGCGCTCGCCAGCTCTTCCCGGCAGGCGCGCATGGCTTTTTCGGAATCGATGGCCGGCGCATAGAGCGATGAGGGATTGAAAAAGCCCTCGCGCATACACCGGCTCATGGCGTCGATCACGCCGTCTGTGGGGCGGGTGGTCGCGCTGTTGTCGAGATAGGCCAGCAAAACAAAAACTCCTTAGTCGTTCGGTTTATAAACAGCCGCCCCGCTGAAGCGGCGGGAGCGGCAAAGAGACGGATGTTTTTTCGAGGAAAGATCAGCCCTGCCACACGCCGAACTTGAGATAGGGCCTGACCATGGCGAGCATCTCGTCGGACAGCTCGAGTATGACGGCGTGCTTGACGTTTTCCTTCTTGGCGTTTTCCTTGATGAAGTAAAAATAGCACAGATTCGCGTCGCGGTTGACGAACCAGTTGTGCTTCTTGACCGAGGAATCGTTCATGAGGCGCTGGAAGCTCTGATGCGTCACCATGCCGGCCGTCTCGACGTTCTTCATGTTGAGCGATGTCATCAGGCGGCGGCGGGCGTTGCCGAACACCTTGCCCACATCCAGCTCGCCGTTGGTGAACGTGTAGTCATACTCGACGCGCAGATCGTCCTTCTTGAAGAAGAGCAGTATGGCCAATCCGCCGAATATGACGAACGTCGCCACGGCGGACACGCTGAACTGCAGCGCCATCAGGCTGGACAGGCCGGTCATGCCGACGATGCCGAAGAGCACGATGAACACCCAGCACATGAAATAGGCGATGTTGTTGAACGTTTTGTTATGCTTGGAAGCGACCTCTTCGCGGAAATTATCCATACAAGTACATCCTTTCAAACGCCGCAAAAGCCGGCAATTTTGGTTCAAAGGGACAGCGAAGCCAATTTGGCCTCACAATATCCCTATTATAACATAGCCCGGCGCATCCCGCAAGGGTATTTCACGCAATAAAATATGTCTCTGATATGAAGGCTGAGGCGCATTTTTCAAAATTTCGCCCGATGGCGGGCTTTGCGCGTCCAGAGCGCCCTTTTTGAGACGCGCGCCGGCATGAGGGACAACGCGCGCTCATAGTATAGCAGTGCGCGGACTGCGCGGGAGGGATGTGCGTATGGACGAGACGGCGCGGCGCGTGCTCGCGCTGCTGGGCGCGGATGCGCCGGACGATGCGGGCATGATTCGCGAGATCAGGCTGCGCGCCGGACGGCCGCTGTCGATAACGGACGAGCGGGGCGAGCGGCTGCTGGGCGCGCCTCGCTCCCTTAATGAGATCGAAGCGGCGGCCGACGCGCTGACCCGCCATTCGCTCTATGCGCGGGAGGATGAGCTGAAGGACGGCTATCTGGCGCTGGAGGGCGGCTGCCGGGCGGGCGTGTGCGGGCGCTGGGCAGAGGGACGGGTGCGCGGCATTGCGTCGATCTGCATTCGTCTGGCGCGCGCCGCAGCGGGCTGCGCGGACGGCTGCATGCCCTATCTGTACGCACACGGGCGGCCGGTGAGCGCATTGACGCTTTCGCCGCCCGGGCTGGGAAAGACGACGCTTCTGCGCGACATGGCGCGTCAGTTTTCGAACGGGACGCGCTATGGAGCGGGCGTAAACGTGGCCGTGGCCGACGAGCGGCGCGAGCTGGGCGGATCGGGCGCGCTCGATCTGGGGACGCGCACCGACGTATTGGAGGGCTGCGACAGAGCAGAGGCGCTGTCCATGCTCGTGCGCACGATGCGGCCGGATGTGATCGTGACCGACGAGCTGGGGCGCGAAGGCGACGCGCTGGCCGTGCGGGAGGCGATTCGATGCGGCGCGGCGGTGATCGCCTCGGCGCACGCAGCCAGTCTTGATGCGGCGCTTAAGCGGCGCGTGCTGAAAGAGCTGCTGGAGGAGCGCCTGTTCGAGCGGATCATACTGCTCGCGGGCGGCGTGGGGCGCGTTCAAACGATCTATGACGGCGATGGACAACCGCTTTTTGAGGCGGAGGACGAAAACAATGCGGAGGAATGATTCATGACAGGCATGAGAATCGCCGCGGCGCTGATCATGACGGCGGCGTGCGGGGGCGTGGGCTATTCGGCGGCGCGTTCGCAGCTGCGGCGCAGGCGCGCGCTGGCCGAGCTGGGTCAGGCGCTCGACCGGCTGGAAATCAATATGCTCGAGCAGCGCCTGCCGCTGGCCGAGGCTTTGAGGCGCGCGGGGCATCCGCTGCTTGAGCGGGCGGCGCGGAAGATGGACGAGCTGCCGCCGGAGGAAAGCCTGCGGCGCGCGGCGGAGGAGCTGTCCGAGCGCATGGGGCCTCTGGACGCGCTCACGCGGGACGACATGACCGCCGTTCATCATCTGGCGCGCGAGCTGGGACGCTACGACGCGCACAGGCAGCGGCTGCTTCTGCACGAAACGCGCGGCGAGCTGCGCGCCCTCGAGGAGCAGGCCGCCCGTCAGGCTGCGCAGAAAAACCGGCTGTATGTGTCGCTGGGCGCGCTGGGCGGGCTGATGCTGAGCGCCGCGTTGATTTAGGAAAGCACGCAGCGGCGAAGTGAAGCGCCTGCGGGGAGCGCGGCGAGGTGCTTTGCTGAGATGGGTTCGTTGGCTAAACTCGAGATGGGCGCTGGGCGGGCTGATGCTGAGCGCCGCGCTGATTTAGGAAAGTGGCTGCGGCGGGAGGAAACGCCTGCGGGGAGCGCGGCGAGGCGATTCACTGAAGCTGGAGGCATTGTCTGAACTCGAGAAGCGCGCTGGGCGGACTGATGCTGAACGCCGCGCTGATTTAGGAAAGCGGCTGCGGCGGGAGGAAATGCCTGCGGGGAGCGCGGCGAGGCGCTTTGCTGAGATGGGGATTCGTTGGCTAAACTCGAGATGGGCGTTGGGCGTGCTGATGCTGAGCGCCGCGCTGATTTAGGAAAGCGCGCGGCGGCGGGAGGAAATGCCTGCGGGGAGCGCGGCGAGGCGCTTTGCTGAAGCTGGGCATTGACTGAATTCGAGATGGAGATTGGATTTTCCATGAGAAGCGCGCTGGGCGATTCAGAGGGCGCGTCAAAGAGCGCTTTTCGGCGAAAAAGTGCGCCTCTTTGCGCTTTTATGGATTGAAGCGCGCCTTGGCGGCGGAGCCGGCATTTCGGCGCTGCTCCGAGCCGCCGCGCTCCTCTGTTCTGCGAGGGACGCGGCCGGCGGCGATTTTATTCAAACGGACTTTTGCGGGGAGGTGGGCGGCGTGTCGGTGGATCTGGTGTTTCGCATCGCGGCAATCGGGCTGATCGTTTCACTGCTGGCGCAGGTGCTGAACAAGGCGGGGCGCGAGGAAATCGCGACGCTGATGACGCTCTCCGGCGTGGTGATCGTGCTTTTGATGGTGGCCGATCTGATCGGCAGCTTTTTCACCAGCATGCGCTCGATTTTTATGATCTACTGACAGATTCGCCGCATTTTTCGGAGAAAACCCGGCGTCATTTCGAGATTTTGGCGCCGATTCGGCGACGGCCGCTGCAATTTCACGGGCGCGGAAATCGCTCAGGCGGCGGCGCGGCGCGTTGCAAAATGCCGAGGGACAATCCCCTGCCTTTTCAAAGCGGCGGCGCGATGCATACTGCCGAATGAGTTTTTTGTAAAAAACGCAGCTTGTCAAAAAGGGTCTTGACAAGCTGGTGAACGGGGAAGCAAGCTCTCTGCCGCGTGCCCTTCTCTCCGGTTTTTGCTCTGGAAAATGGGGTTTTCCGCCGCAAAAATCGTCCCGCGCCACCCGTACTCGCTGCTGCTGCGATTGAAAATTCGAGAAGGTTTCGACCCTCTTGAGTTCTCCAAAGGTTTTTCGACAGTCTGAGTTTTTTGCAAAAAACGCTTATTCCTGCGGCTTTCTCCCCTGAAAGCGCGCTTTATGCATTGGGAGGTGATCGCCATGGAGGCGGTGCGCGCGGCGCTGATCTGCGCGGCGGCGGCGCTGATCTGCTCGTTTATGCCCCGGCAGGAAATGCGGCTGGGCGTTGTGATTGCAGCGGGATTGTGCGTGATCGCATTCTGCCTTCAGCCGCTGCGGGAGGGCGCGGCGATGCTGCGGACGCTGGGGACGCAGAGCGGCGCGGACACGGGCGGCGTGATGATCCGCGCCGTGGGCGTGGCGATCGTGGCCGAGTTCGGCGCTCAGCTGTGCCGGGACGCGGGCGAGGGCGCGCTGGCCGGGCGGGTCGAGCTGGCCGGACGCGTGACAATGCTGGGCCTGGCGCTGCCGCTGCTCACCGATCTGGTGACGCGCCTCGGCGCCATGATGCCGTGAGTGAAAAGCGCGGCAAAACAGCTTCAAAACAGGCGCTTGCCGCCGCTTTTTGACTTGATATTGCCGAGCGTTTTGACGGGCTTCCGGCTGGATTCAATGCGGGCAAGCAGGAAAACGGAGCAGGGCAATCGCGCGCGTTCGATCTGAAGGACGGCGCTTGCGAGAGTTAAGGCGACACCGCACAAATGAGGTGGTCGGCCGGCGAATGAATTTTTCGTCAGATGCAAATGCAAATTTCGAAGGTTTACTGGAGGTAAATCGAGGAATTTGCATGCCGCAGATGGC
>CAKUAV010000015.1 GCA_934636425.1 uncultured Clostridia bacterium
CCGCGACAGAACCGCAACGCCGGGCGCAAACCGAGGGCAAACCGCCGCGCCAGAACCGCAACGCCGGGCACGCGCCGATGGCAACCGCCGCGGCAGAACCGCAACGCCGGGCGTGAACCGAAGCTAAAACGCCGCGCCAGAGACGCAACGCCGGGCGTGAACCGAGGGCAAACCGCCGCGACAGAATCGCAACGCCGGGCACGCGCCGAGGGCAAAACATTGCGCTAGAACCGCAATGGCTGAACGCGCTCATTTCTCGCGCCCCAATTCCGCATTCCGCATTCCGAATTGCCCCCGCCGTTCCCCCGCGCGCACACACGCCTGTGCCGGAGCTAAAACCGGCCAAACGCAGCGCTTCGCCGGCCAACAATTCACGCGCATATGAAAACCGCCGGGGCCGCGCCGCGTCAGCGCGGAATATCCGCCGCAAAGGCTCAGTCAAAACCGCCAAGGCAGGCACAAGCTGAACGCATAGGCTCGGCCAAAACCGCCAAGGCAGGCGCAAGCCGAACGCAAAAGCTCGGCAGAAACCGCAGGGACGCGCCGCGCGCAAAGCGCTCTTTTCGATGAAGAAGTCGGGAATGTCCTTGCCACAGCCGCTCGGGCTATGCTATAATGTCAAAAGTGAACGAATTATATGCAATAAGGACGGGAGCGTGACCATTGATGGATTCCATGAAACTCAAGCCCAGCGCCGGCCAGCTGGCATTTTTGGACTGGGAATTCGGCGTATTTTTCCACTTCGGCATCCGCAGCTTTTTCCTCGGCCATAAGGACTGGGACAACCGTCCCATGCCCGCCGAGGCGTTCAACCCCGAGAAATTGGACTGCGAGCAGTGGATCCGCACGATCAAGGACGCGGGCGCGACATACGCCATACTCGTGTGCAAGCACCACGACGGCTTTGCCAACTGGCCGTCCAAATACACCGATTACTCCGTCGCCGCCACGCCCTGGAAGGACGGCAAGGGCGACGTCGTGCGCGAATATGTAGACGCCTGCCGCAAGTACGGCCTGAAGGTCGGCCTGTACTATTCGCCGGCGCAGTGGGGCGGCAAGATCAGCTTTAAGGAAGATCGCGAATACGACGACTATTTCATCAATCAGATCGGCGAGCTGCTGACCGGCTACGGCAAGATCGACTATCTGTGGTTCGACGGCTGCGGCAGCGAGGGCCATCAGTATGACACCGACCGCATCGTCAAGGCCATTCGCGGCATGCAGCCGGAAATTCTGATATTCTCCATGTGGGATCCCGACACCCGCTGGGTGGGCAATGAGGACGGCTACGCGCCCATGCCCAACTTCAACACCACCGCCGACGTGGATTTCTCCATGCTGGCCACCGAAAAGGAAAAGCTGGCGCGCGCCAAGTTCCTGCCCTCCGAGTGCGATTTCAAGATGCGCTCTACATGGTTCGACTGCGAGCTGAACGAGGACACCATCAAGGAGGCCGACGAGCTGATGGGCATCTATGAGATGAGCGTCGGCCGCGGCGCGAATTTCCTCATCAACATCGGCCCCGACAGGCACGGCCTGCTGCCCGAAAAGGACGCTCAGCGCCTTGCGGAGTTCGGCAATATGCTCAAGGCGCGCTACGGTCAGGCGCTGCCCTTCGGCGATGTGGAAAAGACCGCAGACAACGAATGGAGCATCGCCATGGACGGCTTCAGCACCGAGCGCGGCGAGGGCGAAAAGGCCAACGCGCTGGTCAACCGCGTGGTCATCCGCGAGGATATGACCGACGGCGAGGGCATTGAGGAGTTCCGCCTCTACGCGCATATGCCCGCCTACCGCAGCAAGCGCGTGTGCCTCTACAAGGGCGACACCGTCGGCCATAAGGCCATTTGCGTCATACCGACGATGCGCACCGGCAAGATTACGCTCGAGGTGACCAGGGCCAACGGCGATGTGAAGATCCGAGACATAAAGGCCTATTACGCCAAATAACGCGCATTCAGCCTCCCGGGGACTGCACTCCGGGAGGCTGAATGTTAAATAGGTCTTGATAAGCGGGCGACGGTGAGGCAGGCGCCCCCGCCGCTGCCATGCGCTCCGGTTTTGCTGAAATCTTTCGGGCTTCCGGGCGCAAAACCGCAAGAAATCGATTTTGCTCTGAAAATGGGATTTTTCGCTGTGGAAATCATCCCGCACCACCGCCGGGCGCGATTGGAAGCTGGAGAGGGCTTTGGACTTCTCGAACGCTCTGAGTTTTTTAAGGCGATACCGCACAACTCGGCGGCGCATCAGGCGATGTCTTTCCCGCCATCTGCGGCATGCAAATTTCTCGATTTACCTCCAGTAAACCTTCGAAATCTGCATTTGCATCTGACGAAAAATCCATTCGCCGGCCGACCACCTCATTTGTGCGGTGTCGCCTTAGCAGTCTGACCATCCCGGAAGACTGCGCTCCGGGAGGCCGCTTTTGAAAGGCCGCGCCCATCTGCCCGATAACGCCCATCGGCAGGGGAGCGAGAAGACGGCGCGATCGATATGCCGCCGGCTCCGCTCACGCCAGCAGCGGCTGGAGCTGGCGACCCTCCAGCGCGGCGCAGGCTGATTCGAAGAGCAGATCGAACCGCGCCACCAGCGAGGCAGGCTTCTTTTCCGGGCTGTCCTGCCGGAAGGGCACGAAATAGAAATTGCGGCAGGCCAGCAGCGCGCCGATGTTTTTGGCGCACATGGCCAGAGCGTCGTTCGTGGAGACGGCCAGCAGCACCGGCCCGCCGTTTCGCAGCTGCGATTTGGCCGCCATGACGACCGGCGTGTCGATGATCCCGCCGGCCAGCTTGCCCAGCGAGTTGCCCGTGCAGGGCGCGACGATCAACAGATCGAGCAGATGCTTCGGGCCGATCGGCTCGACGTCGGGCAGCGTGTGCCAGATCGGCCGGCCGCAGATCGCTTCAAGGCGGCTCTTCACCTGCTCGGCTGTGTAAAAGCGCGTGTCCAGCGACCAGACGTTGTCGGACAAAATGGGGTAAAGCGATGCGCCCTCGTCGGCCAGCCGCTGCGCCTCGGGGAAAACCTGTGAAAACGTGCAGAACGAGCCGGTCATCGCAAAGCCGATCCGCTTGCCGCTCAATAGGCCGTTCATGTCAAATCTCCTCCTTTTCGCGATTGCGCTTGGGCCCCGCGCCGATCAGCTCGAGGAATGCGTCCAGCTGGACGATTCCCGCGCTCAGGGGGCAATAGCGCCCGGGCAGGTTGTTCTCCCGCGCGGCGTTCAGCCCCAACGAGAGCGCGTCGTCCAGCGAAAAGCCGTAGGGCGCGCTGGAAACGTCGATCAGCACGGCGCTTCTGCGTATGAGCCTGAGATCGCTCCTTTCCATGACGCGCCCCGGCACGGTCGATACGATCAGATCCGCCCAGCCGAGCCGGCCGCCCAGCGCGCCGAAGCCGCAGGCAAACAGAGCGTCCGAGCGCGCCAGCGCGCGGGATTCCTCGCGGCGGGCGCAGGCGCAGACCGTACAGCCCATGTCGCGCAGCCTGAGCGCCGTGCCGCGGCCGATGCGCCCATAGCCGATCACCAGCGCGCGGGCGTTCTGCAGCGAAAACACGGCGCGGTTCATCAGCGCGTTCAGCGCGCCCTCTGCGGTCAGTGCGGCGTTTTTGCGCAGATAGTCCTCGCGCTGCGACAGGCAGAGATGCGGGCGGCCGAACGAGGCGGGCATATTCAGTGTGTCGGGAAAGACCAGCTGCGCGTCTCCTCGCAGCGCGTTCATCAGCGCGTCCGCGTCGATCGCCTCGCCCAGCGCCCCCGGGAAGGGCGTGCGCCAGGGATTGGCCATGAGAACCGCGTCGGCTCGGGAAACGTCGTCCCACGACGCGCGCGGGAAATCGAGCGGGCTGTTTTCCAGCCCCAGCGCCGAGACGTTCAGTCCGCGGCGGGCGGCTTCGCGGGCGGCATGGGCGGCGCGCGCGTCCCCGCCGGCAATGAGCAGCTTCATAGAGGAAAATCACCTCCGATAGGCACTGAGAAAGTTCACTGGCATACTATGCGGGCGCGCCCGGCGCGTGCCGGAAAAAGAGAGGAACGGTCATTTATGGACGAAAGCGGCAAGAAGTATCGCTTTTTTCAGCATACGGCGTGCGAGTTTTTTCCCTGCCACAAAACAGACAGGCCGGAGGACTTCAACTGCCTGTTCTGCTACTGTCCGCTCTACGCGCTGGGGCGAAAATGCGGCGGAAATTTCCGCTATCTGGAAAACGGCGTGAAGGATTGCAGCGATTGCCTGATTCCGCACGCGCGCAAAAATTACGATATCATCGTCGGCCGCTTTGGCGAGATTGCCGCGCTGGTGAAAGACGTTGACAAACCGGCGGAGAAATGATATACTTTACACTCGAAAAGTGAATAGTCCGCAGTCGGCTCCGGATCGCCGGATCAGAGGGAAGTCGGGTGAAAATCCCGCGCAACAGCCATTACCGTGATCGAAAGGCATGCTTTTCGTCAGCCGGGATACTCGCCGAGTGCGTTTGCGGGCGCCGGGAGGTTTTTCCGGCGGGCTTTTGGATGTTGAAGAGCGCAACCGTTGCCGTCCTTTCGATGCGAGGAGGGCGCTTTGCTGCGCTCGTCTGGTCGATGGGAAGGGACAGGCATCGTTGCGCCATTCATGAGACAATCATGGGTGGCTTTTGTTGTGTGAGGCGTTATGAAGGGAAAGTATTCCAGAGAGGCGGCGATCGCGCTGCTGCGGGATAAGGCGCAGGCGCTGCGGGCGGCGGGCGAGAAGCGCTGTCCCTGCCGGGGCGATTTTTCGGAGGAAGAGGTCGTGGCAGTCAAGGCGTTTTTGGGGCCGTGGCCGAGGGCGCTGGAGCAGGCCGGCCTCAAGCCGGTCAGCTATCCCGAGCGCGAAGCCAGACGCCAGGAGCGCCGCATACTCGCCAAACGCAGAGCCACCGTGGCCAAAGTCGCGGCGCGCGGTGCGAAAAAGGCAGCTGAGCAGAGCGACGAGTGAGCAAACGCCTGCTCTATGAAGGGGCGGCCGCCGCGGCGCAGGAGCGCGTCCATTGAAGAACCGCTGCGCGCGTTCCCGTGATTTCTGCTCGGGCTTTGCAAGGCGCAAGGCGCTTTGAACGGCGACTCAATCTGCCGGAAAAGCCAATCGACCGGCGAACGCAGCCGGAATGCGTTCGAAAAGTCACGGACTGCCGAGCGGCGCTTTGCAAGGCGCAAGGCATATCGAACGGCGGCTCAATCTGCCGGAAAAGCCAATCGACCGGCGAAGGCAGCCGGAATGCGTTCGAAAATCTGCGGACTGCCGAGCGGCGCTTTGCAAGGCGCAAGGCGTATCGAACGGCGGCTCAATCTGCCGGAAAAGCCAATCGACTGGCGAACGCTGATGGAATGCGTTCGAAAAGTCACGGGTCTGCGGCGCGTTTTGCCGTTTTCACAGCCGTGGGGGGACTGCCGGCAATGCGGGCGTTCCCGGGCGGCGCATGCGATCGTGATACCCGCGTGAAGGCGCGTATCAAATATATACTCTTTAAGAGGAAAGAGGAGACAACCATGAAGAAGATCTTTGCCCTGATGCTGGCGGCGCTGATGCTGCTCAGCCTGACCCCCGCGCTGGCCGAGGAGACCGCGCCCGTCGTGTACGTGACCATCGCCAACGGCGAAGTCGTGCTGCCCTGGCAGGCGGTCGAGCTGACCGACGCGGACGAGGACGGCGCGCTGACAATTGCCGACGCGCTCTATCTGGCGCATGAGGCCGCGTTCGAGGGCGGCGCCGAGGCCGGCTTTGCCTGCGAGAACACCGAGTACGGCCTGTCCCTGACCAAGCTCTGGGGTGTTGACAACGGCGGCGCGTTCGGCTATTATGTGAACGACGCGATGGCGATGAGTCTGGCCGATCCCGTCGCGGACGGCGACTACATCAGCGCGTATGTCTACACCGACGCCGCGACCTATTCCGATGCCTACTGCTTCTTCGATCTCAAGACCGCTTCCGAGGGCGATGTGACGCTGACGCTGTCCGGCGTGAGCTTCGATAAGGACTTTACGCTCCTGACCAACCCCATCGCCGGCGCGACAATCACCGTCAACGGCGAGAAGACCGACGCTGTGACCGATGAGAACGGCCAGGCCACTGTGACCGTGAAGGCCGGCGATGTGATCAGCGCCGTGTCCGACACGATGACGCTGGTGCCGCCCTGCTGCGTGGTCGCCGAGACCGCCGAGGAGAAGGCCGCCGCGTAATTGAAGGGGAATTGATATGCGCAATCGATTGCGGAAGGACGTCTGTCGCGTGCTCGCGCTCGTGACGGCGCTCCTCATTCTGCTCGGCTGCGCGCCCGTTTCAGCCGAGGATACCGTCCTTGAGACAAAGGCGCTCATAGACGGTATCCTTTCGTATAAGCTGAATGCGGCGGGCGCGGCCGGCGTTCAGGACTGGCTCGACCATCAGGCGGCCGAAAGCGCGGCGGGCGAGGTCTGGTGGGCGCTCTCGCTGCGCGCCTGCGACGAGACGCTCGATTTTTCCGCCTATGCGGACGCGCTGGAAGAAACCGTGCGCGATCATGCGCCCAGCGGCGCGTCGGCGCGGGAAAAGCTGGCGCTGGCGCTCGTCGCCTGCGGACGCGGGGACAATGCGTTCGTTCAGGAAACCTGCGACGAGGCCATAGGCGCGCAGGGGATCATGAGCCTGATATTCGGGCTGCATCTCATATCGAACGGGCGGGAAAGCGCGCTCTATACGCGCAAGGCGCTGATCGATGCGCTCGCGGCGCTCCAGCTTTCAGACGGCGGCTGGGCGCTCATGGGCGATGCGGGCGACGTGGATGTGACCGCCATGGCGCTTCAGGCGCTCGCGCTCTGCGGCGGCGCGGAGGGGAGCGTCGGGCGGGGGCTGTCCTTTCTCTCTGCGCGGCAGAACGACGACGGCGGCTACAGCGGCTTTGACGGCCCCAACGCGGAAAGCACGGCGCAGGTGATCATCGCGCTGACGGCGCTCTCCGTCGATCCGCTCTCCGACGCGCGCTTTATAAAAGCCGGGCGCAGCGCCGTGGACGCGCTGAAGGACTATCGCCTGGCGGACGGCAGCTTTGCGCACGTTCCGGGCGGCGCGTCCAACGCCTCGGCGACGACGCAGGCGCTCATGGCGCTTTCGGCGCTCTACAGCTATCAGAGCGGCGGCCGCGCGTTTTACGATTTCAGCGCCGTGCCGCAGGAAGCGGTGGGCAAAGCGTTTTCGCTCGGATGGCGCGCGTGGACGTGCATTGCGCTGGGCGCGGCGGCGGCGCTGATCTGCCTGATACTGTTTGTCACGGGCAGGCGGCACTATAAGAACTATCTGTTCGCGCTCGGGCTGTGCGGCGCGCTGTGCCTGCTCGTCTGCTTTGTCAACATCCGCTCGGCAGAGGAGTACTACGGCCATACCGATGAAAAGGGCGAAATCGTCGGTCAGGCGGTCATGACAATACGCTGCGACACGCTGCTCGGCCGCGCGCAGAGCGAGCATGTCCCCGAGGACGGCGTGATACTGCCCGAAACGACGTTTGACATCGAGGCGGGCGAGACGGTCTACGATCTGCTGGTCGAGGCGGCGCGCGTCTATAAGATTCAGATGGAGAGCGAGGGCGCGGGCGGCATGGTCTATGTGTCCGGCATAGGCTATCTGTATGAGTTTGACCATGGCGATCTGTCCGGCTGGATGTACCGCGTCAACGGCGAAACGCCCTCTGTGGGCTGCGCGGAATACGCGCTTTCGGACGGCGATCAGGTCGAATGGCTCTATACCTGCGATCTGGGGAACGATCTGGAGCCGGCGGCGTGAGATGCGCGCGAGACAGCCTGAAGCGCAGGAAGAATCGGAAGCCGGTGCGCGTTATACGGAGGAAATCGCCGAGTCGAGCGGATTACGCAGGGCGCGGATAATGCGTTTTGGCACACTCGGGCGGTACAAGGGCAGGCTGAGTCGTCGGATTCGCCGTCCCTTTTCAGGAAAGGCATGGCGTGCCTTCCTTTTTATGGCGCAGTGAGAAAATCGGGAACGAAGGCAAGGCGCGCGCCGTCGATATGGGCGGGCGCGGCGAGGGGAGGATGGGCGATGGGGGCGCTGGACAGGCGGCATCCCGCGGCGGTGTTTGTCTACTTTGCGGGCGTTATGGCGGTTGCCATGCTGACGCTCAATCCCGCGCTGCTGCTGCTCTCGCTGCTGGGCGGCGCGCTGCTGCGGCTCGTTCGGGGCGAGGCGCGGCTTTCCGCGCTGCTGTTTTCGCTGGCGCTGTTTGCCGCAATGACGCTGATCAATCCGCTCTTTAATCACAACGGCGTGACGGTGCTCTTCGTGCTGGGCGACAGTCCCGTGACGCTGGAGGCGCTTCTCTTCGGCGCGGCCTCGGCGGCGATGATCGCGGCGGCGCTGACGTGGTGCCGCGTCCTCTCGGGCGTGCTGGGCGAGGACAAGCTGCTCTATCTCTTCGCGCGCATATCGCCGCGCGTCGCGCTGGTCGTGTCCATGGCGCTGCGGGGCGCGGGTCTGTTCTCCGAGCAGGCGCAGCGCGTGCGGCGCGCGCAGAAGGGGCTGGGGCTCTATAAAGAGGACAACATCGTCGATGCGATTCGCTCGGACACGCGCGTGTTCTCGATTCTGGTCACATGGGCGCTGGAAAACGGCGTGATTACGGCGGACAGCATGGCGGCGCGCGGCTATGGATCGGCGTGGCGCACGGCCTTCTCGCGCTATCGCTTCACGCGGGGCGACGCCATGCTGCTGGCGGCGGGGCTGCTCATGACGACTCTGTCGCTCTGGGGCGTGCTTTCAGGCGCGCTGGACGTGAAATACTATCCCGCCGTGCGCTGGGCGGAAACGTCGCCGCTGGGCTGGGCGGCGCTGATCGGGTATGGCATACTGGCGCTCTTGCCGGCGCTGCTGGAAGGAGGGGAACGGCTGAAATGGCGCTTCTTGAGATCGAAAATCTGAGCTTTGCCTATCCGCAGGGCAAAGGGCGCGTGCTGGACGACGTCTCCTTCTCGCTGGAGCGCGGCGATTTTCTGCTGGTGTGCGGCGCGACCGGCAGCGGCAAGTCGACGCTGCTTCGCTGTCTCAAGCGCGAGCTCACGCCGCTGGGCAATTTGTCGGGGCGCATACGCTATGCGGGAAAGCCGCTTGCCGAGCTGCCCGAGCGCGAGAACGCGCGCCTGATCGGCTTTGTGGGGCAGAAGCCGGAGCAGCAGCTGGTGACCGACAAGGTGTGGCATGAGCTGGCGTTCGGATTGGAGAATCTGGGCGCGCCGTCATCGCTCATTCGCCGCCGCGTGGCCGAGACGGCCGCGTATTTCGATCTGGAGGACTGCTTTGAAAGGGACGTTTCGTCGCTCTCGGGCGGGCAGAAGCAGCTGGTCAATCTGGCGGCGGTCATGGCGATGCGCCCGGAAATACTGCTGCTGGACGAGCCGACGGCGCAGCTCGATCCCATCGCGGCGGAAAACTTTCTCTCCACGCTCGAAAAGCTCAACCGGGAATTGTCGCTCACGATTGTATTGATCGAGCATCGTCTGGAGGAGACGCTGCCGCTGTCAAATCGCGTCCTGGCGCTCGAAAACGGAAAAACGCTGGTCTTTGACGAGACGCGGCGCGCGGCGCGGGCGCTGAGGGAGCATCCCGTTCTGTCCCGCGCGCTGCCCGGCGCGCTTCGGCTGTCGGCGCTTCTTCACGAGGACGCCTGTCCGCTCACAGTGCGCGAGGGGCGCGCTCTGCTCGAGAGGCGCGGCGGCGCGTTCCGGACGCTGAGCGACGAAATGCATGACGAAAGGCGCGCGGCGGCGCTGTCCTTCAGGGACGTGTATTTCCGCTACGGCCGCTCGGGCGAGGACGTGCTGCGCGGCGCGTCGTTTCGGGCGGCGCAGGGCGAGATCACCTGCCTGCTGGGCGGCAACGGCGCGGGCAAATCGACGCTTCTGGGCTGCGCGGCGGGGCTTTTGAGGCCGTATGCCGGGCGCATTGAGGTATTCGGAAAGTCCATACGCTCGTATAAGGGACAGGCGCTCTATCAGGGCGTAATGGCGATGCTGCCTCAGGACGTCGAGACGATGTTTCTCGCGTCCACTGTGCGCGAGGAGCTGAAAGACGTCGATTATTCGGCGTTTCCGGTCGATTTTGCGCCGCTTCTGGACAAGCATCCCTACGATCTCTCCGGCGGCGAGCAGCAGGCGCTGGGGCTCGTCAAGGCGCTGGCGGCCAAGCCGCGCCTTTTGCTGCTGGACGAGCCGACAAAGGGGCTGGACGCGCGCGCCCGCGACGCTGTGGCGGAGATATTGAGGGCGCTCAGGGCGCAGGGGCTGAGCATTGTGTGCGTGACGCACGATGTGGAGTTCGCCGCGGCGTGCGCCGACCGGTGCGCGCTGTTTTTCCGGGGGGACGCTGTGTCCGCGGACAGGCCGCGCGCGTTCTTTGGCGGCAACGCCTATTATGTGCCGGCGGCGGGGCGCATGGCGCGCGGGCTGTGCGAGGGCGCGCTCACCGTGGAGGAGCTGGCCGCCGCGGAGGAAAGGGCATGATCGTCATAAAAAGCGAGAGGCTCAGGCGGGCGATTCGGCGCGGCGTGCCGTTTTTTGTCGTTCCGGCGCTGGCGCTGAGCGGCGCTGTGCTGACGGGGCGCGGGCAGTATGCGCTGGTCATATCGCTGGTGTGCGCCGCGTCGTTTCTGCTGTTCGCGGCGGGCTTTGAGCGAAGAAAGACGGGCGCGCGCCGGCTGGTCGTGGCGTCGGTCATGACGGCGCTCGCCGTGGCGGGGCGCTTCATTCCGCTCGTGAAGCCGGTGGCCGCGCTGACGATCATATCGGCGCTCTATCTGGGCGGCGAGGCGGGCTTCCTGACCGGCGCGCTGACGGCGCTCATATCGAATTTCTATTTCGGGCAGGGGCCGTGGACGCCGTTTCAGATGATGGCGTGGGGGCTGGTCGGGCTGATCGCGGGGCTGCTGGCCGCGCCGCTGAGGAAGAGCAGGGCGCTTCTGCTGATATACGGGCTGCTCTCCGGCGTCGGCTATTCCATGATTATGGACGTGTGGACGGTGCTGTGGTACGGGCAGGGCTTCAACATGTCGCTCTATCTGGCCGCGCTGGTCACCGCGCTGCCGCACACGGCGCTCTACGCCGCCTCCAATGTGATTTATCTTGCGCTCTTCGCGCGGCCGTTTGGGGAAAAGCTGGAGCGGCTGCGGGTCAAATACGGCGTGTAGCGCATGCAGCGCGCCGCAATGCGGGCGGGACAGAAACCGCGTCATAAAATGATAAATATCTGTCACAAGGGGTAGCCAGAAGCGGAAAACTGATGTATAATTGAAAAGAGAATCTGGAGCCAGTCCCCGTGCAGCGCCATTTGGGCGATCATTGAGGGCGGCTCGGTCGAATTGAAGGCGCGCTATATGACAGGCGGACGTCGCGCCTGAACGGAAAAGAGCTAGGAGGAGAATAATATGAAGGTTACCGTGTGTATCGGAAGTTCATGTCATTTGAAGGGCTCTCGTCAAGTGGTGGAGCGGCTGCAGAAGCTGATTGCGGACAACAACCTGCAGGACAAGGTCGAACTGGGCGGCACGTTCTGCATGGGCAAGTGTCAGGAGGGCGTGTGCGTCAATGTGAACGACGAGTTTCACTCTGTGTCGCCGCAGTCCGTGGACAATTTCTTCAAGACGGCGATTTTGCCCCGGGCGTGACGCGACGAAAGGGGAAACGCTCAGGCATAACCATGGCGAACGCGGGGGCCTGAGAGCCTGGCCGCGTTTTGGGCGCGCCGGTTGGAACAGTCAGTGTCGAGTAGGAAAGGATGGGTGTGCCCGTGCACAAGTTTGACACAAAGGTTCAGCATCTCAAATATAAGGTTCTGCGGGAGGTGGCCCGTCAGGCGTGGAACGATACGCTGACGGAAAACCTGCTCAACATTCCGCAGATCATCATACCCGGCAAGGAAGCGACGATGCGCTGCTGCGTCTATAAGGAGCGCGCCATCTTGGGCGAGCGCGTCAAGCTGGCGATGGGCGGCGACAAGAGCAACCCCAACGTCATCGAGGTCATCGAGATCGCCTGCGACGAATGTCCCGTGGGCGGCTATGAAGTGACCGAGTCCTGCCGCGGCTGTCTGGCGCACCGCTGCGATGACGTGTGCAAGAAAAAGGCGCTCTACTTTGACGAGCATCATGTGGCGCACATCGACAAGACGAAGTGCGTGGAGTGCGGCATGTGCGCCAAGGTCTGCCCGTATTCGGCCATCGTGAGCCGCAAGCGCCCCTGCCAGAACGCCTGCAAGGTCAAGGCCATCACGATCAACGAGGACAAGTCCGCCGCGATACTCAACGAGAAGTGCATCTCCTGCGGCGCGTGCGTCTATCAGTGCCCCTTCGGCGCGATCATGGACAAGTCGTTCATACTGGACGCCATAAAGCTGCTCAAGGAAGCGCCCGAAACCGGCAACAAGGTCTATGCCGTCGTGGCGCCCTCCATCGCCAGCCAGTTCACATACGCCAAGCTGGGTCAGGTCATCACCGGCCTCAAAAAGCTGGGCTTCCACACCGTCGTCGAGGCGGCGCTGGGCGCGGACATGGTGGCGCAGGCCGAATCGAAGGAACTGGCCGAGAAGGGCTTTTTGACCAGCTCCTGCTGCCCGGCGTTCGTGACCTACATTCATCAGGCCTTCCCCAAGCTGGCCGAATACATATCGCACAATCTCTCGCCCATGGCGATGATTTCCCGCTATATCAAGGAGACCACGCCCGGCGCGAAGATCATCTTTATCGGGCCCTGCACGGCCAAGAAGATGGAAATCCAGCAGGACAGCGTCCGCGAGTGGGTGGACGTCGCGCTGACGTTCGAGGAGCTTCAGGCGCTCTTTGACAGCCGCGATCTGGACATCACCACGCTGGAAGAGGGCGTGCTGGACAACGCGTCCTACTACGGCCGCATATTCGCGCGCTGCGGCGGCCTGAGCGACGCTGTGGCCGAGGGTCTCAAGGAGCAGGGCATCGACTTTGATCTCAAGGCCTGCTCGTGCGACGGCATCGAGGCCTGCCGCATGGCGCTGCTCAAGGCGAGCCGCAATGTGCTGGACGCCAACTTCATCGAGGGCATGGCCTGCATCGGCGGCTGCATCGGCGGCGCGGGCTGCCTGACGCACGGCGAGAAGAACCGCGCCGAGGTGGACAAATACGGCCATGAGGCGCACGAGAAGACAATCGCCGAGGCGGTGTCCGTGCTGAAGTAAGCTGCTGGGAGGCCTGCGCATGAACATACTGGTTATCGACGCGCAGGGCGGCGGCATCGGCCGGCAGGTCGTTCCGGCGCTCAAGAAGGCCTATCCGGACGCGTGCGTCGTCGCCGTGGGCACCAACGCCATGGCGACGGCCGCCATGCTCAAATCGGGCGCGGATCACGCCGCCACCGGCGAGAACGCCGTGATCGTGAACTGCCGCCGCGCCGACGTGATCGTCGGCCCCGTGGGCGTGGTGATCGCCGATTCGCTCTATGGCGAGGTCACGCCTGCCATGGCCGTGGCCGTCGGACAGAGCAGCGCCCGGCGCATACTCATTCCGGTCAATCACTGCGACAATGTGATCGTCGGCGTGAGCGATCCGGGCATGGCGCGCCTGATCGACGAGGTGGTCGCGCAGGTCGGCCGCATGGACGGACAAAAGGCGGACTGAGCCGCAAAAAGCGCGTTTCAAGCGTCCCTGAAGGCGGCGTGAGGCTGCTCCGGGCGCGAAAGCATCGCCGGAGCGCCTGCCTTCGGCTGCGGGCTTGCGATTATATGGGCAGAAGGCATACGGCTTTTCTGAAGAAGAGTCCTATGCTTTCTTTTGCTTTTTCACGAAAAACCGGGTTCATCGCGGCAATGCGGGGCGCGCAAGGGCGGAGCATCGGCGCGCTTTATGGCTTGGCCGCAAAAAGACAGGCGGGGAAGGCGCGGCTGCGCACTCCCGGCGTGGGAAGGTCTGCGCGGCGGGCGTTTGCCTCGGCGGATCCGGGGTTAGCGGGGGCGCGAAGGAGCTTGCGTCTTGCGCCATCGGCTTTGCGGGGCGAGATACACTTTTTGTTGCAGACGGGGGATGGATACATGAAATCGATGGCGGCGCGCAAGCTGGTTTTCGCGGCGTTTTTTCTGGCGCTGACAATGGTGCTGCCCTTTCTGACCGCCCGCATTCCCCGGTATGGCCGGGCGCTCTGCCCGATGCACATCCCGGTGCTGCTGTGCGGCTTTGCGTGCGGGCCGATCTGTGCCATGGCGGTGGGATTTATCGCGCCGCCGCTGCGCTTTGCGCTCTTCGGCGCGCCGACGCTCTTTCCGACGGGCGCGGGCATGGCGTTCGAGCTGCTGACATACGGCCTGGCGGCGGGGCTGTGCTATGAGCGTCTGCCGCGCAGGAAGATCAATATCTATGCGTCGCTGCTGACCGCCATGGTCGCGGGCCGTCTGGTGTGGGGCGCGGCGCGCTTTGTGATGGGCGCGCTTCAGGGGGAGGAGTTCGGCTTTGCAGCGTTCTGGGCGGGCGCTGCGGCCGGAAGCGTGCCGGGCATAATCGTACACATCGCGCTGATTCCGCCGCTGGTCATGGCGCTGGAAAGGGCGAAGCTGACCATAAAATAGCCGACTGTGAAAGGGCGGCGCTCCCCATGCTTTTGCGGGAAGCGCCGCTCAGCTTGTCAAAAAAGGTCTTAACAGGCTGATGAACGGAGATGCAAGCGCTCTGCCGCGCGCCCCTCTCCAGTTCCTGCTCTGGGAAATGGGATTTTCCGCTGCAAAAATCGTCCCGCCACGCCCGTACACGCCGCCGAACACGATTGAAAATTCGCGAGGGCTTCGATCCTTTCGAGCTCGCCGAAGGTTTTTCGACAGTCTGGGACGGGAGGGCAAGCTCCCCCGCCACAGCCATCTCTATCAGTTTTTGATGAAATCTTTCAGATTTCCGGGCGCAAAAACTGCAAGGAAACGATTTTTGCTCTGGAAAATGAGATTTTCCTCCGCAAAAATCGTCCCGCGCCCGCCGTACACGCCGCCGGGCACGATTAAAAGCTCGAGAGAGCTCCGGCCCTCTCGAGCTCTCCAAGGTTTTTTCGACAGTCCAGGCGGCGCTTCCTCACGCTTTTGCGGGAAGCGCCGCTGTTTTTGCGTTTTTAAGCGAATGCGAGCGCGCGGGGCGGCTGAAATCGTTCCTATTGCTCCAGCGCCTGCATGGCGGAGGCGGCGCGGATCTTTTCGATGACGGCCTGAACGATCTTTTCGAGCGGCTCTGCGGCCTGATAGTCGGCGGGCGCGATGAAGTTGACGCGGTTGAAAGCGCGCAGCTCGCGCGCCAATTTGTCGCCCTGCGCGGGATCATAGACGGCGATCGACTGGCCGCCGTGCGACTTGACCAGCTTCATGCAGGGCACGTCGGTCAGGCCGTCGCCGATGTAGATCATGTTGACGAAGGGGACGGGGCGCTCGTTTTCGGGCGTAAACTGATTGAGGCGGACGGCGCTGCGGCTGTCTATGTCCAGCACGCCCTTGTTGATGCGGAAGAGGAACTGCGTCTTGGCGGTGTAATTGACGGCGAATTTCGGCCAGCGTATGGCGCCGTCCTCGCCGTACATGAACTCGCAGGCGTAGATTTTCTTGAAATGCGCCGCGATGGGCGTGCCCTCGATGATCTCGCGCACGCCCGAGGAGACGATGTAGTGCTGGATTTCGACGCCCCTGTCCGCGCCGAAGCGGCTGATGCGCTCAAACCAGCTCATGACGCCCGGAAAGAACTCCACGCCCGCGCCCAGCTTCTCAAAGGTTTCGCGCGTGACGCTCAGATTGCGCTTGCGGCTCTTTTCGACCATCAGGTACATATAGGCGAGTATGTTGTCCATATGCTCGCGGTCGGTGAAATCGTTCACCTCGCGCCAGAAGGCCTCAGCCGTCATGCCCAGCGAGGGGATGAAGCCGTATTCCTGCATATCCTTTGTGCACAGCGTCTTGTCGAAATCGTAGATCAGCGCGGCGACGGGCCTGTTCATGCTTAAGTCCTCCTTCGGGCGAAGCGGGATGTTTTATTCATTTACATATTATAACAGACGGAACGGGATGGATGTTTGTTCCCGGAAATAGTACAATGTATTATGGGGTTAAACTCACAATATGCACATATTAATTTCCCGGCAACCGGCATTGACAGGGACAGGATAACATGATAGAATAGAAACGTATGATTATATGAATCTGCAATGTGAAAAATGCGCATTCAGCGACAAAGGAGCGGCAAATTTGCCATGGAAAAGGGTATCAAAAAATATATGCCTCTGCTGCATGAACTGGTCAAGAGAGATTTGAAGCTGAAGTATCGCAGGAGCGTGCTGGGCTATCTGTGGAGCCTGCTCAATCCGCTTCTGATGATGCTGATCATGACGATTGTCTTTTCCTATATGTTCCGGTTCGATATTCCCAATTATCCGCTCTATCTGATCTGCGGCCAGACGCTGTTCAACTTCTTCAATGAATCGACCAGCATGGCGATGTATTCGGTGATTCAAAACGGGCTTTTGATCAAGAAGGTCTATGTTCCCAAGTATATTTTCCCGATTTCCAAGGTCATTTCGAGCTTTGTGACCATGTCGTTCAGCCTTGTGGCCATATTGATCGTCATGCTCGTGACAAGGACGGCGTTTCATCTGTCCATGCTCCTGTTCTGGGCGCCGCTTCTGATGCTGCTGATCTTTTCGTGCGGCGTGGGCATGATTCTCTCGGCGCTGGCTGTGCAGTTCCGGGATGTGACGCATCTCTACGGCGTATTGACGATGGCATGGATGTATCTGACGCCGATTTTCTATCCGATTTCCGCTGTGCCCGAGGGCGTGAGCGCGTTCATCACGGCCAATCCGCTGTATATGTACATTACGATATTCCGCGATCTTGTGCTCTTTGGCACGGTGCCGGCGGCCTCTGAGTGGCTGACCGGCCTGGCGGTGGCGCTGGCGATGATGGCGGTGGGCGCTCTGATTTTCCGCAAAATGCAGCGCAATTTTATCCTCTACATCTAAAACATGGCTGGGAGAAACATATGGAGCATGTGATCGAAATTCAGGATGTGTCGGTGCGCTTTAATCTGGAGCAGGAAAAGACCGACACGATCAAGGAATATGTGCTGAAGATGGTTCAGCGCAAGCTGAAATTTAATGAGTTTTATGCGCTTAGAAATGTGAGCTTTTCCGTCAAAAGAGGGGAGGCCGTGGCGCTGATCGGCGTGAACGGCAGCGGCAAGAGCACAATGCTCAAGGTCATTGCCGGCGTGCTCCAGCCCACAATCGGCAGGGCGCGCGTGCACGGCGGCATTGCGCCGCTGATCGAGCTGGGCGCGGGCTTTGACATGGATCTGACGGCGCGGGAGAATATCTATCTCAACGGCGCGGTTCTGGGCTATTCGCGCAGCTTTATCGACAAGAACTTCGACGAGATCGTCGCCTTTGCCGAGCTGGAGGATTTCATTGACGTGCCGGTCAAGAACTATTCCTCCGGCATGGTGGCGCGGCTGGGCTTTGCCATTGCGACGCAGGTGCGCGCCGACATACTGATTGTGGACGAGATACTGGCGGTGGGCGATTTCATGTTCCAGCAGAAGTGCTACAGGCGCATGGAGGAGATGCTCTCCGGCGGAACGACGCTTCTGTTCGTCTCGCACGACGCGGAGCAGGTAAAGAAGCTGTGCAGCCGCGCCATATGGCTCGACCACGGCCGTGTCATGGCCGACGGCAGGGCGGCGGATGTGTGCGAGGAATATCGGCGGGCGATTGAAGGAAGATAAAAGGGGGATGTTTCTTATGGAATTGCAGAAACTGAGATTTCCGGATCCGGAAACATGTATGCTTGACGAGCTGTTTTTCAGAATCAATGACAGCGAGAGGCGTTCCTGTGTGATTGACGAAGAGAATAAAATCCTTTTGTCGCAGGGAAGCAGCCTGTATATGGACACGCTCTTTAATTCCTTTTCGATTGAAAAATGGGTGAAGTATACCAGACTGTCCAATTTGAAGATTTGCTTTGAGTTTCAGGGGGAAGCGCAGTTTTCACTGATGCGGCGCTACATGATTGGCGACGATATGTTCATGGACAAGATCAAGACAAAGTATGTCTGCTGCTCTGAAAAAAGCACGATTGAGATAGACGTTCCCTGCGACGCCGATCAGAAGGGCATAGTCTTTTTGCAGATTGATTGCCTGGGAAAGCAGAATATCTTTTACGGCGGCGCTTATGTGACGGATGCGGATGAGGCGGCGCTCAATTCCGTCGATATTGCGATTGACATCTGCACGTTCAAGCGCGAAAAATATGTCGTCAACAACATTGGGCTGTTGAAGCGGCGCATTATTGAGGATGACGCGAGCCCGGTCTGCGGGCATCTGGACATTTTTGTTTCCGACAATGGCAAGACGCTTGACACAGGCGCGCTGAACGGTGAGCATGTGCATATCTTCCCCAACAAAAATGCCGGCGGCGCGGGCGGATTTAGCCGGGGCATGATGGAGATTCTGGATGCGCAGAAGGGAAGGAAGCGTCCCTTTACGCATGTGCTCGTTATGGACGACGACGTGGTTATCAATCCGGACGCGATTGAAAGAACCTATCAGCTGCTGCGCTTTATGAAGCCGGAATATCACGGGAAGACGATTGCCGGCGCGATGATGCGTCTGGACAAGCGCAGCGTGCAGCATGAGTGCGGCGGCTATTGGGATGGCGACGAGGTGAAATCGGCGCATTCATGGCTTGACATGATCGACGTTAAGAACATTGTCAGAAATGAGCAGCTGGCAAACATCAATTTCAATGCCTGGTGGTACAGCTGCATTCCGATCGAAAAGATCTCTGACGAGAATCTGCCGCTGCCGATTTTTATTCGCTTTGACGATGTGGAGTATGGCCTGCGGACTGGAAGCGACATCCTTTCGCTGAATGGCATATGCCTGTGGCATGAGCCGTTCGAATACAAGTATTCGGCTTCCATGGACTACTACCATATGCGCAATTCTCTCATTATCGATGCGTTTCATTGCCCGAAGTTTGACGGCAAAAAGGCTGTTCGGCACATGCGTCATGTCGTGCTGCAGAATCTCATGCGCTATCGCTATGCCAATGTTGAACTGATTTTCCGGGGCGTTGAGGATTTCTGCGCAGGCCCGAAGGCGCTCTTCTCGAAAGACGTTGAAGCGCTGCATAAGGAGATCATGGCGGCTTCTGATAAGTTTTTGCCGCTGGATCAGCTGGACGTCGACTTTAATGAAGAGACCTACAAAAAGAGCTTTGACTGGAAAGAAAATCCGCTGCACAGGAAGTTCAGGCTGATGACTGGAAATGGTCTTCTGCTTCCTGCGCGGGGTGATAATGTTGTCAACGCCGTCATCAATTCACCGCTGAACTTCTATCGGAAGAAGCGGGTGCTGAACTACGATGTGCTGGGACATCGCGGCTTTGTTTCGCACAAGAGCGTCAAAAAGACCGTGGCGGCGCTGCGGAAGATGCTGGCGCTGTCGCGCAGGCTGGAGCGCGACCATGCGCGGCTTTGCGAGGAATATCGCGCGGCGCGCGGGGAGATTACGTCAAGGGCATTTTGGAATAAGTATCTGGGGATACGGAAGTAGATCTGTTCGATAAACGGAATAGGAAAGAGGATCTTATTTGTATGCAGCAGGAAATGACCAATGGACAGCGTAAGTCTGGAAAAGGGCTGAATGTATTTCTGTTCGTTTGCGCGGCGGCTTCCGTCGTGGGGATGATTTTGTATGTGATGCTCTTTTCGAAATGGACGTATCACTCGGATTGTGCGGGGTATATGTTCCTTGCCCAGGAGCAATTAGCGCAGGGAAAGCTTTTCCCCGAAGGGTTTCATTATACGACGGAGATATTTGCTCTGTCGCCCAATCTGACGATGATTCCATGGCTGAAGCTGTTTACGAACAGGTATTTGATCCATGAGCTGGGAACAATCTGCTATGCGCTGATTTGTATAGCGTTTATCTGGTGCCTATTTTGGGACAATAAGCGCAGCGCGGCTCTGGCGACAATGCTCTTTGTCATTCCTTACAGCTATACATATAGGGATATGATGTTCTTTCAGGGGGCGTATCTTTTCGGTAATCTGGCGGTTCTCTGGAGTTTGATTGCGGTTAAGTGGCTGTTCAGATTGAAAAGGGAGACGAAGCCTGTCCTGAAGGTGGCGGCCTGGATTGTGTTTGCAGCCGTTATGCTGCTGATCAACTGGTATTCCATACGGAACTATCTGCAGATTACTCTGCCGCTGCTGGGCGCTCTTTTGGTGCTCATTCTGGTGCGGCGCGGCGGTCGGGTGATTGAATGGCTCGATGAACCGAAGATATTGATCATCGCGGCGTTTACGGTTGTGCTGGCGTTTATCAGCCTGAATATTTACAGCTCGCTGTGCGCGTCCATTGGGTTCGACAATGGAACTACAGTGCGCGGCGGATTGGTCGGCGCTGGCGATATTATTCCGAATATTCAGAAGGCGATTGCGAACATTCTGGCGCTTTACGGGGTTTGCGATACGTCGAGTCTGTTCTCTATTCAAACGATTTGCGTCTGCGCGATTCTGGCCTATCTGTTCATCAGCTTTATCGTTATGCCGATTATGTTGGTGAAAAATTTCAAAAAGATAGAAGATCCGTTTGCGCAGCTTTTGAGCGCGTTTGCGTTCATAGAGACGTTCCTGACGCTTTTTATGATGGTCTTCTGTAACTACAATATTGACCGCTATTTCCTGCCGGTTCATTTTACGCAGCTTTTGCTGTACGCCTGGTTTGCGGTCGAGCTGGTTAAGAAGAGAAAGGCAACGTTTGGATACTGGCCGATTACGCTGACGCTTTGCCTTGCAGTGCTGGTGAATGGATCGTATTTTAAGGCGATTCCGGAGTATTGGTACAATCAGCCGCTCAGTCAGATGATCATGCATCCGGCCATAGAAAATGATCTGGAGGAGTTTTTTGACGAGCATGATCTGGACTATGGTTATGCGACATTCTGGCATGCCTATCAGAACATGGCTATGATTAATGACAAGGTGACGATTGTTGCCTATGACCAGGGCAGTCCTACGACGCCGTACTTTTTTGACGACAATGATCGGCAGAATCCTAACTACTATGCGATTTCTGAAAAATATTACGACGTTGAAGCGCATCCCGGGCGTTGCTTTGTGCTGGTTTATCCCGGTGAAACAATTCCGGACGCGTATTACGAACTGGCCAACGAGACGATTGTGCGGGATGACTTTACCTGCCTGATTTACGATTATAATATTCATCTTTATCCTGAATTGACGAAATGATGAAAGCGAGGCATATATATGATCAGCTTTAACATCCCTCCCTATGTGGGGACGGAACTGGACTACGTGAAGCGGGCGGTGGAAAGCCACAAGATCTGCGGCGACGGCCAGTTTACGAAGAAGTGCGATGCGTGGATGGAGGAGCGCTTCCATGCGCAGAAGGTGCTTTTGACCACCAGCGGCACCACGGCGCTGGATATGGCGGCGCTTCTGTGCGACCTGCAGCCCGGGGATGAGGTGATTCTGCCCAGCTTTACGTTCTCCAGTACGGCCACGTCCGCCGTTCTGGCCGGGGCGAAGCTGGTGTTTGTGGACATTCGTCCGGACACCATGAACATTGACGAGACCAAGATCGAGGCGGCCATCACCGACCGCACCCGCGTCATCATCGCGGTGCACTATGCCGGCGTGGCCTGCGAGATGGATACCATCATGGATATCGCCCGCCGCCACAACCTGAAGGTCATCGAGGACGCGGCGCAGGGCGTTATGAGCAGCTACAAGGGCAAGGCGTTGGGCACCATCGGCGATTTCGGCTGCTACTCCTTCCACGAGACGAAAAACTACTCCATGGGCGAGGGCGGCGCGCTGGTGATCAACGACGCGGCCTACAACGAGAAGGCTGAGATTCTGCGGGAAAAGGGCACCAATCGCTCCCGATTCCTGCGCGGTCAGGTGGACAAGTACACCTGGGTGTCCTTCGGCGACAGCTATCTGCCCAGCGAGCTGAACGCGGCCTATCTGTGGGGTCAGCTGGAGAAGGCGGACGAGATCAACGAAAATCGCCTGGCCACATGGCGGGCGTATGACGCGGCGCTTCAGCCGCTGAAGGCGGCGGGCAAGCTGGAGCTGCCCACAGTTCCCGAGGGCTGCGTGCACAACGCGCATATGTATTACGTCAAGTGCAGGGATTTGGAGGAGCGCACGGCGTTCATCGCCTATCTGAAGGAGCATGGCGTGGGTTCCGCGTTCCACTATGTGCCGCTGCATTCCGCGCCGGCGGGGCTGAAGTTTGGCCGGTTCGCGGGCAAAGACGTTTACACCACGAAGGAGAGCGACCGGCTGGTGCGCCTGCCCATGTATTATGGGCTGACGGAGGAGGACAGAAACAAGGTTTGCGCGGTGGTGCATAACTTCTTTCTGGAGCAGAAATGAAAACGAATTTCCGTAAATGGATGAGCTTTGCGGGGCTTCAGGCGGCGGTGCTGCTGTTCTCTGCAACAGGCATCCTTACAAAGCTGGCGTCGAAAGAGGCGTTTCTTTCGATGCGCTTTCTGCTGCTATACGGCGGAGCGGTGCTTTTGATGGTGGTATATGCCTTTTTGTGGCAGCAGTTTTTGAAGATATTGCCGCTGAATACGGCCTATGCGGGCAAGAGCATGTCGACCGTGTGGACAATTCTTTTTGGCGTGACGGTATTTCATGAGCAGATTTCCATTGGAATGATTGTGGGCGCGGCGATTATTATTGCAGGCGTGTATTTGGTGGTGACGGCCGATGAGTGAGATGCTGAGTCATGCACTGGTTATGCTGCTGGGCGTAGCAATTGCGGGTTTTTCCCAGCTGCTTTTGAAGCGGGCGGCCGGGCGGGAATATTCCCACTGGATTTTCCAGTATTTGAACGTGCGGGTTATTGCCGGATATGCCATTATGGTGCTTTCTACACTGTGTACGGTGTATGCTTACAGAGTGATCCCGCTGTCCATGAGCCCCATATGGGAAGCGGCCGGCCAGATCATTGTCGCAGCACTGAGCTTTTTTGTGCTGAAGGAGAAGATGACGCGCAGAAAGCTGATCGGGCTTGGCGTGATTTTGGTGGGCATTCTGGTATTCTTTATTTCTAGATAAGGCGGTGTTCCCAATGAAAGCGTCGGTTATTGTTCCGTGCTATAATTCCATGCCGATTCTGCATACGATGGTTGCCGAAACGTCCAAGGTGCTTGAGACGTTGCCCATTGACGATTATGAATTTGTGCTGGTCAACGATTGTTCGCCCCGACCGGAAACGATCGATTTTCTGAAGAAGATCGCGGATGAGTTTCCCCGTGTGAAAGTGGTCAATCTGGCGAAAAACACCGGTCAGGCCAATGCGCAGATCGCTGCGCTGCACTATGTGACGGGAGATATTGTCATCAATATGGATGACGATATGCAGACGCACCCCAAGAACATACCGATTCTGTTTGCAAAGCTGATGGAAGGCTATGATATGGTATTGGGGCGTTATCCGCAGAAGCGCCATTCGTTTTATCGACGGCTGCTGACGAAGATGGATGATAAGTTCGAGACGGTTTTTCTCAAAAAGCCGAAGGAACTGAGTTTTACCAGCTTCTGGATTGCACGCCGGTATATTACTGACAAGATTGCAGAATACAATGCCCCCTATTCATTCTTGGAAGGATTGTTTTTGCGGACAGCCGGGAAGATTGCCAATGTGGAAGTGGAACACTTTGAGCGAACCGAGGGAACATCTGGCTATAATTTGAGCAAGCTGTTTAAGCTGTGGTCGAATTTTACCGGCTTTACGATTCTTCCCCTGCGGATTGCGGGAATGGCAGGGTGCGTGATATCGGCATGTGCCTTTATATGGATGCTGGTGCTGATTATCCGCAAAATACTGGGGAGCATGCTGACGGGATATGCATCCCTTATGTGTATGATGCTGTTCTCATTTGGCGTTACGCTGATTTTTGTAGGACTGCTGGGTGAGTATATTGGCCGGATTTTCATGTGTGTGAACCAGACACCTCAGTTTGTGGTCAAGGAAGTATACGACGGGAAGGAAGAGAAAAAGAAAGATGAACAGGGCGCAGCATAGGTTGGTTGTCATTGGATCCATGCAGGAATTTGTGGAACTGGTGTCGCTGGCGAAGCAGCGGGGCATTTATACGATTGTATGCGACGGATATGCGGACGGCCCTGCGAAGAAGATTGCAGACAAGGCATATACGATAGATGTTCGTCAGGTGGATGACATTGCGAAGATGTGCATAGAGGAAGATGCTGACGGCATCATCGGTTCTTTTTCCGATCTGATTTTTGAACAGATTACGAAAATCGCGGATAAGGCCGGTTTGCGCTGGTATGCAAAGCCGGACAAGCTGCCCTATTACCGTGAAAAGGATTACACCAAAAGCCTGTTGAAGCAGCTGGGCGTGCATGTGCCGAAGAATTGTCGGCTGGCGGCGGATTTCAGCGACGCCGATCTGGAGGGCTTTGAATTTCCTCTGGTGATAAAGCCGGTGAATGGCTATGGCTCCAAGGGCATCTATGTGGTGCATTCCATCGATGAGGTTCGCGAAAAGTATGGGGAAGCGGCCAAGCGCAGCTCTTTGGAAGACGTCATAGTAGAAGAATACAGCCATGGCCGCGAATACAACATGATGACCTGGCTGTCAGATGGCAAGGTCTATCCCATCAGCATTGCAGACCGTGAGAAGAATCCTCAGGAAGGGGAGAACATTCCGCTATTGAACCGCGTAGCTTATCCGGCCAAGGCGATTCGAGCCATTCTGCCGGAGGCGACGGAGGTTCTGCAAAAGTTTGCAGACGCGGTTGGTCAGAGGGAAGGCGCGCTGTCGATGCAGTTCTTCTACAATGAGCACGGCGTAGAGGTGTGTGAAATTGCCGGCAGATTGTTTGGATATGAGCATGAGCTGGTAACGCACTGCTGCGGCATGAGCATTGAAGCGCTGCTGCTGGACTATGTTTATGCGCCGGAAGACGTTCAAAAGACGATGCAGATGCATTCGCCTCTCTTCGAGAAGCAGTGTGCCGGACTGTATTTTGTTGGCGTTCAGGATAAGAAAATTGCCGATCTGTCCGTTTGCAGGAAGCTGGCGCAGGATCCGCATGTAGTGGAATCGATTATATTCTACAACGAGGGCGAAATTGTGGATAACTATGGCCCGCATCCCTATCTGGCGCGCTACTATGTTGCGGCGGACAGCCGCGAAGAGCTGGATGCAGTTACCGGCCGATTTTATGACGAAATGTATGTGGCTGCCGATGACGGTTCTCGAGTTGATCGTCCGTTTATACTGGAAAGGGATTAAAAGGACAGGAGGAAATCTCTATGGAAATTCATGCCATTAACATCCTGTATGATTTTTGCATCATATCCGCGCTGCTGCTGGTTGCAAAGATCATTCGCAGCCGTGTCAAGTTTATTCAGAAGCTGTATATTCCCTCTTCGCTGCTGGCAGGCATTCTCGGCCTGATCGGCGGAAAATATTTCCTGAATGTGCTGCCCTTCAGCACGGAAATATCTTCTTATTCTTCAATTTTGATTGCAGTGCTGTTTGCAACGCTCTTTCTTGGCAACAAGAAGAAGGCGTCCTTTAAGAAGATGATCCGCGACGTGGGCGACACCTTCCTTGTCAATACGGCGGCGGAAATCGGCCAGTTTGGTGTTTTTATACTGATTGGCATTTTTGTGCTGCCGCTGCTTTTCCATGGCATCAACGCAGGCTTTGGCCTGATGCTGCCTGCCGGATTTATCGGCGGGCATGGTACGGCGGCGGCCATTGGTTCGGCATTTGCAGATGTGGGCTGGGATGAGGCGACCAGCATTGGACAGACCTTTGCGACGATCGGTCTGCTGGTGGGCATCATTGGCGGCATCATCATGATCAATGTCGGCGCGCGCCGGAAGTACACGCGAATCATCACGGAAGCCAAGGAGCTGCCCGAGGAAATGCGCACTGGACTTGTTCCTGAAGACAAGCGTGTATCCATGGGCGACAATACGGTGAACTCCATGTCCATTGATCCGTTGACATGGCATCTGCTGCTGGTCTTGGTGGCAGTGGGCGCTGCATATCTGGTCAACATGGGTCTGAAGAAGATCCTGCCGGAGCTTTCCTTCCCGATTTATGGCCTTGCACTGCTGACCAGCCTGTTGCTTCAGTGGCTGCTCAAGGGACTGAAGATGGATACCTATGTTGACAAGAAGGTTGTCACGCGCATTGGCAGTACGGCGACGGATTATCTGATCGCCTTTGGCATTGCGTCCATCAATATCAATATCGTGCTCAAATACTGGGTGCCGATTTTGCTGCTGAGCGTACTTGGCACCATCTTTGTGATTGTGTGGCAGTTTACGATTTCCAAGCGCTTCTATCATAACTATTGGTTTGAGCGGGGCATGTATGTTTATGGTATGTCTACGGGCGTTATGGCGACAGGTGTTATTCTGCTGCGCGTTACCGACCCGGAGTTTGAGAGCGGTGTGCTGGAGGACTTTGGATTTGCATGGATATTCCTTTCTGTCATTGATATGCTGGTGGTTTCGCTTTCACCGCTGTTCATCAGCAATGGATTGGGCTGGGCGATTGGCGCTGCGCTTGTTGTTTTAGCAGCGCTATGTCTGGTGGTTTCCGGCAAATTGTTTGGCGTATACAAGGATGACGGCACAAAGCTGCGCGAAGGCGAGACGGCGCGGAAATAAGCGGCATATTGGAGAAAAGTTTATGCGGGCATTGCACAGTTCACAGCGGAATTATGCATTGGATTTTCTGAAGTGCATAGCGACGATTGCCATTGTATTTCACCATTATCAGCAGGAAACTGGAGCGATGTTCCGCTTCAATTTCTGCGGAGGCTGGTTTTACTGGGGATATGTCGTCGAGCTGTTTTTCCTGATCAGCGGTTATGTCATTTGCCGGTATGTCACTGTGATCTATCAGGGAAAGATGAGCCTGAAGCAGTGGACGCTGAAGCGAACCCTGCGGTGTATCCCGATGATGGCGGCTGGGGCGCTGGCGTACGAGATTTTTCTGTACATAAACAACAACGTATGCGGTCTCAGCTGGTCTGGAATTACGCCGACGCTCTGGGGTACGGTGATCGCCTCGCTGGGGCTTCAGGCCAATGGCTTTTTTGCCAATCCCTGGGTGAACAATCCGACATGGTATATCAGCGTGCTGTTTCTGTGCTATGTGCTGTTCTATCTGGTAACGGCCCTGGCGCGGAAGTGGAAGGTTTCGCCGGCATATTTCTATATTGGAATGGTGCTTCTGGGATGTGGGATTGAAGCGTATGGACTGAACTGGCTGATTCTGGAAGGACAGCTGGCGAGGGGATATAGAGGCTTTTTCTTTGGATTGCTGCTGGCCATGCTTATTGAAAAGCAGGGCGGGAAACCCTCAGGAAAGCTGTGCCTGCTCAGCGGGGCAGCGCTGATAACGGTTGCCTTGGCGTATGTTTTCGACAAGACGCTTTTGGAAAATAACGTGCAGTATATCGTGACGTTTCTGGTGTTTCCGGCGCTGATTGTTATGCTTGAAACGTCTGCGGCCAGGCGTATTTTTTCATCGCGGATATGGGGCGCATGGGGAAAAGCGTCCTTCGATGTTTACATTTTCCATATCCCGCTGATGATCTTGGCAAATGTATTGTTTTATGCCATAGGCTGGTCGCCGGATTATTCCAAAGTGCGATACATGCTCCTGTTCACATTGGCGACGGAGCTTGTGGGGATTATTTCTCATTATTGCATCGAAAAGCCCATCGCCCGCCGGGTGAACGGCTGGCTTCAGCGCATGGAGGCGCAGGAGGCTGCGTGCAAAAGCGATTTGGAAACATTGGGAGGGAAACCATGAAGACATATATTGTGACCGGCGGCGCCGGGTTCATCGGTTCGAATTTCGTCCACTATATGCTGGAAAAGTATGAGGATGTGCGCATCGTCAATCTGGACAAGCTGACATACGCGGGCAATCTGGAGAACCTCATGGCCTGCGAGCAGGACGCGCGGCACGTCTTCGTGCAGGGGGATATCTGCGACCGGGCGCTGGTGAGCGGGCTTTTGGAAGAATACGATCCGGATTTCGTGATCAATTTCGCGGCGGAGAGTCATGTGGATCGCAGCATTGCCAATCCGGAGATCTTTGTGTCCACCAACATCATGGGTACGGTGAATCTGCTCAAGTGCTGCATGGACGCCTGGCTGAAGGACGGCAGCTGGCGCGCGGGGAAAAAGTATCTGCAGGTATCCACAGACGAGGTGTACGGCGCGCTGGGGGCGGAGGGCTTCTTTACCGAGAAGACGCCGCTTTCGCCGCACAGCCCCTATTCCGGCAGCAAGGCCAGCGCCGATATGATGGTCATGGCCTTCCACGACACCTACGGCATGCCGGTGAACATCACCCGCTGCTCCAACAACTACGGCCCCTATCAGTTTCCGGAAAAGTTGATTCCGCTGATGATTCACAACGCCCGCACTCATAAGGAGCTGCCCGTTTACGGCGACGGCTTGCAGGTGCGCGACTGGCTGTATGTGGAGGATCACTGCAAGGCCATCGATCTGGTGGCGAATCGCGGCCGGGTGGGCGAGGTGTACAACATCGGCGGCCACAACGAGAAGACCAACATCGCCATCGTGAAGACCGTCATCGCCCAGCTGCACGAGGCGCTGGGAGACGATGCGATTAATGAGCAGCTGATCCGCCATGTGAAGGATCGCCTGGGGCACGACCGGCGCTATGCCATTGACCCCGAGAAGATCCACAGCGAGCTGGGCTGGCTGCCTGAAACGCCCTTTGAGAAGGGCATTGCCATGACCATTGACTGGTATCTGGAGCATGAGGACTGGCTGGAGCATGTGACCAGCGGCGCGTATCAGAAGTATTACGAGGAGATGTACCGCGGCAAATAACGCGATCTCACGCTGAAATACAAGGGGGGATTCTTCGTGAAAGGCATTATTCTGGCAGGCGGAACAGGCAGCCGGCTTTATCCGCTGACGCTGGTGACCAGCAAGCAGCTGCTGCCGGTCTATGATAAGCCCATGATTTTCTATCCGCTCTCGACGCTGATGCTGGCGGGGATTCAGGATATACTGATTATCTCTACGCCGGAGGATCTGCCCCGCTTTGAACGCATGCTGGGCGACGGCAGCCATTTCGGCATTCATCTGTCCTATGTCGAGCAGCCGCATCCCGACGGTCTGGCGCAGGCCTTCATACTGGGCGAGGACTTCATCGGCGACGACGCGTGCGCCATGGTGCTGGGGGACAATATCTTTTATGGAAACGGCTTTTCCGGCATGCTCAAGGACGCGGTCAGGAACGCCGAGGAGCGGGGAAGGGCGAAGGTGTTCGGCTATTACGTCAGCGACCCGCAGCGCTTTGGCGTGGTGGAGTTCAATCGGGACGGCCGCGTGCTGTCTGTCGAGGAGAAGCCGGAGCATCCCAAGAGCAACTATGCGCTGACGGGGCTTTACTTCTATCCCGCCGGCGTGTCGGAGCTGGCGCGGCAGGTGAAGCCGTCCGCGCGCGGCGAATTGGAGATCACCACGCTCAACGCCATGTATCTGGAGAAGAAGCTGCTGGACGTGAGGCTTCTGGGGCGCGGCTTTGCCTGGCTGGACACGGGCACGATGGATTCTCTGGTTGAGGCGGCCAATTTCGTGCAGACAATCGAGAAGCGGCAGAGCATTCAGATTTCCGCGCCGGAGGAGATCGCCTTCCGCAACGGCTGGATCGACACGGAATGCCTGCTGGAGGCTGCCGGCCGCTATGGCAAGAGCGAATACGGCGCGTATCTGAAGGGCGTGGCCGAGCGTCGGTTTGAGACGGTGCCGGGAAGCGGCGAGTTTTGAAGCGCGGCGCTGTGAAAAACTGAAGGGAGAATCGAGTTCATGCCCAAGCTATCCGTTGTGGTGCCCGTCTGCAATGCGCAGAAATATCTGAGGGAGTGTCTGGACAGCATACTCGGCCAGACGCTTCAGGACATCGAGGTCATCTGTGTGGACGATGGCTCGAAGGACGAGAGCGGCGCAATGCTCGACGGCTATGCGGCGCGGGATGCGCGCGTGCGCGTGATTCACAAGGTCAATACGGGCTATGGCCACAGCATGAACTGCGGCTTTGACGCGGCCGAGGGCGAGTATCTGGGCATTGTCGAATCGGACGACTGGATTGAGCCGGATATGTTCGAGAAGCTCTGCCGGGCGGCGGACATGACGAAGGCCGATGCGGTGAAGTCGAATTTCTATCTCTATTACGGCGAACCTGCGCCCCGCGATGAGTTTTTCGGCGTCGTGCCCGTGCGGCTGTGCGGGAAGGTGTTCAAGCCGCTGGAGAGCGTCGATCTGGAGAAAATCGACTTCTGGAACGGCAAGCCGTCGATCTGGTCGGCGATATACCGCAGGGACTTCATCCGCGGGAACAATATCCGCTTCAACGAAACGCCGGGCGCATCCTATCAGGACGCCAGCTTCAATTTCAAGGTGTGGGCGTGTGCGGAGCGCGTGTTCTGCCTGGATCGCGCGTTTCTGCACTATCGCCAGGACAATGCGGGCTCGTCGGTCAACGCGTCGACCAGCAAGGTGTACTGCGTGCGGGACGAATACGACGAGATGGAGCGCTTCATCGCCGGGCGCGGCGCGGATGCGGCGCTGCTGGAGCGCATCATGAACCGGCTGCGCTTTGACAGCTATATGTGGAACACCGACCGGCTCATGAGCCCCATGAAGGAAGAATTCGCAGCCTATGCCGCAGAGACATTCCGCACGCTGCTTGCGCAGGGGTGGCTGGATCAGGCAATGTTTGCGCCCGAGCGCTGGCGGTTCATGCAGCGCTTTATCAAGACGGGCAAAACGGGCGCGGAAAAGAGCGCGCCCAGGATCAGGCGCGATATGCGCGCGGCGCGGGATCGGCTGCGGAAATTTGTGCGCAGCTGGACGCGCTTTTACCCGGAAGGCGGTGAGGAAGGCCGATGAAGCTGTCGCTGATTGTGCCCGTGTACAATACGCGGGATTATGTGAGCGAGTGCCTGGAATCGCTGATCGGCCAGACATGGCGCGATATTGAGATCATCTGCGTGAACGACGGCTCGACCGACGATTCAGCGCGGATTTTGCAGGAATACGCCTGGCGCGATGAGCGCATCAGCATACTCACGCAGGAGAACCGCGGCCTGAGCGCTGCCAGAAACGCGGGTCTGCGCGCGGCGCGCGGCGAATACGTCCTCTTCATCGATTCGGACGACCGGCTTGAAGGGACGGCCTGCGAGCGGCTGGTCTATGAGATTGTGGGCAAGGAGCCGGATCTGATTGTCTTTGGCGCGAACACCATACCCGCGGCGGCGCTGGAGGCGGACAAGTGGCTCAAGGCCTCTCTCTCTCCGAACGACGTGATGATTCGAGGCGGCGCGCTCAGCGAGGTCATGCTCCAGCCGGGCGCGTGGCCGTTCGTCTGGCGCAACTGCATTCGGCGCGGTCTGCTCGAGAGCGAGGGGCTGACGTTTGACGAGAGCGTGCGCTATGGCGAGGACACGCTGTTTCAGCTCTGCCTGCTGCCGGCCTGCCGGAGGATTTCCTTTATCAGCGATCGGCTGTACGACTATCGCAAGGGCCGCGCGGGCTCGCTGATGGAGCGGCTCCAGCAGGGCTGGGAGAAGCGTGCGTCGTTCCATCTGCCGCTGGTCGAAAGGGCGGCGGATTACTGGCGGGTGAAAGGCTGGATGGCGCGCTGGGGCGAAGTTTTCCTGGGATGGTCGCTGGAGTTTGTGGCCTATGACGTGACGCGGGCCGAGCCGGAAAAGCGGCGGGAATACGCCGAGCGGCTATTGAAGCTCTGGCATGACAACGGTCTGGACGCCGAGCGGCGGACGAGATGCGGCCAGACATTCGAGCTGATGGTGGAGAGCGTGTGCGGCTGCCATCGCGTGCGCAGCGTTTTGATGCGGCTGACGCGCAACGGCATGCTGCGCGCCATAGCGCTGTATCGCCGCCTGAAGCACATTGCATAGCGACAGGGAGGAGAAAAAGCCATGACATACGACTATCTGATCGTGGGCGCGGGTCTGTTCGGCGCGGTGTTCGCCCATGAGATGACTGAAAAGGGCAAAAAGTGCCTCGTGATCGACAGGCGGAATCACATCGCGGGCAACGCCTACACGGAGAAAATCGAGGGAATCAACGTCCACAAATACGGCGCGCACATATTCCACACATCGAACGAGCGGGTGTGGGCGTATGTGAATCGCTTTGCGCGGTTCAACAACTACATCAACGCGCCTGTGGCCGTGTATAAGGACGAGCTGTACAACCTGCCCTTCAACATGAACACATTCAGCAGGATGTGGGGCGTTAAGACGCCCGCCGAAGCGAAGGCGATCATCGCGCGGCAGGTCGAAGCCGAGCATATCGGCGAGCCGAAGAACCTCGAGGAGCAGGCGCTTAAGCTGGTCGGCCGCGACATCTATGAAAAGCTCATAAAGGGCTATACCGAAAAGCAGTGGGGGCGCGACTGCACCGAGCTGCCCGCCTTCATCATCCGCCGGCTGCCGCTGCGCTTCATCTATGACAACAACTACTTCAACGACCGCTATCAGGGCATCCCGGAGGGCGGCTATACGGCGATGGTCGAAAAGCTGCTTGACGGCGTTGAGGTGCGCCTGAGCACCGACTATTTCGAGTTCATCCGCGAGAATCCGGAGATTGCCGAAACGACGCTCTACACCGGCATGATCGACGAGTTCTTCGGCTACAGGCTGGGCGTGCTGGAATACCGCAGCGTGCGCTTTGAGACCGAAGTGCTGGATATACCCAACTATCAGGGCAACGCGGTGGTGAACTACACCGACGCCGAGACCCCCTACACCCGCATCATCGAGCACAAGCAC
>CAKUAV010000016.1 GCA_934636425.1 uncultured Clostridia bacterium
GTATAGCCGTCGTGCGAGGCCAGTATGCGCGCCTGCGAGAAGAACGGACGCGGATAGTCGATCGAGAGATTGCGCACGGTGACGTTTTTGCACGCGTCGATCACGAAGGGCGATATCTTGCCGTGGAATATGAAATCCGCGCCGCCGCCCTCGACGGTCAGCCCATCGAAGCCGATCAGCGGGAAGGCGATGGCCTTGCGGCCGCCGTCGTTGTTGGACATGAAGTATTCGCGCACAATGGCCTGCTGGGGATAAAAGTGATATTCGCCTGAGTCGATGAGCAGCGTGGAGTTCTTTTCGCGGCGGCACTGGAGAAGCGCCTCGAGGACGGCCGGCGTGGCGTCGCCGTTTCTGCACAGGCGCATATGGTCGGACAGACGAACGATCATGCTCTCATCTCCTCACTTTTTGATGACCTGATTGTCGCCCAGAATTTCGGGCTTGTTGACCATGCTGTCGGCCTCGGTGATGGGGCGGATGACCTTGCAGGGCACGCCCGCGGCAAAGCTCATGGGCGGTATGTCGCGCGTGACAACGCTGCCCGCGCCGATGACGCAGTTGTCGCCTATGGTCACGCCCGGGCAGACGGTGACATTGGCGCCGAACCAGCAGTGCGAGCCGATGTTGACCGGCTCGGCATAGCACATGTGCTTTTCCTCGCCCTTTTCGTTGAGCATGAGATAGCGCTCGTCGGGCAGCATGGGGTGAACCGGCGTGACGATGGTCAGATTGGGGCCGAAGTTGTTGTCCACGCCGATTGTGACCGGCGCGTCGTCCTGTATGGTGGTGTTGTAGTTGAAAAAGTTCTTTTCGCCGATGCGGGTGTGGCGACCGTAATGGAAGAATATCGGGCCTTGCATGAAGCTGCCCGCGCCGAACGCGCCGGTGATTTCGTGCAGCAGCGCCATGCGCTCCTCGGCCTCGTCCTCGCGCAGGCTGTTGAATTTCTGGCTCAGATTGTGAGAGCGCAGCTTTATGGCCTTCAGATCGGGATCGCCCGGGCAGAACAGCGTGCCGGCGAAAATTTTCTCTTCTTCTCTCATGACGCATTGCTCCTTGTTGATTGCAAAATGGCCGTGTTTCATCGCTCACATTGTAGCGTTAATGCGGGCGTTTGTCAACGATTATTCTTCATTCAGCGCCCAGCGGAAGTGCGCGAGTATCCGCCGGTCGGTCAGCGCGTCCTCCTCAAACGCGCCGTGGCCGGTATGATGGATGATATAGGGCTGCCCCTGCGCGTTGCGCCGGTCGGAAATCACGGCGATGTGGCCGTCGTAGATCACGAAATCGCCCCGCTGCCAGGCGGCGATGTCATCCGCGTCGGTCGTCAGCTCGAGGCAGTGCCGCTCGAAAAACACGCGCAGATTGACCACGCGCCGGAAGTCGATGTTGGAATCGGGCAGGCCGTTCGCCAGCGGATAGGCCTCCGGATGCGCGCCCACGTCCTGATCGAGCATGGCCTTGAGATCGTAGCCGGCCTCCCTCAGCGCGCGCCAGATCACATCCGCGCACACGCCCTGCCCCTCGGGCGGATAGCCGCCGGCAAAGTAATCGCTGACGTATTCGGGCTGAGAGCGGACATAGCGGCGCGCGGCCAGCATGATGTCGGTGTAGTCGTCTATGAGGTCGCCGTCTGCGTCGACGGGGCTGTAAATCGTCGGCACGCCGAAGCGTATCCGGGCATACCAGGCGGGCAGCTTGAAGGGGGCGAGAAGCAGCGCAAAGATGCCGAGCGCGATCAGGAGCGCTCCTAAAAGGCGCAAAAATCGGGCGCGCGGCCGCCGCTCTGCGGCCGTTTCGGGCGCGTTGTCCATCGTAACGTCACACTCCGCATGATCTGTCGTATTTTATACCATACCTTTGAATTGGACGCGAAATTTGCCGCGAAGGTTTCACATAATTTGTGAATCACAGGAATATACATGATAATACGATGAAATAACGGCGAAGAGGTGATGGCGAATGTGGCGCACCGTCCCAAATTGGACATTGAAAAAAGGCCGTTTGAAAAACGCAATCCCTTAAATATGGCAATGAACGCGTAAAAAAGCAAAAAAGCGACGAAGCGGCGGCAGAGCGCGCGATGTTCTGTGACACGTCATATATATACAGGAGCGTATAGCATGATTTATGGAAACTGCCCTATAAAATGGGCGCAAAATGAGAAAAAGAGGATTTTCAAAATTGAGCGTCGTATACAGCAGGGAGAGATGAAAGCACTGCGCTTTGACAATATCGGAGGGATACGCATGGTCACCGTAAAACGAAAAAAGAAACGCAGCCTGGTCAATCCCCGGGGGCGGCAGGCGGTCGCCGCGCTGAGCGCGCTGCTGGCGCTGGCCATCATCGCGGGCGCGATCGCGCTGGTCGCGCTGATGCGCCTGAACAGCCGCATGGAGGATCTGAACGGCTATATCGCCCGCTCGGTTCGCACGGACATCAATCAGGCCATACAGTGCTATGACACGCTGGAGCGCAAGGGCGACGACGCGGCCGCCGACGCGCTGAACAACATGAAGCGCTATATGTATTCGGCCTACGGCATGAACAGACTGCTGATCGAGGCGCGCGGCGACAGGTATTCGCTGCTGGACGCCTCCGGCTACAACAGCCTGCAGACCGCCATAGGCGAATACGAGCGGCTGCTGGCCAACGGACAGGCGACCGGCGCGACCCGCGCGACGCTGGGCGACTGCGTCAAGTCGCTGCGCTCAATGCTTTCCGCCCGCTTTGACGAGGGCGACAATCTGCTGCCGCAGTAAAGAACGCGAAAGCCTCCCGCGCCGTTTTGGATACGGACGGCGGGAGGCTTTCTGAGTGCGGCTACAGATCGTCCGCGTCCTGAACGGGCGTATCGTCGCAGAGCGGATTGCCCGTCCAGCTGCCCTGAACGTCGCTGTGGAGCCGCTCATCGCCGCCGGAAAACTGCTCGAGGGACTCGATGAGCTGCTCTTTTTGCCGCCTTTTCTTTCCGTCCATAAAAATCACCCCGCCGACAGTTTCGGCGGGGCGCGCGTTTTTTATGCGTCGGATTTCGGCTTGTCCCAGAGCGCGTACTGCTCGTCGCTGCGCAGCGCGGTCAGCAGCTGCTCGCGGGCGTTGGGCACGCTGCGGCAGATGTGATCGAGCAGCGCCTTCATGTCCTCGCGCTTTGTGCGCCCGTTGGCGGGGCAGGGCGAGGGCACGACGGGCAGCGAGAGCGCCTTTACATGGTGTATGACGTCCTTTTCGGAAACGTAGAGCATCGGGCGGATCTGGGTCATGCCGCTGCGGGTGAGGCGCGTTACCGGCTGGAATGTGTGGATGCGCCCCTCATAGAGCATACTCATCAGCAGCGTTTCCAGCGCGTCGTCGCGGTGATGCCCCAGCGCCAGCTTGTTGAGACCGCGCTCGTTGCACAGATCGTTCAGCGCGCCGCGCCGCATTTTCGAGCAGAGCGCGCAGGGGTTCTTTTCGCGCCGTTCGTCAAAGATGATGCGGCCGATCTGCGTTTCGCGCACGGTGTAGGGCACGTTGATTTTCTCGCACAGCGCGCGGATGGGCTGAAGATCGAACGGCTCAAGCCCCATGGTCAGCGTGAGCGCCTCCAGCTCGAAGGGATGCGGGCTGAAGCGGCGGTAGAGCGAAAGCGCATAGAGCAGCAGCACGCTGTCCTTGCCGCCCGACACGCCCACGGCCACGCGGTCGCCGGGCTCGATCATATGATAGTCCTGATCGGCGCGGCGTATGCAGCCCAGAATTTCTTTCATGTAAGAGAGCGCTCCTTTATCAGACGTGCATGACGGCGGTGGCGATCGAGAAGAGTATGGTCAGCGAGCAGGCGTCCACCAGCGTGGTGATGAGCGGGCTGGCCATGAGCGCCGGGTCGAGATGCAGCTTGGAGGCGAACAGCGGCAGCGTACAGCCGATCGACTTGGCGATCAGCACGGTCAGGAACATGGCGACCGAGACCACCATTGTGACGGTGACGGTGTCGGCGGTCACGCCGGCGGTGAATGTGTAGAGCAGCAGCTGACGGCCGACGTTGACCAGCATGAGCACGCCGCCCACCAGCAGCGCCACGCGCACCTCGCGCCACCAGACCTTGAGTATGTCGCTGAAGTGAACCTCGCCCAGCGCAAGGCCGCGGATGACCAGCGTCGAGGACTGTGCGCCGCAGTTTCCGCCGGTGTCCATCAGCATGGGCAGACAGGCGGTCAGCAGCACGCCGAGCTTGCCGGTGTCGCTGAGCACGTCCTCGAAATGGGTGATGATCATGCCGGTGAACGTGGCCGAGATCATGAGTATCAGCAGCCACGGTATGCGGTTTTTGAACAGCGTGATGATCGGGGTCTTGAGGTACTGGTCGTCGGAGGGGAGCAGACCGCCCATCTTTTCGATGTCCTCGGTGTTCTCCTCTTCGATGACGTCCATGATGTCGTCGGCGGTGACAATGCCGACCAGACGGTTCTCGTTGTCCACGACCGGTATGCTCATCAGGTCGTACTTGCGCACGGTGTCGGCGACGACCTCCTGATCGTCCAGCGTCTTGACCGATATGAAGTTGGTCGCCATGATGTCGGAGACCGGCTTGTCCTCATCGGCGAGAATCAAATGCCGCAGCGCGACGGTGCCCACCAGATGGCGCTGGCTGTCGATGACATAGCAGGTGTATATGGTCTCCTTGTCCAGGCCGGTCTTGCGCAGCGATTCCATCGCCTGGCGCACGGTCATGGAGCTGTGGAACTCGGCAAACTCTATGGTCATGATCGAGCCGGCCGAGTTTTCCGGATACTTGAGGAACTGATTGATCAGCGCGCGCTTTGTGGGATCGGTGTTCTGCAGAACGCGCTTGACGACCGACGCGGGCAGCTCCTCGAGGAAATCGACCGCGTCGTCCAGGAACATTTCGTCCAGCAGGGAGTGGATTTCGCCGTCGCCGATCAGCGTGACCAGCTGCTGCTGCTGCTCGCTGTCGATATAGGCGAACACCTCCGCGGCGATGTCCTTGGGCAGTATGCGGAACACCATGAGCAGCTTGTCGCTCTCAAGGCTCTCCATAAACGAGGCGATGTCGACCACGTTGAGCATGAGCAGCGCGCCGCGCAGTTCATTTTTCTTATTGTTGTCCACCAGCTGCATCAGCCGGCTGTGAATGATTTCGCGATCCATGGGAAAACGCCCTCCTTTCATATGTGCGGCGGTCAGATCAAAAACCCGCCCGCCAAAATCGCAACGAAAAACAAGACACGCCCTGCGGCTGTGTCTTTGGCGCTATGCGATGTGATGAAAGAAGACGATATAATGAAGAGCGATTGCGCGCTCAGCGATCCGTCCGTCAGACGGCGGCCATGAGCGCCCTATCAGAAACGTGCGCAGTGAAAACCGGATGCGCACGCGCGTCTACTTCGATACACGCCTTCGCCCATCGAGCATCTACCGCCAACGTCCATCCGGCTCCACCTCCTGAAAAAATGGCATAGAGAGCGTTTCAAAACTGTCCGGGCGCAGAGGCGCTGATTCGGCGACGCCGAACACACTGCCTTCCGCATTGAAACATCGGGACCCTGAGAAAATGCCGCGCTCCCGATGAAAACCGCCTTTGGCCGAAGCCAGAGGCTGCGCCGTATTGAAACACACTCTTAAGTGAATTGGAATCCACTATTAAGAATACAACCGGCGCGGCAAGTTGTCAAGTCGCCGCGCCGGGGCGCTTCACGCGCATATCGGCACGAAAATCGTGAATATTTGTTCAAACAAGGCGCAAATAGCGCCGATTGTGACGAAATACGCGCATAATCATGCAAAAAACTCTGATTTTAGCATGGACGCTTTCCCTAAATTTTATGTGTGGCGCGCGCGTTAAATGCGGGAAAGCGCCTCGTCCAGCGCCAGCGTCATGGCGGCGATCATCGCAGCGGCGCGCACAAAGCCGTCTATGCAGAGATATTCGTCCGGCGCGTGACACTGGCCGTGGCCGGCGGGCAGGTTCAGCGCGCGCGCATCGCCGCCCAGACTCGCGCCCACCGTAAAGGCGTTGGGCAGGTATTTGCAATAGGTGCCGCCGCCCATGTAGTAGGGGCGCGCGTCCGGATTGCCGCTGGCCGCGCGGAAGGCTTCGAGCAGCGCCTGTGCGAGGGGATGATTTTCGGGAATGGTGAAGGCGGAGGAGTCGCCGTGAACGCCGGCGGAGAAGCCGCGCGCGCCGAACCATTCGCGCATTTTCGCCGTGATTTCCGTGCCGGAAACGCGCTCGCCGTGGCGGACGTCCAGCGTGAACGTGAACTGGCCGTTTTCCGCGCGCGCCATGCCGTTGGCCACGGTCAGATCGCCCAGCACATCGTCGTGATCGGCCACGCCCAGAACCGCGCCGTCCGTGTCCGAGAGCGCGAGGGCGACCGTACCGAGCGCGCTTCGGTCATGGGCGCTCAGGACGTCGCAGTCCTTCAGGAGCGCGCACAGCCGTCTCAGCGCGCTGTCGCCCTGATGCGCTGTGGCGGCGTGCGATGCGACGCCCTTTGCGTCCAGGCGCAGCGCTTCGCCCTCGTCGGTTACGCTCAGCCACGGCTGAGGATGCGCGCTTAGCCAGCGCGCGAGCGCGTCGCTCCTTCTCACGCGCGCGGTCAGCTCGGCCATGACGGTGTTGTAGGCCTCGCCGCCGCGCAGGGAGAGTATGTCGGACAGCGGCGCGTCGAGCGAGACATCCAGCCGCAATATGCCGCGCTCGCCCAGCGATATGGGAAAGCCGCCGTCGGGCACGAGTGAGGCGTCGGGCAGCGTCTGCTCACGGGCAAAGGCGCGCAGATCGGCCATGCCGCTCTCCTCGTTCGCGCCCATGAAAACCACGATGCGGCTGCCGAGGGGCAGATTGAGATCGCGCGCGGCCTTCATGAGATAGAGCGCGGCGATCGCGCCGCTCTTGTCGTCGCTTACGCCGCGGCCGATGAGAAAGCCGTCCCTTTCGAGTATGTCGAACGGGTGGGTGAGCAGCCAGTCGGCCTCGTTGACCGGCACCACGTCCACATGGGCGAAGACGCCGATGCTCTTTTCACCCGCGCCGAAATGGGCGAGGATATAGCCACTCGCGTTGTGCTCGGTTACATCGAAGCCGTTTTCGCGGCAGAGCGCGGCGGCCTCGCGCAGGGCGCTGTCGCATGAGCGGCCGAACGGCATTCCCGCCTCCGCGTCCGAGCGAATGGACGGAATGCGGCACAGGCGGACGAGATCGCGCACCATGTCGTCCCGATGGGCGCGCATATACTGGAGGAGCGCTTCATGATGAGCTGTGATCATAATGAAAAGTCCTTTCTCTGAACGGTTACTTTTTGGGGCTTGCCAGATCGTCGTACAGGGCGTTAAACAGGCCGGCCAGAGCGGCTCTGCTGTCCACATCGTCGACCAGCAGCATGGCCTTCGCGCCCTCGTAGGGCGGTTCGAGCGCGGCCTGCGGCATGAGCGCGCGCGCCGATTGCGTCGGCTTGACGAGCAGCCGGTCGTCGTAAACGCCGCCCACCACCTTGCCGCGATAATAGAGGATGTATTCGCCCATCATGGCGCGGAAGGTGATTTCGTCAAGCCCGGACAACTGATCCAGTATGAATTGAAGATGGCTTTTGCTGGAGGGCATTGATTGGTTCCTTTCCCTGCGGTCAGTCACGGTAGGCGTGAACCCAGTCTATGAGCGGCATCATGTCGCCGTTATCGAACGAGTGCCACGCCACGGCGCGGTCCTGATCGGGCAGCCCCATCAGCAGCTGGCCGTTCATGCCGCCCTTGGCAAAGCCGTTTGAGCCGCTGCGGTTGAAGCCGTATTCGCGCTCGAGCGAGAGGTCGATCCACGCCTTCGAGAGCAGCCGCCGCCCGCGCCACATCCCGCCGTCCATGTACAGCCGCGCCAGCTTTGCGGTGTCTGCGCTGCCGGTGTACAGGCCGGTCGCGCCCATGGCGTAGCCCCGCGGGCAGTGGCTGAACGCCATCTCGCGAAAGCCCAGGGGCAGCAGCAGCTCGCGCCAGAGGAAATCGTCCAGCGCGCAGCCGGTCTTTTCGGTCACGGCGCGGGAGAGCAGATAGTAGGCCGCGTCGCTGTAGCGGTATTCCGCGCCGGGCGCGAAGGAGAGCGTCGTGTTGAACAGATACGCCAGATAATCGCCGCCGGTGACGGGATTGAGATCGGCGACGTCTATGTCCAGATAGCCGCTCGGAAAGCCGGGGCGGTGGCGCAGCAGATGATCGATCGTCATGTCCTCCCAGCGCTCGTCATAGCGCGCGGGCATGAAGCGGCGCAGTATGTCCGCGATATGGTCGGCGGGATCGATCAGGCCGCGGTCGTACGCCAGCCCGACGGCCGCCGCGGTGAACGCCTTGGCGACGGAATAGCCGTTCTGGCAGACGCCGCACGGCTGGAGCGTCAGTTCTTCGGTTTCGCCGCCGCGCCGAACCTCGGCGATGCGCAGCACATTGAGATGAAGGCGCGCAGCTTCGCACGCCATGTCGTTGAGAAAGCGACTCATGCGGTGTGTCCTCCTGTCGATGAATAAGTATGGGAATGCCGCTGCTGGAGAGCGTTCGAATTCCACAGACGGCCGTTTCGGCGCTGAAACGCCTCGATTCAGCGCCGTCAAGCCTTCGGAAATCTGGTTTGAGCTGACGAAAAAACCGAGCGGATTTTCCGCTGTTCCTTTTCGTGCCAAATTCCCGCTAAAATACAGACTTGAGCCATTGCCCGCCGGCAATGCTCAGCCAGCCGAAAAAGGTTTTGACAAGCTGGTGGACGGGGGGAGCAAGCGCTCTCGTCCCTGCCAGTTTTTGCTCTGGAAAATGGGCTTTTCCGCCGCAACAATCGTACCCGCCGTACACGCCGCCGGGTACGATTGGAAGCTCGAGAGAGATTCGGCCTTCTCGAGCTCTCCAAGGGTTTTCGACAGACTTGAGCCATTGCCTGCCGGCGATGCTTTGGATAACGGCGCATTGCTCAGCGCTCGCTGAACATCGTCTTCGCCGCCGAGCTGATCGCTGCCTTTTCTTTTCAAGATTGATATTCAGCATACTCCATCACCTGTATGCATTATGGTGTATTTTGTGTTCTGCGCCTGTCGTTTGGATGGAATATAGCGTCGAACGCACTCCTGGAAAAGCGGACGGACGCATTGAAGCGCCGCCGGTTTTGCGCATATTGCGCTATTTGCTCAGCGTCTCGCGGATGATGCGCGCCAGATTGGCCGCCATGACCTCGTGGCCGCGGATGTTGGGGTGCGTGAAATCGCCGCTCAGACCGGCGCTGCCCAGCGTCTGGATGTCGCGCCCGTCTATGGCGAACGCGCCGTATTCCCGCGCGGCGGCTCTGACGATGCGTCGGAATGCGTCGGCCTTTTCGCTGCCGTCCATATCGCCCTGATAATAGAATATGTCGATGCAGAAAACCGGCTTTCCGGGGTTCTTCTGAACGACGGTCCTGACGAAATAATGAACGCGCGCGGAAAATTCCTCCTCGCTCATGTCGAGCGAGTTGATGCCCATCTCCAGCACGGCGACGTCCCAGTCGCCCCGCGCGGCCAGCCAGTCGGCCATTGCGCCCTCCATGCGCGCCGAGCCGGCATAGCCCATGTTGATGAGATCCATATTGAGCGCCTCGGCGGTGCGGAAGGCGTAGCTGCCCGGCGGGAGCAGCGACAGCGAGCCGTGCGTTATGGAAGAGCCGTAGATCATCAGCCGCTTTTCCGGCAGATGCTCGGGTCTGGGCGGGCAGATTGCGCCGCGCGCGCCGAAAATCTCGTAGGACGAGACGGGCAGCAGCAGCCGCACGACGTGCGGATCAAACGGATAGCCGTTCTCGCGGTGAATGCGCTCGAGCAGCGGCATATTGGCGGGCGGCGCGACGTGTATGCGCGTCTTTTCGGTGAACACGACCTTGAGCGCTTCCTGCCAGGGCGCGCCCATACTGCCGTAGTAGACCGGGATGACGCGCGCCGACGGCGCGGGATCGGCGCTGTTTATGCGAATGTCTATATCCGCGCCCGCCTCGCCGGTGATCTCAAAGCGCAGCTCAACGCCGGTGCCGCCCTTATTCAGGCGCTGTCCCTGCGCGCCGAGATGCTCGCTCACGGCCTTGGGCGCGCGATACATGATATAGCCCTCGCCGTCCGGATTTTTCTCGATTTCTGAAACGTTGTGCAGCTCTATGTTCTGGAAAATCATGGGGATACAGTCCTTTCATGGAGGATGAAACGCCGGCTATAGAGGCGGCGCGGAGGACGTGCTTTTTCGCACAATCTGCCTTTTGGCGCGGGAATGGCCGCAGACTTGGCAACGCGGCAAGGATTGCGCCGTCGCTGTTTCGACCGGGCGATGAACGCATCCTGCGGGAAGACCCGTCCTGCGAACAGCGTCCGGCAGGGCAGCCGCGGCGGTCGGGCGCGCCGGCAGAGCCGATGGCCGGGAGCGCGCTTTTGCGGCGGGTCTGCTTCAGGCGCGGGAATGGCCACAGTTCCGGCATGGCGGCAAGGATTGCGCCGTCGCTGTTTCGACCGGGCGATGAACGCATCCTGCGGGAAGGCCAGTCCTGCGAACAGCGTCCGGCAGGGCGGCTGCGGCGGTCGGGCGCGCCGGCAGAGGCGATGGCCGGGAGGGGGCGCGCTTTTGCGGCAGGTCTGCTTCAGGCGCGGGAATGGCCGCAGACTTGGCGACGCGGGGCATGGCGGCAAGGATTGCGCCGTCGCTGTTTCGACCGGGCGATGAGCGCATCCTGCGGGAAGACCAGTCCTGCGAACAGCGTCCGGCAGGGCAGCCGCGGCGGTCGGGCGCGCCGGCAGAGCCGATGGCCGGGAGGGGGCGCATTTTTGTGCCGTCTGCCTTTCGGCGCGGGAATGGCCGCAGTTCCGGCAACGCGGCGCGACGCGGCAAGGATTGCGCCGTCGCTGTTTCGACCGGGCGATGAACGCATCCTGCGGGAAGATCAGTCCTGTGAACAGCGTCCGGCAGGGCGGCTGCGGCGGTCGGGCGCGCCGGCAGAGCCGATGGCCGGGAGGGGGGGCGCTTTTGCGGCGGGTCTGCTTCAGGCGCGGGAATGGCCGCAGACTTGGCAATGCGGCAAGGATTGCGGCGCTTCTTCGCGTTGGCGATCGAAGCTTCGAGGAGGAAGTTCAGTATCCTGAATGCGGCGGCCAGTATAAGGCGCGGCCGTCATGAAGCGCAGTGTGGTTTTTTTGCGATGCGCGCGGCGCTTGGCCTGACCTTTTTATGGAAGGACGCATGGCCGTTTGCCTGCGCCATTGCCGGCCTTGTCTGAAATCTGTTCTGCGGCGATAAAGACCGGCGGGCGGAGCGCTGAAAAAAGCGTGCCGCCTGCCGGAAAATGCAATTATTCGGCTTCTGCGCTGGCCGTGCCCACGCGCAGCGCGGGAGAACCGACGCTCACGGTCACCTTTCCGGGCGCGCCCGTGCGCACAATGGCGACGGCGCGTCCCTCAAAGGCGTGGCAGCGGGCGGAGGTGTACTGATCCTCGTTTTTCGGATCGCCGCTGAAAATGCCCATCAGCTCGCCGCCGTCAACGAGGCAGTTGAGCTCGCACTTCGCGTCGGGCACGCGGTCGCCGCGCGCGTCGACGATTGTGACGTCGAAATAGCACAGATCGCGGCGGTCGGCGGCAAAGCGCGTCTTTTCGGGCGCGACGGTCACGGCGTACGGTTTGCCCACGGTGCGCAGCGAGGAACGGCCGCACTCAATGCCGTTTTTATAGGCGACGGCGGTCAGCTCGCCCTTTTCATAGGGAATATCCAGTGCGGCGATCGCCTTTTCCGGGCGCGCGCGGCCAATCTCGCGGCCGTTGAGCAGGAAGGCGATTTCGTCCGCGTCGGTGTAGACCTCGGCTCTGACCGGTTTGCCCAGATATTTGTCGTCGAACGTCCATGTGTCCAGCACGTCGTACCAGTGCCAGCCGGTGCCGGAGAAGCCCTCGCCGTAATGCTCGGGATGGGTGGTGAATATGCGCGGCTCGGTGCTGCCAATCCACACGGCCTCGCGGAAGTAGGACTGCGGACGGCGGTGGCCGCACAGGTCGAGATCGCCCTGATAGCAGGTGCGCCAGGGATACTCGGCCAGGCTGATGCCCGGGATGAAGCCGTCGCGCGCCCACAGAGCGCGGCCCGTGCCCGCCTCGCCCAGGTTGTCATAGGCCGTCCATGTGAAATCGCCGATGACGTGATCGTTCTCCAGCACGGCGCGCCAGGAATCATAGAAGCGGATGGCGTGCGTCTCGCTGCCCCAGATGACGCGGTTCGGATAGAGCCTGTGATCGGGGGCGTAATGCTCGAACTGATAGTTGTAGCCCACGATGTCCAGCGGCGCCATATAGCCCTCCGTCCAGTCGAGCCAGCTGGTGTCCACGCCGCCCTGACCGATGTCGGGACGTCCCTTCAGGAAATCGCGCTTATAGTCCTCGGGGTCGATTTCCTCGGGATACGTCCACATGCCGCACACGCCGGAGGTGACGAAGCGGGTCGAGTCGTATTTGCGGATCTCGGCGCTCAGCTTTTCAGACCAGAGCGCGCCGTCCGAATCGCCGTTGCGCTCGCCGATTTCGTTGCCTATGGAATAGCTGACCACGCAGGGGTGATTGCGGTCGCGCAGCACCATGGCGGATATGTCGCGCGCCCACCAGTCGGCGAACCAGAGATGGTAGTCCACGCCGGTCTTCTGCTCGCGCCACATATCGAACGCCTCGTCCATGACCAGCATGCCGATGCGGTCGCACACCTCGAGCAGCGCCAGAGAGGGCGGGTTGTGGGCGATGCGCACGGCGTTGAAGCCGGCCTTTTTGAGCAGCGTGAGCTTGCGCTCCTCGGCCGCCGGGAAGGCCGCCGCGCCCAGCACGCCGTGGTCGTGATGGATGCAGCCGCCGCGCATTTTGAGCGGCCTGCCGTTCAGGCGGAAGCCGTGAACCGCGTCGGCCTCGATTGTGCGGACGCCGAAAGTCGTTTCGGCCTCGTCGGTCAGAACGCCGTTCGCGCAGATCTCGGTCTTGAGCGTGTAGAGCGCGGGGGAATCAATATCCCACAGCCGCGGATGATCGATTGAGAGCGTCAGCTCGAGCGGTGTTTTTTCGCCCGCCAAAACGGAGAGCGCGCCCTGCGCCTGCGCGGCAACCTGTCCGTCGGGAGCAATGACAGTGACTTTGACCGTCACGCTGGCGGCTCTGTCGGCGGCGATGGCATAAGCGGCCTTGACCGCTGCCTTTTCATCGGTGACCTCGGGCGTGGTGATGAACAGATCGCGCGGCTCGACGCGCACGTCGCCGCCCGTCCAGAGGAACACGTCGCGGTAGATGCCCGCGCCGGAATACCAGCGCGTGGAGGGCTGGAGTCCCTTTGTGGAGACGACCAGCTTGTTGGTGCGGCCAAAGCGCGTCTTGTCGGTCAGATCGACCAGTATGGGCGCGTAGCCGTGCGGGTGCATGACGAGCACGTCCTCGTTGTACATGACCTCGGCGCACATATACGCGCCGTCCAGATCGAGTATCATGTGCCGCTTTTCATCGCCGGGCGTGAGATACTTGACGTAATGGCCGTCTCCGCCGGGGAAGAAGCCGTTCGACGCGCCGCCGGGCACGTCCGCGCTGCGGGGCAGTGAGATCGTATAGTCGTTGGGCAGATCGACGGGAATATAGCCGTTCGTTCCGGGTGCCTTCAGGAGCCAGTCTTTCGAGATGCAGGTTTTTCTCATCGCCGTATCATCCTTTCGCAGTGCAGTTTGAAGTCACACTCATTATGCGCCATGACGGCTGATTTTGCAATAAGCTATTTTTTGTGCCCGGCAAAATATGTCGGAATAATTTCGGCGGCTCGCAATGCGGCTCCGCTTCAGCCGAAGCGGAGCGCCTTCGAGGGCCGCGAAAAATCCGCGGAGCGACGCGGCCTTTTGGCTGCGCCAGTCTGTCAAAAAAAGCCAACGCTCTGCCCCAATTACTGAAAACCGCGGAAATCTGAGCGGAAGCCTCTCTCGGCTTGTCGAAAAAAGGTCTTAACGAGCTGATGAACGGGGATGAAAGCGCCCCGCCGTGCGCTCCCCTTTCAGTTTTGCTCAGGAAATGGATTTTCCGCCGCAAAAATCGTCCCGCCTCACCCGTGCGCGCAGTGAAAAAACGCGGCCTGACCGGGTTTTCTGAGAAGGCGTGTTTTTTGCGGCTGTCATCGTCCAAAGCGGGCGGCGAAAAAGCGCGGCTTTCGGCGCTTCTTCGGCGGCCGTCAAAAAATCCGCGCCCCGAAAATGGGACGCGGAGCATTGAGCGCGGATTACACGCGGGAGAAATAGCGCGCGCGGTAGACCGGCTCGAGCGCCTCGACGCGCCGTATGGTCTCCTCGGAAAGCGCGTCGTCCAGATCGAGCACGGTGTAGGCGAACTCGCCGCGGGATTTGTTGACCATGCTGTCGATGTTGACGCCCTGCTCGGCCACGGCGGAGGTGATGCGTCCCACGGTGTTGGGCACGTTGGCGTGCATGACGGTGAGGCGGTAGCGGAAGGCGTCGGTCAGCGGGCAGGCGGGATAGTTGACGGAGTTTGAGATCGCGCCGGTCTCGAGATAGTCCTCCAGCTGGCGGCTGACCATATCGACGCAGTTGTCCTCGCTCTCGGGCGTGGACGCGCCCAGATGCGGAATGGCCACAACGCCGCGCTGGCCCAGCAGCTCGTCGCAGGGGAAATCGGTCACATAGCGGCGAATCTGTCCGTCCTCGAGGGCGGCGAGCAGATCGGCGTTGTCGACCAGCTCGCCGCGCGCCAGATTGAGCAGCGCAGCGCCCCTCTTCATCTTGGAAAATATGTCCTTGTTAAAGGACGCGCGCGTGGCGTCCAGCAGCGGCACATGGATGGAGAGATAGTCGCACAGGGGCAGCATATCGTCTTCCTTGTCGACATGGACGATCTTGCGCGAGAGCTTCCAGGCGTTGTCGACGGAGATGTAGGGATCGTAGCCCAAAACGCGCATCTTGAGATCGGCCGCGGCGTTGGCCACCAGGCCGCCCACGCCGCCCAGACCGATCACGCCCAGCGTCTTGCCCTTCAGCTCCGGGCCGACGAACTGGCTCTTGCCCTTTTCGACCAGCTTGGCGACCGCCGCACCCTGTCCCTTGAGCGTTTTCGCCCATTCTATGCCGCCCACGATGTCGCGCGAGGCCAGCAGCAGCGCGGCGATGGCCAGCTCCTTGACGGCGTTGGCGTTCGCGCCCGGCGTGTTGAACACGACGACGCCGCGCCTGCCGTAATCCTCGACGGGGATGTTGTTGTAGCCCGCGCCGGCGCGGCCGACGGCCAGCAGCGACTGGGGCACGGGCAGATCGTGCATGGCGGCGCTGCGCACGATGATCGCGTCGGGATTTTCAATATCCTTGCCGACTGTGAATTTGTCCGCGGAAAGCACGTTTTTGTAGACCGGGGAAATTTCGTTGAGCGTTTTGATATTAAACATGGCTCTCAAACTCCTTCATAAATTCGACCAGCGCCTTCACGCCCTCGATGGGCATGGCGTTGTAGATGCTGGCGCGTATGCCGCCCACCAGGCGGTGTCCCTTCAGGTTGACCAGACCGCGCGCGGCGGCTTCCTTGACGAATTCCGCATCGCGATCGGGGCTGTCGGTGACGAATGTGACGTTCATGCGCGAGCGGGAGGCGGGATCGGCGGTGCCGCGGAAGAGGCGGCTGTTGTCGATCGCGTCGTAGAGCAGCTTCGCCTTTTCGATGTTGACCGGCTCTATGCCCTCGACGCCGCCCTGCGCCTTGAGCCACTTCAGGCACAGGCCGCACATATAGATGGCGTAGGTCGGCGGGGTGTTGATCATCGAGTCGTTCTCGATCTGCTTCTGCCAGTCCATGATCTTGGGCGTTATGGGCAGGCAATGGCCGGGCAGATCGCTGCGCACGATGAGCAGCGTCACGCCCGCCGGGCCGATGTTCTTCTGCGCGCCGGCATAGATCACGCCGAAGCGGCTCACGTCGTATTTTTCGGAGAGTATGTTGGAGGACATATCGGCCACCAGCGGCACATTGCCGGTCTCGGGCAAAGCGGAATAGCGCGTGCCGAATATCGTGTTGTTGGTGGTGATGTAGAAATAGTCGGCCTCGGGATCGAATGTCTTTTCATCCCAGGCGGGGATGCGGACGTAGTTTTCCTCACGCGAGGAGGCCACGCAGCGCGCCTTGCCGTATTTGTTTGCCTCGACCATCGCGCCGTGGGCGAAGTTGCCGCTGTCGATGTAGTCGGCGCGGCCCGATCCGGTCATGAGGTTCATGGGAATGGCGGCGAACTGCTGCGTCGCGCCGCCCTGAAGGAGCAGCACGGAATAGTTGTCCGGCACACACATCAGCTCGCGCACGAGGGAGACGGTTTCCTGATAGATGGGGAGGTACATCTTGGAACGGTGGCTCATCTCCATGACCGACATACCGGTGGAGCCGTAACAGCACATATCCCGGGCGGCAGTCTGCAGGACTTCGAGGGGCATGGCGGCGGGGCCGGCGGCGAAATTGTAAACGCGATCCATGACGAATCCTCCTTGAATATCACGGGCGATATAGGCCGCCCGCAGAAAATATATCGCTATTATAGCCCAGGACGGCGCGCATTTCAAGCGATTCGACGAACCTTTTTCGCCAATTTTGCATTTTTATTCATATTAAACCGCACGTTAACGAAAACAGCGCTTCCGGATATTGCCCGCATATTGCCAGCGCATTTTTCCCGATTATTCATATGCGGCCACTTGAAAAAAACACTGTGAGCGTATAAAATAAGTATGTATGCCGAGGCGCGCAATTAGAAGCGCGGCGGGCAAACGCTGAAAACGAAATTGCGGAGGCAAAAGCCGTGAAATATGACGCTGTCATTTTTGATCTGGACGGAACGCTGACGGAATCGGAACCAGGAATCACAAAATCCGTCCAATATGCATTGGAGCAGATGAACAGGCCGCCCCTGGACGCGGCCGCGCTGCGCCGGTTCATCGGGCCGCCGCTGCGCGAGTCGTTCATCGGCGTGGCGGGCATGGCGGAGGACGAGGCGGAGGAAGCCGTGCGCATCTACCGCGAGCGCTTCTCGACGGTGGGCTGGATGGAAAATTCGGTCTATCCCGGCATTGCGCCCCTCCTGCGCGCGCTCAAGGCGGGCGGGGCGTATGTGGCGGTCGCCACCGGCAAGCCCGAGGTGTTCTCGAGAAAGATCATCGACTATTTCGGCCTTGCGCCGTATATCGACCGCCTCGAGGCGATCACATTGACCGATCATCACGCCGACAAGGTCGCGCTGGTGCGCCGCGCGCTGCCCGAGCGCTTTGAAAGGGCGTGCATGGTGGGCGACCGCGCGGGCGACATGGAGGGCGCCGTCGGCAACGGGATAGACGGAATCGGCGCGCTCTATGGCTACGGCGCGCGCGAGGAGCTGGAAAACGCGGGCGCGCGCTTCATCGCCGAATCGGTGGACGAGCTGCGCGGCTTGCTGCTGGACGCGGGCGACGCGCCGAGGGGGCTGTTCGTGACGTTCGAGGGCACGGACGGCTGCGGAAAGACCACGCAGCTCAGGCGCGCGGCGGACTGGCTGAGGGCGCGCGGCTACGAGGTCGTATCGACGCGCGAGCCGGGCGGCTGTCCGATCTCGGAGCGCATCCGCGAGATTATACTCGACGTGAAATCAGCCGGCATGACCGCCGAATGCGAGGCGATGCTCTACGCCGCCTCCCGCGCGCAGCACGTCAGCGAGGTCATAAAGCCCGCCGTGAAGCGCGGCGCGATCGTGCTGTGCGACCGGTTCCTCGATTCCAGCCTGGTCTATCAGGGCGTGGGCCGGGGGCTGGGCATGGGCGCTGTGCGCGCGCTCAACCGGCTCGGCGTGGACGGCTGCGAGCCGGATCTGACGCTGTTTTACGACATCAGTCCCGAGCGCGCCATGCAGAGGCGACGCGCCGCCAGCGCGCCCGACCGGCTGGAGCTGGAAGAGAAAGAGTTTTTTGAAGCGGTGTACGGCGCATACAGGGCGCTGGCCGCCGAGGATCCCGAACGCATTGCGGTGATCGACGCCGACCGGCCGATCGACGCCGTTGAGACCGATACGCGCCGCTGTCTGGCCGAAACGCTGGACAGGCCTGCGCGCCGATAGGAGGAAGGAAAGATGGATACCGGCAGACTGTGTATGTTTTGCATGGAGGACAACGAAGGGCAGTCCATCTGCCCCCACTGCGGCAAGGACGCCAACGCGCCGCTGATCAAGAACCACTTAAAGCCCGGCGAGATACTGGGCGGCCGCTTTCTGGTGGGGCGCGCCGTCGGTCAGGATGCGTCCGGCGTGGTCTATATCGTCTACGACCTGCGCAAGGAGCGCGCGCTGCGCATACGCGAGTATCTGCCCCGCGGCGTGGCCATGCGCGCGGAGAACAGCAACGAGCTGATTCCGCTGCCCGGCATGGAGAGCGAATTCGCCGCCGGCCTTGAGGAAACGCACAGGAAGGCCGAATCGGCCGACGATCCCTCGAAGGCCATGGCCAATTTTGAGGAGAACGGCACGCTCTACGTCGTGCTGCGCCGCAAGAAGGCCGCGCCCGTCGCCGCCGCGCCGGAGGACGACGAAGCCGCCGCCGAAAGCGCTGAAGGCTCTGAAGCCGACGAGCCCGAGCGCGAGGAGGAAGCCGACGAGGACGAAGAGGAAATCGAGGAAGAGGACGAGGACGACGGCGAGAAGAACAAAAAGCGCATCATCACCGTCAGCGTGGCGCTGGTCGTCGTGCTGGTGCTGATCGCCGCGGTCGTCATCATACTCACCCGCGGCGGCAGCGACGCCACCGTGAAGCCGAACGTGTCGAACGACCCGCTCAACGCCTGGTCCGCGCCCACCGAGACGCCGCTGCCCACCGCCGGCGCGACCGACGAATTCGGCAACATCATCGCGCCCACTCAGGGCTGGCAGCAGCAGCCGGGCGGCGACACAATCAACAACAACGTGGCCACAAACACGCCCATTCCCGACGACTACGAGCCAGACTGGGCGAAGGAAACCGACACGCCCGCGCCGACCGCCGTGCCGCTCACGCCCACGCCCGATCCCAACGCCACCGCCACGCCCGAGCCGCGCGTGACCATAGAGCCGACGCTGATCGACAAGAAGGCCGACAAGGCGCTCGTGCGCGCGCTGCAGGCGCGCCTGATCGAGCTGGGCTGGCTGGATGTGGAAGCGCCCACCGGCAACTACGGCAACCAGACCCGCGACGCCGTGAAGGCCTTCCAGCAGGAGATTCACGACCATTACGACAACACCGTCGGCGTGGACGGCATCGCCGGCAAGGCCACCATCGGCTGGCTGAACCGAGACGACGCGCCCCGCAAGGGCGGCGAGCAGCCCACGGCCACGCCCGAGCCGACCGCGACGGCTGAGCCGGATGCGACCGCCACCGCCGCGCCCGACAACACCGAGACCGCCAAGCCGGAAAATACCGAGACCGCCGCGCCCGAGGACACGGCCACGCCCGAGCCGGCCGAGCCGACCGTGACCATAGAGCCGACCCGCATCGACAAGAACGCCGACAGCGAGCTGATCACCGCGCTGCAGAAGCGCCTGATGCAGCTCAAGTGGCTGAACATCGACGCGCCGACCGGCGAATACGGCAAAAAGACCCGCGAGGCCGTGCGCGCCTTCCAGCGGTGCGTGCACGACCGCTATGACGGCTCCATTCAGGTGGACGGCATCGCGGGCGAAGCGACAATCGGCTGGATGAACCGCGCGGACGCGCCGTGGAACGAAGACGCGGAGGGCATGCCCAAGCTGCCCGAGACGCTGCCCACCAACACGCCCGTGCCGACCGACACCCCCGCGCCCACCAACACGCCTGTGCCGACCGACACGCCCGTGCCGACCGAGGAGCCCACGCCCTCGCCCACGCCGTTTGCGCCGAGCGCCGAGCTGACCGCGACCGTGCAGGCGCGCCTGATCGAGCTGGGCTGGCTGGACGCTTCCCAGAACACCGGCGTGTATGACAACGCCACCGCGCTGGCCGTCGCCGATTTCCAGCGCTACATGAATTCGATCAACACCGACATCACGCTGCCCGAGGACGGTCAGGCCGACGATCTGACGCTGCAATGGCTGAAGTGGAGCGGCGCGCCCACACGCGCCCCCCTGAACACCACCCCCGCGCCCGAGGAGAGCGTTACGCCCGAGCCGACCGTCGTCTACTCCGAGCAGATCGACGAAAATTCTCAGGAGGACGCGATCATCTGGCTGCAGACCCGCCTGATCGAGCTGCAGTGGCTCAAGGGCACGCCCAACGGCGTATACGATGCGAACACCCGCACAGCCGTCTCGCTGCTTCAGCAGTATCTGAATCAGAAATTTAATCTGACGCTGGACATCAGCGGCACGGCCAGCACAGTGACGCTCAGCTACCTCAACAACGAGTTCAACGAGCCGGTCAACCCCACGCCGGACAACGCGCCGACGCTCGACTTTACCGCGGACAGCACCGTAAACCCTACTGACGCGCCCGTCGAGGCGCAGACACAACAAATATCGACGAACGATCCCGAAACGGAAGAACCCGCGGCCGATCCCACCGACGCGCCGACCGAAGCGCCGACCGAGGAACCGACCGAAGAACCCACCGAGGAGCCCACGCCCGAGCCCACGAAGGAACCGGCCGTATACGACGGCTCCGACGAGGAGACTGTGGTTTCGCTCAAGACGCGTCTGATCGCGCTGGGCTGGATGGACGCTTCCGCCGAGGCGAATGGCGAATACGATCAGGCGCTGAAGGACGCGATTGTCGCGCTGCAGACCTGGCTTCAGACCAACTGGGACGAATCGCTCTGGGGCGACGCATCGAAGACGCCCTCGGTGAACGGCGAGTATGTCGACTGGAAGACCATGAACGTCATCTATTCCGAGTATCCGCCCGTGAAGCCCGACGACTATGTGCCGATGATCTGACGCGACCGTTTTCATGGCGAGCCTCGCACGTTTTTCTGCGGGGCTCGTCTTACATACCGCCGTGTGAGCGCGTCCGGAAATGCGCCTGAACAAGAGCGGAGGCCGGCGCGTTTTATATTGAAAGAACGGCGGGATGCGCGAAGAGCATCGGCGCTTTCGATCAACCCCGGGATTTATGCGGCGCATCGCTTCGGGGCGCGCCATTCAAGAAAAGAGCGCGGCCGCTGCGCCGCGGAAAGGACGATGGCCTATGGCGCAGATTGTCGTCGGAATGTCCGGCGGCGTCGATTCATCGGTGACGGCGCTCCTGCTCAAGCGGCAGGGCTACGACGTGATCGGCGTTTTCATGAACAACTGGGAGGAAAAGGACGGAAGCGGCGTTTGCACGTCCGAGCAGGATTACGCCGATGTGCGCCGCGTGTGCGACCGCATTGGCATTGCGTATTATTCCGTCAACTTCGCGCGGGAATATCAGGAGCGCGTTTTCAGCTATTTTCTGGAGGAGTACAGGCGCGGCCGCACGCCCAATCCGGACGTGCTGTGCAACCGCGAGATCAAGTGGAACGTCTTCCTGAAATTCGCGCTGTCGCTGGGCGCGGACAAGCTGGCGACCGGCCACTTCGCCCGGCTGGGCCATGAGGGCGGCGAATATCAGCTGCTGCGCGCGGCGGACGAAAACAAGGATCAGACATACTTCCTCTATATGATTGGTCAGGCGGCGCTTTCGCACGCCATGTTCCCCGTGGGCGGGCTGACCAAGGCGGAGATTCGCGAAATAGCGCGTGAGAACGATCTGCCCGTGTCCGAAAAGAAGGATTCGACCGGCGTGTGCTTCATCGGCGAGCGCAACTTCAAGCAGTTCCTCAGCCAGTATCTGCCCGCGCAGCCCGGCGATATGCGCACAGTGGACGGCAGGGTCGTCGGCCGGCACGACGGGCTGATGTACTACACGCTCGGCCAGCGGCGCGGGCTGGGCATCGGCGGCGGCGGCGACGGGCGGCGCTGGTTCGTCGTGGGCAAGGATCTCCAAAGCAACGTGCTGCTCGTCGAGCAGGGCGACGATTCGCCGCTGCTGTACAGCGAGGAAACCGTTATCGAGCAGCTGACATGGATATCCGGCCATGCGCCGGTCAGGCCGGGCGAGACGCTGATCTGTCAGGCACGCTTTCGCCATCGCCAGCCGCTGCAGGACGTGGCGGTGCGCCTGATCGGAGAGGATCTGATGCAGATCGACTTTGCCCAAAAGCAGCGCGCCATAACGCCCGGCCAGTCCGCCGTGCTCTATCTGGGGCAGCGGTGTCTGGGCGGCGGTATCATACGATGACTGAGCACGAAAGGCAGCGTGCAGAGACATAGGACAGCGCCCGGAGCTGTGGAAACCGCGTGTGTTTCCCGGCTCCGGGCTTTTTTGACGCTTTATTGACGCTTTACGGCAAAACGGGAGATTCGGACGCGATGCGTTTCAATCGGTTCTTCGCGGAATCATGGAGGGAGCGCATGCCCATAGCAGCAGATAACAGGGCGTCGTCAGGGCAGACTGCCAAACGCCATTTTCATCCTTCGTTTATAAATTCATGGGTGCTTTTCGGATTTCTGCGATGGGGCGTCTTTTGCGCCGCGCCGGCGCGCCATCGGGTTTTCATGAACGCGGCCAAATTGTACAAAATGCGCATAGGTGAATAACATATCAAAAAAATTGAACGATGTTTTTGAATTATAAATGCAGATCAGGCAATAAAAAGGTTGACAAAGCGACACATAGGCATTATAATCAAGTTAAGCGTTGTAAAACATGATGTTGAATAGGTGATTATTGTGAACAATGCGCGGATCGTGCAACTGCGCCGGAAAGGGTGGGGACGTTGAACAAGCAACCGACGACGGAGTCGAAACATCAGGAGATACGAAAAAAGAAAGGCGGAGGCGCGACGACGGGTTCCGCATTTGACAATCTGGAACTCTTCCTGCTGCATCTGCCCACAACCATTTGGTTTGCCATATTCTGCTACGCCCCCATGTTCGGCGTCATCATCGCCTTTAAGAACTATAAGGCCAGGCCGGGCAAGAGCTTTCTGTGGAGCCTGATCAACAACAGCAGCTGGGTGGGGCTGGACAACTTCAAGTTCCTCTTCAAATCCAGCTACTTTGGCAACATGATGCGCAACACGCTGGTGTACAACTGCATATTCATTATTCTGGGCGTGTTGATTCCGGTCACGCTGGCCATCATGATCAGCCAGCTGTATTCCAAAAAGCTGGCCAAGCTGTGCCAGACAATGATGTTCCTGCCGCATTTTCTCTCGTGGGTTGTCATAGGCTATTTCGTCTATGCGTTCATGGCGACCGACGCCGGCCTGGTGAACAACCTCGCCCGCAAGCTCGGCCTGGCCACGACGCCGCATCAATGGTATCAGGACGTGGGCTTCTGGACATGGTTCCTCGTGTTCCTCAATGTCTGGAAGGGCATGGGCTACAACATGGTGGTCTATCTGGCGGCGATCAGCGGCATAGACAAGGAGATGTACGAGGCCGCGATCATAGACGGCGCGACAAAGTGGCAGCAGACGCACTACATCACGCTGCCCAGCCTGCGCCCGATCATATCGATCATGTTCATAATGGCCGTGGGCAACATATTCCGCAGCGACTTCGGCCTGTTCTATCAGGCGACGCGCAATTCGGGCTCGCTCACATCGATCACGCAGACCATAGACGTGTACGTCTACAAGGCGCTGCTTGAACGGCCCAACATCAATCTCTCCTCCGCGGCGGCGCTCATGCAGTCGGTGTGCGGCTGTGTGACGATCATTGTCGCCAACATTGTGGTGAAGAAAATTGACCCCGAGTCGGGGCTGTTCTGACGAAAAGGAGAGATGAGCGCAATGTCTGCAAAGAAAAAAGGAACCGGCGGCGAAATTCGCTATATGCGCGTCAAGCCGGTCACAAACGTGCTGTTCAGTCTGGTATTCATACTGCTGGCGCTGGTCTGCTTTATGCCTGCGCTGCTGGTGCTGACCGTCTCGTTCTCGGCCGAGAGCTCGGTCGTGAGCAAGGGCTACAGCTACTGGCCCAATGCCTGGAGTCTGGAGAGCTATCGCTATCTGGGCAGGCAGATTGAGTACATCGGGCGCGCGTTCCTCAACTCCATCGGCGTGACCGTCGTGGGCACCGCCATAGGCCTCGTTCTCTGCTCGACGATGGGCTATGCGCTTTCGCGCCCCAACTACCGCCTGCGCAAGTTCTTCACATGGTACATATTCATCCCCATGCTCTTCTCGGGCGGTCTGGTCGCGAGCTATATGATCAACGCGCAGATACTGGGGCTGAAGAACACCTACTGGGCGCTGATACTGCCCATATGCTGTTCCAGCTTCTACATCATCATCATGCGCACATTCTTCCAGACCAGCGTGCCGGACGCCATCATTGAGAGCGCCAAGATCGACGGCGCGCGCCAGATTCGCATATTCGTGCAGATCGTGCTGCCCATATCGCTGCCGGCCGTGGCGACAATCGGCCTGTTCTATACTTTTGCCTACTGGAACGACTGGCTGATGGCCAAGTACTATCTCAACTCCAACATGCAGGATCTCTTCCCGCTGCAGTACGTGCTCATATCGCTCGAAAGCTCGATTGAGTTCCTCAGCCGAAACAGCCAGTTCATGACGCCCGGCGAGGCCAGCAAGGTGCCTGCCGAAACCGTGCGCATGGCCATGGTCATGATCGCGGTCGTTCCCATCGCGTGCTCGTATCCCTTCTTCCAGAAGTACTTCATATCGGGCCTGACCATAGGCGCGGTGAAGGGATGACGACGGAATCTGCTTATGATAGCGATTCGCTATTATAAATAACTTGAAGGAGGAACCCGGAAATGAAGAAACTCGTGACCCTCGTTTTGGCGCTCGCTCTCGTGCTTTCCATGGGCGTCATCGCGCCCGCGCAGGCTGAAGGCGATCCCATCAAGCTGACGTGGGCGATGGGCACAGGCGACGTTGCGCCCATCGACAACGCCATGGTGCTGGAAGAGCTCAACAAGATGAGCCGCGAGCTGATCGGCGTGGAATGCGACATTCAGTATTTCACCAACGATCAGGTTCTCGTCTCCATCCAGTCGGGCGAAGTGTTCGACATTTACTTTACCTGCTCCTGGTACAACAACTTCAACCAGGCCGTCTCTCAGGGGCTGTTCGCCAATCTGGACGGCAAGGTGCAGGAGATGGCGCCCGAGCTGTATGCCAGCATGACCGAGGACGTCTGGGAGCTGGCCCACTCGACGAACGGCGGCCTGTACGCCATCCCCGTCAAGAAGGACTACGCGATGATGAACTTCCTGACCTATCCCGCTGACATCGCCGCCGAGCTGGGCTTTGAGATTCCCGACAGAATCAACGGCTGGGGCGATCTGACCGAGTTCCTGGTGGCCTGGAAAGCCACGATGGCCGACAATGAGTATCCCGTGCTCGTGGGCGGCAACCCTCCCGGAATGGAGAGCTCCTTCGACTTCATCGACCGCACAGCGATGATCGGCTGCATCTTCGGCACCAACAAGGTCGTGTTTGCGCTCGAGGATCCCGCTCTGATGGAGCGCTATCGCACCATGGGCGAATGGTATAAGCTGGGTCTGGTCAATCCCGACGCGGCTCAGGTCACTGAGACCGCGATCGATACCAAGAAGCCGCGCATTGCCTCCGTTCAGGCGTGGCCGGGCTACGACTACTCCGTCAGCAACGGCTACAACACCTCTATGACCTGCTACTTTGGCCCCAACCTGAGCACCGACGGCGTGCAGGGCTCCATGAACGCTCTGTCCGTTACGCTGGAAGAGGATGAAGCGCGCATGGCCGCCGCCCTCAAGTACATCGGCCTGTGCCATACCAACCAGCTGTTCAACGACACCATGCGCTTCGGCAAGCAGGGCTATCACTGGAACTATGTGACCGAAGAGCAGAGCAAGGACTGCGCCGGCGGCGTGCTGCGCACCGAGATCGGCGACAGCAACTACAGCCCGTGGGGCTTCTCTCAGCCCGCGTATTTCGAGACGTCCATCGCTGTGAGCCAGGATCAGGTGGACGGCAAGGCCAAGGCGCCGGTCATGGATCAGTATGACCAGTACTATGACATCATCAAGACCTCCGCGAACGTGTCCGCCATCCCCGGCTTCACCTGGGACAGCAGCGCTTTCACGTCCAATCTGGCCGAGATCTCTGCGATCAAGGACGAGTATTACAAGGATTTCGCCAGCGGCACCCGTCCGATCGACGACGTGTACGACGAGTTCCTCGACAAGATGAACGGCGCCGGCCTGCAGGAAATGATCGCCGACGCTCAGGCGCAGCTGGACGCTTTCCAGGCGCGCTGAGTTGATCTGAACAATCTTCCATAAGCAGTGAGATAAGGCGAGCCGCCCATTTGGGTGGCTCGCCTTTCCGTGTGCATGGGGCTTTCCGTGCGCATGGGGTTTTCCGTGTGCATGGGGCTTTCCGTGCGCATGGGGTTTTCCGTGTGCATGGGGCTTTCCGTGTGCGCGAGGCTTTCCGTGCGCGAGGCTTTTCGTGCGCGAGGCTTTTCGTGTGCGTGGTTTTCCGTGCGCGAGGCTTTTCGTGCGCGAGGCTTTTCGTGCGCGAGGCTTTTCGTGTGCGTGGCTTTCCGTGTGCTAGGGGTTTTCCATGTGCGCGAGGCTTTTCGTGCGCGAGGATTTCTGTGCGAGGCTTTTCGTGCGTGCGAGGCTTTTCGTGCGCGAGGCTTTCGGTGTGCGAGGCTTTTCGTGCGCGAGGCTTTCTGTGCGTGGCTTTTCGTGCGCGAGGCTTTCCGTGTGCGTGGCTTTTCGTGCGCGAGGCTTTCCGTGTACTTGGGGCTTTCCGTGCGCGAGGCTTTTCGTGTGCGTGGCTTTCCGTGTGCGTGGTTTTCCGTGCGCGTGGTTTTCCGTGCGTGCGTGGCCATTGTTGCGCACATGGCTTTCAGCGCTGCGCACGTGGCTTTCAGCGCTACGCATGGCCGTTAGCGTGCGCCGATGGATTGTGATGCTAAACCCCATCTAAAACATAGTTACCAGCCAATGCCTGCCCGCAATGCTTTGAATGACTGGGGTGTTATAGAGCGCTCGCTGCCCCTGTATTCGCTGCTTTTTCTTCTTCATCGATCTGCAACATCTTCTATCGCTCATTTGTATTATTGCGTATTTTGTCGCCTGTCGTTTGGATGAAATATGGCATGAGCGTCGCTCCTCCCGCGCAATGGTTCCTGAGCGAACGCGGCCTGCGGGATGGAGTGGCTGATCGCGGACATCTGAGGGAATGCAAGCCGGCGCATTTCATGGCTTTGCCATGGGCAGATATAAAAGAGGAAAATCAGGCGGCGGCCAGAACGGTTATTTCCGCCATGCTGTTCGCATTGCGCTGCCTTCTCTTACACAGTTTTCCGTGACGCGCAAAAAAGAGCTGTTCCCGAGCGCGAATGGAGTCGGCTCAGAAACAGCTCTTCGAGCGGCCGCTTATCCCAGCAGCACCTGTCGGGCGATCAGGAATGCGCCCAGCAGGAATGTGTACACGGCGAAGGCGCGCATGCCGGCCTGCTTGACCAGCGCCAGCATCAGCTTGATGGCGAGGAAGCCCGACACGGCCGCGGTGACCACGCCGATGAGTATCGGCAGCGCGCCGCCCAGCTGCGTCACCAGCGCCGAAAACTCCGCGCCGAAGGACGTGCCGGCGGTCTGCGCCGCGTCGTAGACGTCCTTGAGACTCAGCACGGCCGAGCCGAGAATCGCCGGAATGGACATGAGGAACGAGAAATCGGCGGCGCGCTTGCGGCTCAGTCCGCTGGCCATGCCGGCCGCGATGGTGCAGCCCGAGCGGGACAGACCGGGCGCGATGGCGACGGCCTGCGCGCAGCCCATGATGAGCGCGTCATACCATGTGACGTGCTTGTGCTTTTTCGCGCGGAAGCGGTTGATCGATTCGCCCAGCAGCAGCACGAAGCTGGTCAGCAGGAAGCAGTAACCCAGATATTCGCCCTTGAACGCCGCGTCGATGAGATCGCCCAGAAAGAGCGCCGCGATCACGGCGGGGATCGTGGCCACGATCAGCCATTTCAGCTCCGATTTGAGCGGATGCATGATCATGTTGACGATGCGCTTCCGGTAGACGATCAGCACGGCGATGAGCGTGCCGAAGTGCAGCAGCACATCCAGCGCGAGCGGCGCCTCCTCGATGCCGAAAAACATCTGAAGAAGCGTCAGATGGCCGGACGAGCTGATGGGCAGAAATTCCGCCAGGCCCTGCACAAGCCCCAGTATAAACGCCTGAATGTTTGACAAGGCGCTTCACCCCCATAGATCGTTTTATGCCCTGATGACATGGAATAGACCGGCGCGGCGCGTCGTTTGTCACGCGCCGCGCTGTATGGATCAGATCACGATGTTGACCAGGCGGCCGGGCACGAAGACCAGCTTCCTGACCGGCTTGTCGCCGACGAGCTTCTTTACCTCGTCGCAGGCCATGAAGTAGTCGCTGGCGCTCTCGCGGGTCAGGTCGGCCGGCACGTTGATGCGGGCGCGCACCTTGCCGCAGATCTGCAGCGCGATTTCGACGGTGCTCTTGACCAGCGCGGCGGGATCGTACTCCGGCCAGGGCGTGCGCACCAGCTCGGGGCCGAAGCCGCACATCTGGTTGATCTCCTCGGTGATGTGGGGCGCGACCGGATTGAGCAGCTGGATGAGTATCTTCATCTCGCCGCGGGTGATGCTGCCCTTGGTGTAGAAGGCGTTGACAAGACTCATCATGGCGGCGATGGCGGTGTTGAACTTCATGCGCTCGTAGTCCTCGCCCACCTTCTTGATGCAGGCGTTGACGTCGTAGGCCATGTCCTGGCTCACGCCCTCATCGTCGGTCATGATTTCCATCAGCCGCCACACGCGGTCGAGGAAGCGGCGGCAGCCGCGCGCGCCCTCGGTCGACCACGGAATGGCCTGATCGAACGCGCCCATGAACATCTCGTACAGGCGGAAGGCGTCCGCGCCCAGCTCGTCCACAACGTCGTCGGGGTTGATGACGTTGCCGCGGGACTTGGACATTTTTTCACCGTTCGCGCCCAGAATCATGCCGTGGCTGGTGCGCTTTTTGTAGGGTTCGGGCGTGGGAACGACGCCGATGTCGTACAGGAAGCGGTGCCAGAAGCGGCTGTAGAGCAGATGCAGCGTGGTGTGCTCCATGCCGCCGTTGTACCAGTCGACCGGCAGCCAGTAGCGCAGCTGATCCATCGCGGCCAGCTCGTTGTCGTTGTGCGGATCGATATAGCGCAGGAAATACCAGCTGGAGCCGGCCCACTGCGGCATTGTGTCGGTCTCGCGCCTGGCGGGGCCGCCGCAGTGCGGGCAGGTGGTGTTGACCCACTCGGTCATTGTGGACAGCGGCGATTCGCCGTCGTCGGTGGGCTCATAGTGCTCGACGTCGGGCAGCGTCACGGGCAGCTGCTCGAAGGGCACAGGCACCCAGCCGCACTTGTCGCACTTGACCAGCGGGATCGGCTCGCCCCAGTAGCGCTGGCGGCTGAATACCCAGTCGCGCAGCTTGTAATTGACCTTGCGCTCGCCCAGTCCCTTCTCGGTGAGCCATTCGATGATGCTCTTCTTGGCCTCGGCGACGGTCTTGCCGTTCAGGAAGCCGGAATTGACCATCACGCCGTCCTTGATGTCGGTGTAGGCCTCGTTGGCGATGTCGCCGCCGGCCACGACCTCGACCATGGGGATGCCGAACTTTTTGGCGAAGGCGTAGTCGCGCTCGTCGTGGGCGGGCACGGCCATGATCGCGCCGGTGCCGTAGCCCATCAGCACATAGTCGGACACCCACACGGGGATTTCCTTGCCGTTGACCGGATTGATGGCCCTGAGGCCTTCGATGCGCACGCCGGTCTTGTCCTTGTTGAGCTCGCCGCGCTCAAAGTCGGATTTGCGCGCGGCGGCGGCGCGGTATTCGGCGATTTCGTCATAGTTGGAGATCACGTCTTTGCGCTGCTCGAGCAGCGGATGCTCGGGCGAGATGACCATGTAGGTCGCGCCGAAGAGCGTGTCGGGGCGCGTGGTGTAGACGCGCAGCTTGTCGCCGGTGGTCAGCGTGAAGTCGACCTCGGCGCCCTCGCTGCGGCCGATCCAGTTGCGCTGCTGAATCTTGACCTTCTCGATGAAGTCCACGTCGTCCAGCCCGTCGAGCAGCTTCTGGGCGTAGGCGGTGATTTTGAGCATCCACTGGCTCTTGACCTTGCGCACGACCTCGCTGCCGCAGCGCTCGCACACGCCGTTGACGACTTCCTCGTTGGCCAGGCCGCACTTGCAGCTGGTGCACCAGTTGATGGGCATCTCCGCCTTGTAGGCCAGGCC
>CAKUAV010000017.1 GCA_934636425.1 uncultured Clostridia bacterium
CCCTCCGTTTTCAGTATTCCGATGATCAGGCAGATTGTGCCGCACACGACGGCCACATCCGCCACGTTGAATATTGCAAATTTGACGAACAGCACCTCTATAAAATCAATCACATAGCCCAGCGTCAGCCGGTCGTAGAGATTGCCCAGCCCGCCGGCAATGATCAGCGTCACGCCCGCGGCCAGCCAGCGGTTGCATTTCAGATGCCGCAGATACCACACGATCGCCGCGGCGATGAGCGCCGCCGTCAGGAGAATCAGCAGCATTCCCGATCCGGCCAGCGCGCTGAACGCCGCGCCGGTGTTCTCGGCATAGCGCCAGCCCAATATGCCCGGTACGACGGTTTTCGCGCCGCCGGACAGCGCCGAGACAGCCAGCTTTTTCGTAACGCGGTCGGCGATCAGCACAGCTAGCATGGCGGCGGCGCTGATCCCAAGCCGCTTTGACATTTTATTCATAATCGCTTCTCCGAAGGGGTATCACAGTCTTTCGAGCACAATGCGCGTGATCTGCGCCAGCGCGTTGCCGATGATGGGTATGTTCAGCTCGACCAGACGGCTCAGCAGCATGACCATGAGCGCGCCCAGTATGGTAAAGCCGACCGCCATACCGAAGCCGCGCGCCAGCCCACCCATGAAATTGACCAGAAACTGCCGCCGCCACGAGCCCGAATAGCGCATATACTCTTCTATGTTGGCTCTTTCCAGCGCATGAATCAGCCGCTCGATGAGCTCTTCCAATCTCTTTCCCACGCCCGCTCCTTTGCGCCCACGGCAATGTCGTCATATACCGTCAGCTTTTCCGAAACGATCGCGCGCTATTCAGCGCTGGGAAAACGCGGCTGTTTTCACCGCTGCGCTCATATTTTACCACGAAACAGCGCGCCGCGCAACGATCAAACGACTGACAAAAGTTGCGCATTTATCCGCGCTTCCACACGAAAATAAGCCCCGCGCGCGGCGAGGCTTATCGATGACAAATCTTACTTGGCAAACAGGCTGTCGTCGGCCTTGAGGATGTGAGCCTGATCCTCCAGAAGGCGCAGGAAGCGGGCGCGATAATCCTCGGCGGCCTTCTTCAGCTCTTCCGCCTCGGACTTATGGCTCTCAACCTCAGCCTTGGCGGCGGCGGTGACATTGGCGGCCTGCTCCTCGGCGCTGGCAATCATGGCGTTGGCCTTCTTGCGCGCGTCGGCGACGGTCTCGTCGGCCAGGCGCTGGGCGCTGATGAGCGTCTCGCGCAGCGTGGTCTCGAGATTCTTGAAGTACTGCGGCTCGTCGATCGCGGCGCTCTGCTGGACAGGCTGCGCGGGCGCGACGGCGACGATGCTCTTGGGCGCCTCCGCCACGACGACGGGCGCGGCCACGGTGGCGGGAGAGGCGGCCTTTTCAGCCTTGATCTGAGCGAGCTCAGCCTTGGCAGCCTCGGCCTCGGCCAGCGCTTCGCGGTTCTCCTTAATCATGGCCTCCATCTGCTCGGCCAGCTCGTCGAGGAAATCGTCAACCTCGTCGATGCTGTAGCCGCGAACCTGCTTGGAGAATTCCTTTTCGTGAATATCTTTAACGGTAATCGCCATGGTAATCATCCTTTCCGTTTTGTTTGAGCACAGTTGTTGTTCAATATTCGACACGGCGTTCAAAATTCCTGCCTGCGCTGAAAAATAACTTTATTTTCCATAGACAAAGAACTTGAGCGCGATGCGCCCCTTTTTCGTTTCGCCCGCGATTTCGTCGAGCCGGACGCGCCCCATCCCCCGCAGCGACAAGAGCGCGTGCTCCGGGACGGCATGATCGACGCGCAGCGTTTCGGCCTGATTGACGAGCGCCTTGCCCTGATTGATCAGGCGCGCCGCTTCCGCGCGGCTCAGCGAAAAGGCGGCCGCAAGCACAGCGTCCAGCCTGAGAGACGAGACGACCGCGCGGATCTCGCGCCCCTCCGGCTCGGGCAGATTGTCCGCCGAATCGACCTTCTCGCATCTGAGCGTCACGCGCCCGGCGCTCGTCAGCGACGAAGCGATGTAATCCGCCATATCGCTTTCGGCAAAGAGATAGGCCTGCTCTCTGTCCAGCGCGATGTCGCCGATCTTCTCGCGCTCAAAGCCCAGCGCCATCAGCGCGCCGAGCAGATCCCGGTGCGTGGGCGAGCCGAACTGTGCGCGCCACGAAATGCGAATGATCTGTATCGGCCAGTCCGCATCCTGCGGCGCCTCGTCGGCATAAAAGGCCGCCATGCAGCGTTCGGCGTTTTCATAGCCGCCGCAGAACGTCACATTCACGCCCTGTCGCCCGGCCGCCATGCGCGCGCGCTGAATCTGATTGAGATCGAGAAAATGCGTAAACGCCGCCTCGCCCCGTCTGGCCGCGCGCAGAGCCAGCTCGTCAAAGCGCTTTACGTCCTGCTGCGTGTCCATCGTCATACAATGCGGTAGAGATACATAAAGAACACATTGATCAGCCGGCCTATAATCCGCACGCCGAAGATCGCCAGCAGCACGGAAATGTCCAGCATCAGCCCATGCTCCATGAGCCTGAGCGCCAGCGGCCGAAACGGCGCGACGATCGGCCCGACCATCTTCTGCATGAACGCGTACATTGAACTGCCCGGCCGCACGAACCACGTCATCAGACAGTAAATGCCCAGCAGCGCGGAGACAATGTTCAGGAAAATATTGACGCCCATCTGAATCCGATAAATGATATCATAGGCCATGCCGTCACATCCTTTCCACAGTCAAAACGCTTAATACTTGTTGGAATCGGTGCTGGTGACCTCGACGGTGCTGGGTGTGAGCAGCCATGCCCGCTCGGACGCGCGGGTGAGCGTCGCGCCGATGGCATAGGTCGCGCCGCACATCGTGTCCACGGCGCGCTGAGCCTGCGCGGGATCCAGCCGATCGAGATTGAGCAGTATCGTCTTTTTGTCGACCAGCGCGAGTATGACGTTTTTGCATTCCTCGATTGAATGGAGCGTACAGACCACCGTCTGCTGGCGGCCGGCGTCGCCCGAGGAGCGAGGCGCTTCTTCATAGGAAGAGGAATAGCGCTCCGACGCGCCGGAAGAACGCGAATAATAGGCGTCGTAATCGCCCGCAGAGCGGCGCTTTTCGCCATCGGACGCATATCGGCTGCCATAGCCGGCGGCATTCGTCCGCGCGGAAGTCCTCTGCGCGCCGGCCGAGGCGGTGTTCTGCGCGCGGTAGGAGCCGGGCGTATAACCGCTCGAACGGCCTGCGCTCGAACGCTGCTGCTGATAGGAAGCGCTCTTCTGCGTATTCGTGCGGCGCGTGTTCGTCCAGCTCTCGTCGCCAAATTCGTCGGAATCGTCCTCGAGATTCACGCGCGTGCGGCTGCGCCCGCTGTTTTGAGAGGCCGCGGCGCGCGAACGGGGCTGCGGCTGCTCGTCGTACTCGCCAAACTCGTCGAACTCATCGCGCGCGGCCGGACGACGCGCTGAGCGCCGATTCGCCGCGCTGTTCTGCTCCGTTTCATCGTCGCGCTCATTGTCCACCAGTCCGATCAGATCCAGGAATCTGCTGAAGCCCTTCGGTTTCTGTTTGGAAGCCATTTTGAAAGTATCCTCCTTAAACATCGGCGAACGCATGAACAAAGCGCCCCGATCCGCCCTCTTTTTTACTTAATTATATGCGCATACGCGCGGCAAGCGCTATACATGAGGCCGCTCTCCGAAGAGCGCCGAGCCGATGCGCACCATCGTTGCGCCCTCCTGCGCCGCGATCAGGCAATCGTGGCTCATGCCCATGGACAGTATCTCCATGCGCGCATTCCCCACGGGATGATCGCGCAGCCTGTCGAACCAGACGCGCATCCGCCGAAAGTACGGCCGCACGTCCTCGGGATCGTCCGCCTTGGGCATGATGGCCATCAGCCCTCTCACCGACAGGCCGGGAAGAGCAGACGCGCGCGTCAGAAAGTCGACCAGCTCTTCTTCGTATATGCCGCCCTTCTGAGGCTCCTTTGCGATGCCCACCTGCACGAGCGCCGGCATGACGACGCCCTTTTTCTCCGCCTGGCGGCTGATTTCCTCCGCCAGATTCAAGCGGTCGACCGACTGAATCATATCGGCCAGGCCGATCAGGTATTTGACCTTGTTGGTCTGCAGTTGGCCGATGATGTGCTTCTGACAGGGGCGCGTCAGAAGCGGCGCTTTGTCGCGCAGCTCCTGAACGCGGTTTTCGCCGATCAGATCGACGCCGCAGTCCAGCGCATGATTGACAATCGACGCGTCCACGGTTTTCGTGACGGCGCATATCTCCACGCCGCCCCATTTTCCCGAGGCCTCATTCAGCCGCTCACGCCAGAGTTTATATCGCGCCTCGAAATCCTCTTGTTCCATAAAGGAGCGTTCCTCCCGTCTTACTTCACTTTCACATAGCAGCCCACATAGAGCGCCGATGTGTATTCCGTGCTGATGAGCATGCCGTCGGACGTATTGGACAGCACGATCACGGGAATAAACGTGCCGCCCGCGCCGTCGTAGACATAAACGCCCGTCTGGCCGTTTTCGGTGTATATCGCGCCCGCGGGCACCTTGAGGCCGGTCATCTCGGTGCTTATGGCCGCCTTGCCGCCGCGCTGATTGAGCAGCGGCCCCATGGGATCGGTAAAGCGCATAAGCGTCGCGACGGTGCTTCCGGATTTGACGCTGGAGACCACCGTCGCCTGATAGACCACGTCCTCGAAGCCGGTCATCTGGAACCAGAAATTCTGCCCCGTGACCGGATTAAACGCCGCATCGTCGGTGAGAATATAGGCGTACCATTCGTCGGTGTTCACCAGCCGGTAGATGTTCGTGGTCAGGCGCGAGCCGCCCGCGTCCACGCTGCGTCCCTGAAGCACGCCCTTGAGCGCCTCGACGGTTATATTGGCCGCATTGTCCGGCGTCAGGAAGCTCTCATAGCCGTCCAGATAGAAGCTCACAACGCCGTTTCGGTCGGCGGTCTGCACCGACTGCCAGGACAGTATCTGCGTTTCCTTCTTATTTTCGGATTCGTAGAGCGATGTCAGCTTGGAGTCCTCGCGCTGGTTCTGGCTGAGATAGGTCTGCCGCGCTTCCATGGCCTGCGTCAGCTGCGCGCTCAGGTTGAGGAGATTGCCGCTGGTCTTTTTGTTGATCAGCGCCTTGAGCTGAAGCGCGAGATACTGCACGTTGTCCTCGAGAATGTCCAGCCGCGTGTCTATGATCGTGCCCAGTATCGTCAGATGGTAGGCGCGGATGTTGGAGCGGATTGTCTCCAACTCCTGAAGCTGTCTGACGGAATAGCCGGCTGAATAGACATAGGCGATCTCGTCGCCCGCCGACACGCTCTGCCCCTCCGAGGCCAGATAGCTGACGGTGCTGCCGCTCTCCATGGTCACCACGGCTTCGTCGCGCATGATGACCGCCTGAACCTGCCGCGTGTCGCTGCTTGTGCCGCTTTCCACAACGGCATAGCGCGTCTCGCCCGGCCGAACGGCCTGAACGATGGCGAAGACCAGCACGGTCACGAGCAGCATCAGCAGAATAAAGAACCGGCCTGTGGGCCTTCGTCCGCTCATATATCAGATGCCTCCGAGCATAGCTAAAACATTTTATGTTTCATTATATCGCCGTTTTCGGATTATTGCAAGGCGTTTTGAGCATTTGACGCATACACTTAATCTTTGAAGGGATATTTTGAACGATTTTGTGCCGCATGGCCGCCCATATGCCGAACATTTGAGTGATATTTGCGCGGCATCGGCCGTTTCCCCCATTCCGGTGTTGACAATTTCGCGCCTGAGAAATATAATGTGGTTAATGGAGGACGTCAATCGCTATGGTCAATCAAGTTGCGCTCAATCTGTTTGGCTTTCCCATTTACTGGTATGGCATACTGATTGCCTCGGCCGTCGTGCTGGGCGTGATCGTCGCATCGCTGCGCGAGAAAAGACTGGGATTTAAGAAGGACACGACGCTCGATTTTCTGCTGCTGGCGCTCCCGCTGGCGGTGATCTGCGCCCGCGCCTACTATGTGATGTTCGCCTGGCAGAGCTATGCCGCGCATCCCCTCTCGATATTTAATCTGCGCGAGGGCGGGCTGGCGATATACGGCGGCGTGATCGGCGGGCTGCTGGCCGCGTTTCTGTTCAGCCGGCGCCGCCATATTTCCTTCGCCGCGCTGGTCGATCTGTGCGCGCCCTCGCTTGTCCTCGGGCAGGCCATAGGCCGCTGGGGCAATTTCTTCAATCAGGAGGCCTACGGCGCGGCGGTCGACAATCCCGCGCTGCGCTTCTTCCCCGCCGCGGTGTTCATCGAGGCGGACGGGCTGTGGCATTACGCCACGTTCTTCTATGAATCGGCGTGGTGCTTTGCCGTGTTCGCGTTTCTGCTCCTGCTGGAAAAAAGCGGGCGCGTGCGCCGGCCGGGCGATCTGTTCGCGATGTACCTCTTCCTCTATGGCGCGGAGCGCGCCGTTGTGGAGGGACTGCGCACGGACAGCTTGATGCTGCTCTCGCTGCGCGTCAGTCAGTGGCTCAGCATCCTTCTCATGCTGGGCGCGCTTATCTGGTTCATGCGCGGATACCGTATTGCGCGGCGGCGCGGCGTATTCTGCGCGCTGGCGCTGCTGGGCTGCGCGGCGCTTCTCGCGTTCATGTTCAGGCATATGTTCATCGGGCAAGTCATATCGGCGGCGCTGACAGCCGCGGCCGGTGTGCTGTTATATATCTCCCCCGCGACAATACGAGAAAAGAAAGTGTGATCTGCCATGCGTAATCTGACCATGATGACCGATCTCTATCAGCTGACAATGATGTACGGCTACTACAAGTGCGATATGCTGGGCAACCGTGCGGTGTTCGATATGTTCTACCGCCAGACCTCTGAGGTGACCAGCTACGCCGTGGCGGCCGGTCTCGAGCAGCTGATCGACTACATCGAGAATCTGCACTTTGAAGAGAGCGACATCGACTATCTGCGCTCGCTCAATCTCTTCGACGAGGGATTTCTGGATCTGCTCCGGCATTTCCGCTTCAGCGGCGATATTCAGGCCGTGCCCGAGGGCACGATGGTGTTCCCCGGCGAGCCGCTCGTTCGCGTGAGCGCGCCGATATTCGAAGCGCAGCTGGTGGAGACGTCGCTGCTCAACATCATCAATCACCAGACGCTGATCGCCACCAAGGCCAGCCGCGTGGCGGAGGCCGCGCAGGGCGACATGGTCATGGAGTTCGGCCTGCGCCGCGCTCAGGGCCCCGACGCGGGCATTTACGGCGCGCGCGCCGCGGTCATAGGCGGGTGCAGCTCCACCAGCAATGTGCTCACCGGCCAGATGTTCGGCGTTCCGATTTCCGGCACGCACGCGCACAGCTGGGTCATGAGCTTCCCGGATGAAATCAGCGCCTTCCGCGCATACGCCCGGTGCTTCCCGGACGCGTGCCTTCTGCTGGTGGACACATACAACGTCCTAAAGAGCGGTATGCCCAACGCCATCACCGTGTTTAAGGAGCTGCGCGCGCAGGGTCACGAGCCGCTCGGCATACGCCTTGACTCGGGCGATCTGGCCTATCTGAGCCGCGAGGCGCGCCGTATGCTGGACGAGGCCGGCTTCCCGAAGGCGAAGATCTGCGTGTCCGGAGATCTGGACGAATACCTGATCCGCGACCTCAAATTGCAGGGCGCGCGCATCGACACATGGGGCGTGGGCACCAAGCTCATCACCTCCTCCGACTGCCCGGCGCTGGGCGGCGTGTACAAGCTGGCCGCCGAAATCGTGGACGGTCAGATCGTCAACAAGATCAAGCTGACTGAAAACCCCGCCAAGGTCACCAACCCCGGCATCAAGAAGCTGCTGCGCATATACAGCAAGGCGGACGGCAAGGCCGTGGCCGATCTGATCGCGCTGGAGAGCGAAATCTACGACGAGCGCGAGCCGCTGTATCTGTTCGACCCGGTGGACACATGGAAGGACATGACGCTGACCGACTACACCATCCGCGAATTGCAGGTGCCCGTGTTTAAGGACGGCGCGTGCGTGTACAAATCGCCGTCGCTCACCGAAATCTGCGCATATGCCCGCCGCGAAAAGGATTCCTTCTGGGATCAGTACAAGCGCCTGCTCAACCCCCACCGCTACAAGGTCGATCTGTCCGAAAAGCTGTGGATGCTCAAGCAGAACATGCTCAAGCACAAGTAATACGCAGGAGGCAGGCCATGAACAGCACAGAAAAGACCGAAAAGGCCGTCCGAGATTTCCTCAGGGGCGTGTCCGAAACGAACCGCGTCTATTTCGTCGGCTCGACGACAAAAAATCCGCTCGAATATCAGCCGGGCGAAACGATGACGTTCCGGCTCAACGTCCGGACGGAAGCCGGGTATGTGCCCGTTCCCTACATATTTTATTCGTGCGAGGGCGAGGACGGCGCAAAGACCGAGGGCTGCGCCTCCCCCGCTGAGGACGGCTGGTTCTACTTTGACACGTCTATCCGGCGCGACGGCTTTGTGCACGTCGTCGCCAGGGCGTGCGACGAGAACAAAAACGTCATTGAAGGGATCGACATATTCGAGGGCGGCGCGGGCGCGGCCGTTGACAAAATCACGATGGGCACCGAGGAGCCGGACGACTATCTCGCCTTCTGGGACGCGCTCAAGCGGAAGGTGCGCGGCACCGAGCCGGAAATCCTCTTTCGGGAGCGCTTCGAAAAGGAGAATCTCGCCGATTTCGAGCTGTACGACATGCGCATAAAGGTGCCGGACGGCGATTTTGCGACGTTCTTCATGGCCTATCCGAAAAACGCCGAAAAGGGCAGTCTGAAAATGCGCGTCCTCACGCACGGCTACGGCGTGTGCGACGTCTGCCAGAACGACGCCTGCGCGCAGGAGGGCGCGCTGACCGTGTTCATCAGCGCCCATGCGATCCTCTCGCGGCAGAGCCCGGACTACTACACGGCGCTCTACGACGGCCCGCTGAAGGGCTTCGGCTTTGACAACGCCGAAAATCAGGATCCGCGCACCACCTACTGGGCGAAGATGTTCATGCGCGATATGCAGGTCGTGCGCTTCGCCATGGAAAGCCCGCTCTGGAACGGCAGGGATGTGCTGTTCTCCGGCGGCAGCATGGGCGGCATGCGCGCGTGCAATCTGGCGGCGCACACGAACGTCGCCACAGAATGCGCGCTGGAAATTCCGTGGTTTTCCGATCTGGGCGGCCACAAGAACTGCGCGCGGCTCTACGGCTGGCGGCCCGATTACGAAAACGGCGTGCGCTATTTCGACACGGCCGTCGCGGCGAAATATCTCAAATGCCCCGTGACGATCTCCGCGGGACTGGGCGATTACGTCTGCCCGCCGTCGGGCGAAATGGCGCTCTACAACGCCGTCTCCGCTCCAAAGCAGATCACGTTCATACAGAACCAGACGCACCCCTATCGGCCGCTCGAGCCGATGAAGTATACGCTGCGCAACAGCTGACGCGCAGCGCCTCTGCGAAGACGACAAAAAGCCGCGTCCTGCAAAGAACGCGGCCTTTTGCGGATTGGAGCGATCAGCCCAGCTGCCGCTGCATCTGCGTGAACTTCTCCCGCGCGGCGTTGACGTCGGCGACGGGCGCGGCCTTGGTCGGATACCATCCCAGCTGATTCATCTGGTCGAATATGGTATACTGATTCTGGACGCATTCTGTCAGGTTCTGCGTCAGCACCTGGCGCAGCTGCGGGCAGGATGCCTCGGGAATAAACGTGCCATAGCCGCTGATCAGATACTTCTCCTCGGACAGCAGATCCTCGATCTTATCCTGATCGGTCATCACCTGAGGACAGTTGTTGATCGTATTCATGCTTCATCCCCCTCTCTTACGCATGGCTGACAAGGTAGTCCAGCAGCCGGTCGAAGCGTTCGCGATGATGGCGGGCAATGCCGTCCGCCATGTTCTTCAGCGTCGGGTTTTCGAAGCTCTGGGCGTATTGCTGCGCCTTCTTGCAGGCCAGAAACTCGTGCTGGAGCTGATCTTCGAGTATGGTCAGAGACTTGGTCTGAATCGCCATGGAACCGTTGGCCATCGGTGTTCCCTCCCCGCATAGACTTGGATTTGCGCTCGAAATCCGTCCTTAGCATGACCCGAAAAGGAGGGCTTCTCTCATGGGAATGATTACCGGCATAGAACTGACAAAGAGCCGCGCCGCCGTGTATGTGGACGGAACGCTCTTTCTGCGCATGAAGCGCAGCTTTTTTGACGAATTGCCGCTTGAAGAGGGCGAGGATCTCGACGAGGAGGACTATCTGAACCGCCTGAGCGCCCGTCAGTCGAAGCCCGCCTATGAGGCCGCGCTCGATATGCTCTCCGATCGCGACATGACGTGCGACGCGCTCAAAAAAGCGCTCATGCGCCGCGGTTTCCTCGAGCCGGTGGCCGACGCAGTGCGCGACCGGCTGATCGAAAATCGCCTTCTGGACGATCAGCGCTTCGCCCAGCGCTATGTCGAGCTGCGCAAAGACAGCGCCGTGGGACGCTACGCCCTCAAGCGCAAGCTGCGCGCCAAGGGCGTCGAAGAGGAGACCGCATCGGACGCGCTCGAACAGCTCGACGACGAATCGCAGCTGGCCGCCGCCGCAGAGCTGGCAAAAAAGCTCTCGAAGCGCTATGCCGCCCTGCCCGGCTATGAAGCGCGCGCCAAGCTCTCTCAGGCGCTCGCGCGGCGCGGCTTCTCATGGGACGTCGTGCGCGAGGCCATCGAGCAGACGCGCCCGGACGGCGACGAATTCGACGACATTTAAGCGCTCTCAAAAAATCGCAACAGCAAACGGACTGCCTTTCTCAAGCAGAAGGGCAATCCGTTTTTTTATGACGCTCAGATCAGCCGCGGCCTCTCGACGACCGGATAGACGAATTTCGTCAGAGGATCGCTGATGCGCGTGTCGCAGACATAGATCGTCAGCTTCTTCGCGCTGCCCAACGGCACGCGAACCGGCGTGGGCGGCGTGGTTTCGTCGATCGCCCCGCTGCGCCAGACGCACCGATCGTCCAGCCGGATTTCGAAGAACACGCTCGTCTCATTGCCGCGCGCGTGGAACGGAATCCGCTCGGGCGCGTGGAAGCGCTGAACGCCCAAACGCGCCTCGAAGGCCGTCAGCCCGCAGCCGGGCAGCGCATAGGCCGCCCACGCTTCGCGCCGTCCCCGATAGCTGGGCGCCATCATGGGCAGCAGGCACAATCCGCGCGTATCGCCCTCGCCGATATCCAGCGCTGTGGGCGAATCAAAGCGCTCGCCCGGAATAAAGTCGATCATCGGCTCGTAGTTGAACATATTGTCCACATCGCAGGCCAGCGGCTCAAGCGCGGCCAGCTCGATCGGCTCGACGTCCTTCGCCGTGCCGTCGGCCAGACGAGAAAGCGTCAGCATGGTGTCGGCCAGCAGCTGCGCGCCCGTCATGGCGCTGCGGTAGGCCGATTCCTCCGCCGCCCGCTGATCGCCCCGACGAAGCGCGCCCATCAGATTGGGAATCTCGGCGATGGACAATCGCTTGTCCTTCTCCAGCTCCTCGCACAGCCGCCAGCACAGCATTTCCTCGCTGTCGGCCAGCAGGCGCGGCGCATAGGGAACGCTGTCGGGCAGCTCGGCAAAGACGGCCTCCATAAAGGCGTGCGTCATATAGCGCCACTTTCCCATGGGATACATCGCCGTGACCATGCGATTGTCGGTGGTGTGCGCCGCCTGAACGGTGTCCCCGATCAGGTGCGACAGCGTGCCCGCCGCCTTCACGCCCAGCTCGTTTTGGCCTGCGCGGAGCGATTCCACGCAGAGATGAATCAGATATCGGAATACGATCGGATAGGTCTCGCGCAGTCTCAACGTATCAAATATGGTCTGCGCGGGGCGCGGCCCCTGCTCAGTCGGGATCTGATCCAACTCGCGCCAGAGAGGATCCCAGCCGCTCTTATCCGCCGCGTCCTCGCCGAAGATGTACGCGTCCGGATAGGTTGACGAAATCGCCGCGTCCTCAATGTGCGCGCCCCAGACCGGATACTTGTCCTCAACCTTGCGGCACGCCCAGCGCGCCATTCTCATATGCATAACGCCGTCCATAATCATCCACCCTCTTCTCGTTACTTCGCCGCTTCGAACTGAAGCCCCGCGCGCATGGCCACATTCTTCAGATGGGCGACGGCGCGGTCGTACTGCGCTTCATCCGGCAGATGCTCGGCCATGACGGGCACATCGCCCAGCGCCGCGCACGCACGCAGCAGCGTCTCGTGGTCAAACTCGCCCTCACCGGCCGGCACTTCGGAAAGATGCGTGGTCAGCTCGCCGGATATGGCGACGTCCTTGACGTGCACGGAGCAGATTTTGTCGCCGAACGCCTCAAAATAGGCACGCGTCAGTGCACCCGTGCGGTAGATTTTATCCGCGCCGCTGATCATGTTGACCATGTCGACGTGAACGCCGAACGCCTTGCGGTCGACCGCCTCGATCAGCGCGCGCGTGCTCATTTCGTCGGTGGGATACATCCAGGGCATCGGCTCGAGCGCATAGCGGCTCTTTTCGAGCGCCGCCTCGTCGATCATGCGCCGCGTCAGACGAACAATGCGATCAAACGTCGATCGCGTCAGATTGTCTCTGTGCGGGCCGTCCCAGCGGCTGCTCAGCGAGCCGGAAATATTGACGCAGCAGCGCGCGCCCACCCGCTCGGCCTGACGCATCCGCGCAATGCTGTAGCGCATGTTCTGCTCCGCCTTTTCGGGATCGGGATCGAGCAGATTGTTCCATATGCCCACCTCGGCGATCACCAGATCATGCCTGGCAGCCGCCTCGCAGAATTCCGCTTCACGCTCGCGCGGCGCGTCGACCGGCAGCGGCCAGTACGCCGCGCCATAGCCCTTTACGACGTGCTGAAGCGCCCATTCCTCGCCCGTCGTCCAGCGATAAACCGGCGCGCCCAGTCTCATTGCGCGTCGCCCCCTCTCATCTCCTCGGGATAGATCATGCCCCAGTCGTGCCGCAGGCGCGTCATGAGGCGGCTCATCAGCAGCGATTCGGAGAGCGGCATCAGCGGCGACTCCGTTTTGCCGCTCATCAGACACTGCGCGACGTGCTCAAACTGATGCCAGTGGCCGCGGTTTTCCGCCGGGAAGCGGTATTCGCGCCGCTCGCCGTCGTCCAGGCGCAGCGTCAGCGCCGTCGGGCTCAAAAAGTTGTCCAGCTCGATGCTGCCCTTTGAGCCGTATATAAACTCAGTCGCGCGTCCGGACAGGTCGAAACCGCAGGTGAAATGCGCCGTCGCGCCGCTGTCATACTGCATCTGAACCGACGCGCGCATATCCGCGCCGGTCGGAGCGGGCATAACCAGACTCTGAAGGGCCTTAACGTTCGCGCCCAGCGCCATGGTCGTCGCGCCCAGACAGTATATGCCCAGATCGAGCAGCGAGCCGCCGCCCAGCTTCATCGAAAACAGGCGGTGATCCTTTTTGCTGTCGTCATAATTCGTATTGCACAAAAAGGCCGACTCGACGTGGCGCACCTCGCCGATCACGCCCGCTTCCAGCAGCTCGCGCACGCGCGCGACGGCCGGGAAAAAGCGCGTCCACAGCCCTTCCATCAGAAAGACGTTCTTTTCGCGCGCAAAATCGATCATTCGGCGGCATTCGTCCTCATAAAGCGGCATGGGCTTTTCGCACAGCACCGCCTTGCCGTGCGCCATCATCAGCATGGCGTCGTCAAAATGCCGGTTGTTGGGCGTGGCGATGTACACCAGATCGACCAGATCGCTCTGCGCCATCTCTTCATAGCTGCCGTAGGCCGTCTCTATGCCGTAGCGCGCCGCAGCCGCGCGTGCACGTTCCAGACTGCGCGACGCAATGGCCGTCACGCGGACGGAGCGCGCCTTTGCGACGTCCCCCATAATCCAATCGACGATCATTCCCGTTCCCACTATGCCCATGCGCACGATCTTTTCCATATTGTCGCCTCCCCCTGATTGTTTACAGCAACAGTATAGCATCATCGACGGCGTTTGCCCAGTGGTTTTTGAATTTTTTTAAGAGATTGTTGTATTTCAGGCCTCGCTATGATAAAATGCAGTCAGCAAATGCAATAAGGAGCCTTTGGACAATGAAACTGCTGAACGATTGTCTCGACCGCCTTCTGGACGAAGGTATGGTTTCGAATATCGCCGTGCGCGCGGGGCGCTTTGACACGGTGCTGGCGGATGCGTATCGCTTTTCCGATAAAAGAATCGATGAAAATACGCGCTTTGACATGGCCTCTGTCACAAAGGTCATGGCGACAACGCCGCTGGCGCTCATGGCGCTGGAGCAGGGCGCGCTCACGCTCGACACACCCGTCTCGGCGTTTTTCCGCGATCCGCGCGGCCTGACAATACGCCATCTGCTCACGCACACCATCGGCATCGGCCACAAGCCGCTCAATCAGATCGGCAACACCTATGACAGCGTCGCCGACTATATCCTCTCCATCCCCGCCGATATTCCCGCCGGCACGGACGTATTGTACAGCTGCCCCGGCTTCATACTGCTGGGAAAAATCCTCGAACAGATTTACGGCCAACGCTTGGACGAGCTGTTCATGGAGCGCATCGCCGCGCCGCTCAAGCTGACGCGCAGCCGCTTTCTGCCGGGCAATGACGGCAACACCGTCAATTCGAATATATCCGCCGCGGAAACCGGCATTGTGAACGACTATAACTGCCGCTTTCTGGGCGGCGTGGCCGGCAACGCCGGGCTGTTTTCCTGCATCGCCGACGCTGAAAAGTACGTCCGCGCGCTGCTGCACGGCGGTTCTCCCATACTGAAGCGCGAAACGCTGGATAGGACGTTTCTAAACTATACGCCCGCTATGAGCGAATCGCGCGCGCTGGGATTCGTCTATGTGGATGAAAAGTATGCGCAGACCGGCCGGCTCTTTCCCGCGGGCAGCGTCGGCCACTGCGGCCACACCGGCCAGTCGATATTCTTCAATCCGAAAAGCGGGCTGTACGTCCTCATACTCAGCGACGCCACGCGCGCTGCCGTTGTCAAATACGGCGGCGAACGCTACGATCAGGTCATGGCCATGCGCGCGCAGATCCACAATGCGCTCGCAGACTCCGGTCTGTTCTGACTTTTCAGAAGAAAAACCATGGCAAAAGCGACCACAGTCTGTTCATAACAGACCATAGTCGCTTTTTCCCTATCGAAAATAGACCGGCGTCTCTTTTGTTACGGTTCCAGATGATCGAAATCAAGCGTCGCAAAATAGTCGGCGGGGGTTTCGGCGCGGCGAATCTGCCGGAAGGAGCCGTCCTCTTTGAGCAGCACCTCGGCGGAGCGCAGCCGGCCGTTGTAGTTGTAGCCCATCGAGAAGCCGTGCGCGCCGGTATCGTGTATGGCCAGATAGTCCCCCTCGTCGATTTGGGGCAGCATACGATCGACGGCGAATTTGTCGTTGTTTTCGCACAGCGAGCCGACCACATCGTATTTGTGATCGCAGGGCGCGTTCTCCTTGCCCAGCACCGTGATGTGGTGATACGCGCCGTACATCGCCGGGCGCATGAGATTGGCGGCGCAAGCGTCCACGCCGATATAGTGCTTGTAGGTGTCCTTGTGATGGATGGCCCTGGTGATCAGCCAGCCGTTCGGGCCGGCCATGAAGCGCCCCAGCTCGGTGGCGATGCGCACGTCGCCGATATGCGCCGGCACGACGATCTCCTCGAACACCTCGCGCACGCGCTCGCCCACGCGTATGATGTCGACGGGCTGCTCCTCCGGGCGATACGGAATGCCCACGCCGCCGGAGAGATTGAGCAGGAAGAACTCCGCGCCCAGCTCCTCGTGCAGCTCGACCGCCGTCTTAAACAACAGCCGCGCCATCGTGGGATAATAGTCCTCGTCGATCATATTGCTGGCCAGAAAGGAATGCAGACCGAACTTCTTCACGCCGCGCTCCATCAGCTTTTTGATGCCCTCGGTCAGCTGCGCGCGTGTGAAGCCGTATTTGGAATCGCCCGGCCGCCCCATGACCGTGTTGCCGGATACGAAATCCCCGCCGGGATTGAAGCGGCAGCAGATCTTCTCGGGCAGGCCGCCGTGCTTCTCCAGAAAGTCGATGTGTGTGATGTCGTCCAGATTGATTATGGCGTTCAGTTTGCGCGCATATTCATACTCTCCCGCAGGCGTTTCATTGGAGGAGAACATGATTTGATCGCCGGAAAAGCCGACCTTCTCGGCCATCATCAGCTCGCACAGCGAGGCGCAGTCCACGCCGCAGCCTTCCTGCTTGAGGATGTTCAGTATGACGGGATTGGGCGTGGCCTTGACGGCGAAATATTCCTTGTAGCCCGGATTCCACCCGAACGCTCTGTTCATTTTGCGCGCGTTTTCGCGCAGACCATGCTCGGAATAGAGATGAAACGGCGTTGGAATTTCAGCGTCAATTTTGCGGACAAGCTCCAAAGAAGGCGCTTTTTTATCAGACACGGCGATGCCCCGCTTTCGTAAATTTTTGTTCGACAGCTATTATATCGCCGCATGGCCGCCATGTCAAATCAATCGCTGTTAAATAATGCGCGGTACTGTTCGGGCGGCAAATGCGCTTGTCCGCGCCGCTTTGAGAAGCGCTCCTTCAGGCTTGACAAAGTCGGCCGCGCATGGTATAAATATGCATTACACATACGTGAAAGGCAGGGACAGCCCATGATTCGCAAATTCAAAACAGCCGTTCTCGGCGCAACCGCGCTGGGGTGCGGAATCGCCTATGCGGGCGGCGATAACGTCGTTCTGATCGACGAGGGCGCCGATCTGGCCGCCGATTACACGCGGACGCTCCGCCCAATGAGCGCCGTCAGCGCGGGCGGCATTGTCGCGCGTGAGCTTATCCGCCGCGGCCTTGTCGGGCGCGGCGTTTCGACGCCGGCGCTGGACGCGATCATGTGCGGATTGCTGCAAAATACCCGTGCCGCTCTGCTCCTGTGCTGCCGTCCGACGACTGTGGCGCGCAAAAACGGCGCGTTTTCCGTCGAATATTTCGGCGCGAACGGCCTGGGATGCGTCGTCTGCGACAGAGTGATCGACACGCGCGCGCACATCGGCGAGAGGCGCTTCAATCTCATCTGCGCAAGGACGAGCGGCGACGGCGCTCTGTTCTGCGACGGATTCGAGTCCTTTCCCGGCGGGTTCGATTCAGAGGGCTTCCTTTCGTTGAAGCTCGCGCCCGACGTGACGTCGCCGCGGATAGAGGCGCTCTCGCGGTTTGAACGCGGCCTTTCAAGGCTTTCGCCCGGCTGGAAAATTGCCGCGGCGGCGCACGAAACCGACGTACGCGGCCAAATCGGCATGACAGAATCCGACGGAATCATCGCCATACAGTCCGCCGCCTATGAAAACGCCGACATCGCCTTCGAGGAGGGACGCAGATGCTTTACAGCCATATCGTAAACGGAAAATGCGAAAAGAGCGCCTGCCGCCCCGAATTTGATATGTCCTGCGCGCTGCTCGTCGCCGGGCTCGGAACAGCCGGAGCGATGGCCGCCATTTCGGGCGCAGAGGCCGGTCTGGACACAATCGGCGTCGACGCGCTGGGCGCGATGGGCGGCCTTGGCACAATCGGCGGCGTCTGGGACTATGCCTGGGGCAATTCGGGCGGCCGCTTTGAGGCGCTCGATCGGCGGGCGCAGAGGCTCTGTGATTCCGCGTTCATGCACACCGGCATGGAAGAGGACGAGCTGGGCAGCCGGTTTATTCACGGCGCGGCAAAGGCCTATGTCCTCGAGGACGCGGCGCGAAAGGCGGGATGCCGCCTGCTGCTCAACGCCTCGGTCACGGGCGTATTTATGGAAGGCGACCGGATCATCGGCGTCGAGTGCTTCACCGCTTCCGGTCGAATCTGCATCGCGGCAAAAATCGTGATCGATTCAACCGGCGACCAGATCGTCGTCCGCAGCGCGGGCTTTCCCACGCGAACCGAGGCCGACGCCGCGCGCATGAACTTCACCCGGACGCGCGCCGAGATTGTCGGGACTCTTGTTCGGAACGCGCCGACCAGCTGCGGGCAGCGAACTTCAGAACTTCGCGACGATTTCACGCTCTCCGAAAGGCTGATCGAGGTCGGTTCAAAGCCGCCCTTTCTCCGCGAGCGATACGATGCCGAAAATCGAACCGTCATTGTCGGCGAGACGCCGGGCTATCGCGACGCCGAGCGGATCGTCGGACTGGATACGCTGAAGCTCATACCCTATCTGCGCGGCGAATTTTCCAAAGCGCCGCTGTTTTACGCCTTCGCGCCGATCGATCACGTCGGCGGCGATCTGTGCAGCGCCTCATTCGGCCAGCAGCTCTGGTGGCTCGGCTGCAAAATGAGAGCTTTCGGGATCGCCGTGCCCGTGACGGCCGGCATGATGATCCCATCGGGCAGCCGCAATCTCATCGTCGCGGACAAGGGCCTCTCCGTAGACGACGCGCTGACCGGCTGCCTGCGGATGAAAAAGGACATGCAGCGTCTGGGCGAAGCGGCCGGAAAGCTCGCCTGCTTCGCCATAAAGGAAAATCGCCCCGTTCCCGAGGTCGATATTTCGGCGGTGAGACGCGCGCTCTGCGAGGATGGGCTCCTCTATGAGCGCGCATCGATCATCTGCAAGCTGAACGGCTTTATGGATTGGAGGCCGTTTTGCGCGCCGAAAACGCTCGATGAGCTGCGCGATCTGCTCGCATCGCCCGATTTCGGCGCAGCCGTCGTCTTTGCGCTCGCGGGACAGCTCACCGCGTTTGACGACGCCTTTGAGTCGATGCTGTCCCAAGGCGAAACGCGAGACGGCGCGGCGATTCTCCTGGGCATACTCGCCCTGTTCGGAAGAAGCGCTTCCGAGGACGTCTATGCGGCGCTTCGCCAGATCGCCCAGTCCCCCATCGCCGACCGCAGCGTCGATCCCGACAGGCTCCCGCAGGCCGCCGCGATATGGATTCTGGGCGAATTGCGGGACAATGCCTCGCTTAGCCTGATAAAGGTGCTCGAAGCGGCCTTTTCGGCGCGGCACGGCGAGCCGGCCGACCGCTTTCTGGCTTCTCTCAGCCGAGCCGCCGCGCGTATGATCGAAGAAGAAATCTGAAATATTCTCATACTGCCCCCTTGACGAAGCGGATGAGCTGTGCTATGATAATTTTATCAATATGGCTTTGACGGGAACAAGTAGGTGGGCGCATATTCCCATTCAGAGAGCTTCCGGCCGGTGCGAGGAAGCGGGGCGCGCGGACTGAATACATCCCTGAGCCGGACGCTGAACGCATTTTTTGTCAGTAGGCCGTCCCGGGTGCGCCCGTGAACGCGCGCGTGAGGCCGGATCGGACATTCTGTCCCGCCCGGTGAACGGAAGTGGTACCGCGTCATGTATGTCGCCTTCTCGATTGTGAGAGGGCGATTTTTTTGCCGTTTCTTCTGCTCACGTCCCCACAGCGACATCAATATCTTGAAGGAGTGTTTTTCCATGAGCAACGCAATGGACATTCTCCGCGAGCGCGGATTCATCAAGCAGGTCACCTTTGAGGACGATCTGTACAAGGCCTTCGATGAGGGCATGGTGACATTTTACACCGGCTTCGATCCGACCGCCGATTCCCTGCACATCGGCCACTACATCCCGATCATGGCGATGGCGCATCTGCAGCGCGCCGGTCACAAGCCGATCGCGCTGATGGGCGGCGGCACCGGCATGATCGGCGACCCCTCCGGCAAGAGCGACCTGCGCAAGGTGCTCACCGTCGATGACATCGACAACAACGTCGCCCACATCAAGGCGCAGATGGCGCGCTTCCTCGACTTTGACGAGAGCAAGCCCAACAGCGCGCTGATCGTCAACAACGCCGACTGGCTGCGCGATCTCAACTACATCAGCTTCCTGCGCGACGTGGGCGCGCTCTTCTCCGTCAACCGTATGCTGACCGCCGAGTGCTACAAGCAGCGTCTCGAGCGCGGGCTGACCTTCCTCGAGTTCAACTACATGCTCATGCAGAGCTACGACTTCCTCGAGCTGAACCACCGCTACGGCTGCATACTGCAGACCGGCGGCGACGATCAGTGGAGCAATATGCTCTCCGGCGCGGATCTGATCCGCCGCAAGGACGGCAAGGACGCATTTGCCCTCACATTCCAGCTGCTGCTCACCCATGACGGCCGCAAGATGGGCAAGACCGAAAAGGGCGCGCTCTGGCTCGATCCCAACAAGTGCAGCCCCTATGATTTCTACCAGTACTGGCGCAACGTCGACGACGCGGACGTGAAAAAGTGCCTGGGACTGCTCACATTCCTGCCCATGGACGAGGTCAACCGTCTGGGTTCTCTCGAGGGCAGCGCCATCAACGAGGCCAAGCGCGTGCTGGCCTACGAGGTCACCAGGAACGTCCACGGCGAAGAGGAAGCCCTCAAGGCGCAGCAGGCTGCCGAGGCGCTCTTCGGCGGCGGCGCGACGGCCGGCTCCGTGCCCACGACCGAGCTGACCGCGGCCGATCTGGCGGAGGAAAACCGCCTTCTGGCGCTGGTCGCCCGCTGCGGCCTGTGCAAATCCAACGGCGAGGCGCGCAAGACCATGCAGGCCGGCGGTCTTTACATCGGCGAGGAGAAGATCACCGACGTCGAATTCCGCGTCACGCCCGAAATGCTGGACGGCGAAGGTCTGCTCATCCGAAAGGGCAAGAAGGCCTATCACCTGTTCAAGCTCGCCAAATAAGCAATGGCCTCCGCCAGCTATAAGACGCTGATGAAGCGCGGAAGCGATGAATTCATCATCAACAAGTCGCGCTTCATCGGCCATGGCGCGCCCGTCGAAACGGAAGAAGGCGCGCTCGCCTTCCTCGCCGATATCCGCAAAAAGCACGCCGACGCGACGCACAACTGCTACGCCTACATCATCGGCCGCAATATGGGCGTGATGCGCTACAGCGACGACGGCGAGCCGGGCGGCACAGCCGGCATGCCCATCATCGAGGTCATGAAAAACCGCGGCGTGGTCAACGCGTGCGTGGTCGTGACGCGCTATTTCGGCGGCGTCCTGCTGGGCGCGGGCGGGCTGGTGCGCGCCTACACGCAGGGCGCTGTGACGGCCATCGACGCAAGCGGCGTGGGCGTCATGCACCTCACTGCGCGCTATATGATGGACGTGTCCTACGCCATGCTCAGCCGCGTGGAGTATTTTCTCAAATCCGCGCCGGTGATCGTCGAGGACAAGGATTTTTCCGATGTAATCACGCTGACGCTGCTGGTCAGATGCGCCGATGAGGACAAGCTGCTCGCCGATCTCACGCAGCTCTCCGAAGGCCGGCTTGAGCCGATGCGCTTTGATGAAACCTATATGGCCTGGCCCGAGGATTAGCCGCCTTGTGCCCGGCCTTTTTCGGATTCGGCGGCAATATAATTATAATGAGCGAGCGTGCTTCAATGCGGCGCGCAGAACAGCTCTCTCCAATCGGGAGCATTCAGCCTGTGTAAGGCGAAATATTCAGGACACGCACCGACAAAAAAGGTTCTTCACGTAAATCTTGGAGGGAATACAAGGCCATAACGGCAACAGATTGCACGGCTTCTCCATGAGAGAACGGGCAAAGAAGAAAAATTTCGTGTTTAGCAGTGCAGTCTTTGCTTCCAAGCTGTTCACGTTTCTCTGCCGCGCCTTGCTTCCCCCCCAGTTTTCCATGAGGAGCCGCAAAAAGCACCGTTCGTCAGAGAGGAGTCGCCATGCCTCAGCGCATACTGATCATCGGCTGCCCGGGGAGCGGCAAGAGCACGCTCTCTCGCCGCCTGAGTGAAGAAACCGGCCTGCCCGTCGTACATCTGGACGCGCTCTACTGGCTGCCCGGCTGGGTTGAACGCAGCAAAGAGGATTTCGACGCGCGCCTCCAACGCGAGCTGGAAAAGCCGCGCTGGATCATCGACGGCAATTACACGAGGACATTGCCCATGCGGCTTGAACGGTGCGACGCGGTGATCTGGCTGGACTACGGGCGTTTGACCTGCCTGAGAGGCGTTATAGCGCGCATTATCAGGAAGTGCGGCAATGTGCGTCCCGACATGGGCGCGGGCTGTCCCGAGCGATTTAACGCGGAATTTCTGCGCTATGTGTGGTCTTTTAAGAAAAATAACGATGCAAAGATCGCCGAGCGCATCGCCCATGCGCCGCAGGCCGCCGTGCTGCGCGCATCCTCCAGGCGGGAATTGAACCGCCGGCTGGGCGCGTTTCTCGCTGAAAAATAGATCGGCGCGCCATTTCATTTACGGAGTATGGTTCAAATAGAAATGGCCGTCGTTCTTCATTCTTTGTCAAGACGCGGCGTTTGCCCCGGATTCGACCGCCGCGTTTCTTGAAGGGAGTTTTGAATCACTAAAGGTTGTAACCCATCGTTCCAGACACCTGCCGATACAAGGAGGTTATCCGTCATGCAGAGCGTTCCGAAATATGGCCGCATACAGATCACCGTGCCCGACGGCTGCAAAACAGTCAGCGTCACCCGACCGGACGGCGTGAAGGAGACGGCGCTCCCCTTCCGCTGCCAGAACACGCGCTTCGTCTACGACAAGCACGGCTTTGAAAGCCAGGAAATCGTCGGCGACGCATTCACCTGCTTTCGCTATACGCCGCTGATCGAGGGCGTTCACCGCTTCAGCGCGCAGGGCGAGGGCGGCGTGATTGGCGGCATTTTCGAGTGTACACCGTCCGATCTTTCCGGCTATGTGGAAATCAGCGGCAAAGACAGGCGCTATTTCGCCACCAGCGACGGCCATGCCTTCGTGCCCATCGGCCCGAATCTGTGCATCCTCCGCCCCGAGCAGCGCCCCGCCTCCGACGCGCATTTCGCCATCGGAAACGGCACGGCGTGGATGGGGCTGACAACCTACAGGCGCTGGATCAGGCGGCTGGCTGAGAACAATGTGAACTATGTGCGCCTGTGGCTGTCCGCGCCCTATTTTGACGCGCGCACCAGTCTCATGGGACGGCACGATCTGACCGTGTTCAACCGGCTGGACGCGGTGATGGATCTGCTGCGAGAAAGCGGCATCCGCGTCAAAATGTGTCTGGAGCATTTCCGCACGCTGTGCGACGCGCCGAAGGGCATTTTTGAGAAGCGCGTCATCGACCCGGACACCGGCAAGGCGCTTGACAGCGTGCAGGAATGGCTGGACAGCGAGAAGTGGAACGAGCGCTGGATTGAGGACGTGCTGCCCTACATCGCGCGCTATCAGAACGACCCGACCGTCGCGGCGTGGGAATTGTGGAACGAGTTCAACTGCGTCGACGCGCCGCGCGCATCGATACTCGCCTTCAATGAGCGCATGCTGAACCGCATACACGCGCTCAGCCCGCGCAATCTCGCGGTCAATTCGCTGGGCAGCTATGACCGCGAGGAGTTCCTCGGCGACTACATGATCCCCTTCCGCGATTCGAGCGCCATGCCGTTCATGCAGATTCACCGCTATCTCGATCAGGGCGCGCCGCTTGAAATCTGCGGCGGCGATCCGGTCGATTTTGTGGCCGACGCATTCGAGCGCGTCGCCTCAACCGAAAAGCCCTGCGTGCTCAACGAGACCGGCGCTGTCAATGACCGGCACATCGGCCCGTTCCGCTTCTATCCCTGCGACGACGACGGGCTGATATTCACCGATCTGACCTACGCGCCGTTCTTCTGCGGCGCGGCGGCCAGCGGGCATATGTGGCACTGGGAGCATTACATCGAGCCGAAAAACCTGTGGACAATGTTCCGGCCGTTTTCCGATATGCTCGAGGGTATCGAGGCGGACAAGGAGCATTTCGCGCCCGGCCGCGCGGATACCGACGAAGCGCACGTCCTCACGCTGGCGGGAGAAAAGCACGATCTGTACTATGTGCGCTCGCGCGCCGCGTCCTGGCAGGCCGTTCTGCGCGACGGCCTCACGCCCGCGCCGGTTCGAGGACTGCGCCTGCCGGTCAACGGCCGCGTCACCGTGTACTGGCTGATGAACGAACGGCATGAAACCGCGCCCGAGGTTGCGGACGGCTTTGTCACACTGCCCGATTTCAGCCGCGGCTGTATCGTGCGCGTGGACAGGGACTGACGATGGCAATCATTGTCCCCGCTGAAAGACGCGCTGGGGCGTATTCCCCGTCTGAACGCCGCTCCGCTGGCCGTGCAGAACTGTTTTGTCGAAACGGGTCGGCAAGGTCTGTCCGGATTCCGGCGCGCGTGATTGATCGCGCCGAAGCCGATTCCGAAAGACGCAGGTCATCTAAACGGACAGGAAGCCGACAACTCGCAGCTTCTTGATGTGCATCGCATCTGTGTGCTCTGCGCGGACGGCACAGTGAAAAGGGCACTGTGGCAATAACCGCATCAAAAGACGGCGTACCTCAGAACAGTATGCCGTCTTATTTGACGGTTTGTCGAAACCCCTTCAACCATGATAGCGACTGCGCAGTCCGCTGCCCATCGCGCCCCATCTGTCTCTGGTTGTTTCCCTCAAACAGACCGCCTTTCGCAGCATTCCGTCATCCGCACCGCCGCCCTGTTTCTGAATGCCGTAATACAAAGCGCCCGCATTTTTCATACGGGCGCTTTTATTGTTTCAAATATCCGTTTCCTTAATCGCCGTCAGATCGTTCCACAGCCGCGCCGCTTCCTCACGCGCAGCCGCTCTGCACCCTGCCGGCGCGCCGCCGAACCATTCTATTCCAAGCGCCTTTCCCGTCCTCTTCCAGCGGCCAGCCACCGCGCCGTCAATCAGCACAGCCGGCATGACGACGCCCGCCAGATTGAATATCCCGCGCAGATGCTCCGGCCTGAGGAAAGGCGTTTCCTTCTTCTCATAGCCCAGCAGGAGCGGATCGAAGCCCGCCAGAAAGCGGCAGCGCGGCATCTCGAGCGGCGCGTCGTTCATCGTCAGGAAGTAATAGAGCCGCCCGCCCATCTCGAACGAGTCCGCGTTCAGCCGCTCCAGAAAGCGCTTCACCGTCCTCGCCGGGATGCGGAAAAAGTACATCGCGTCGTGCACCGTCGCGGGGGCGTAGGCCGTAAAATAGCGCCGCGCCAGCTCGAGCTGCGCCGTCTCCTCCGGCAGGGGTGCAAAGCGCTCGGTCAGCTCGAACGTCTTGTCCTCGCGCGCGGCATAGTGCATGAAGCCGCGCTCGCACAGCTCCCGCACGCCGCCGCCCCATGGATCGAACAGGCTCGCTTCCTCATCATCGGTCATGCCCGCGCCCCGGCAGACGGCCTTCAGCTCGTCCCGCGTGCGCGGCCTTTCCCGCAGCGCGTCCAGTATGACCTGTGAGAGCGCGCCCTGCCTATGGGGCGTCAGCGCCCAGCAAGTACGCTGATTCCAGAACGTGCGGCCGCTGAAGTCCGCGCCGCGATACGGCCTGTCCGCGCGCTCGTGCAGAAACAGCGGCAGCTCCTCCCGCGCAAAGACGTGCATCGTGCCGCGCAGCGTCCAGTTCTTTACAAGGCCGTCCGAAAACGTCTCGGCGTTCCAATCGCTCGAGCGAATCTTCAGCGCGTGAACGGCGTTTTTCATAAACTGCGCCTGAACGCCGCACAGCGCGCGCACGGCGGTCAGCTTATCAGACGGCTGAATCAGGAATTGATTCGCCAGGCGGCGCAGCTTAAGCTCTTCAAGCGTCATGCCTCAGCGATTCCAGCCGGTCAGCGCGTCAAAGGCCGGCCAGCCGAGCGCGGCATAGAAGCGGTGTCCCTCCGGCCCGACGATGTGGCGGCACATATCCGGCGCGCCCGCGGCCGCATAGAGCTTTTCCGTCGTCCTGTACTCGCGCCTGGCCGAATCGATCGGGAAAATCGTGTCCTTCAGGCCGTTTACGATCACCAGCGGCCGCGGCGCAATCAGCCCGGTCAGATCGCCCATGTCGAACGAGCGCATCACGCCCGGCACATAGTTGCAGGAGCAGTGATGCTGCACGCCGATCGACTCCTTGTAGCCGCAGAACGCGCAGGACGGCATGGCCGCGGCGATGCGCTCGTCCATGGCTGCGGCATATATTGTGGCCGTGCCGCCGCCGGAATTGCCCATCACGGCCAGCCGCTTTACATCCACCTGCGGGAAGTGCTTTTCCAGCAAATCGATCGCGCGGGAAATATCCCACACGCGCTCGCCCAGTATCGTGCGCCCCAGCAGCAGCGCCGCCATGGCCGGCTGATAGCAGTCGGGACCCTTTTCCGTGCCGCCGCACTCGCCGAAGCCGCGCTGCTCGAGCGCCAGCGCCGCATAGCCCTTGGCGATCACCTGCCGCGCAAAGTCGCGGTCGCCGCCGCTGATCGTCTCCTCGTCGCCCGGGAATTTCGGCACGCCCAGCGAGATGTGCATGCCGGTCGCGTGACCCTGAAGGCAGATCACCACCGGCACGGCGCCCTGCGCATCTTTGGGCACACGCAGATGCGCGCGCGCCTGATAGTGCGTCTCCGTGTTGAACAGCAGGCGATATTCGGTGTACTCCGCCTCGTCCTTCGTCCATTCAATTTGCAGGTTGTCGTCGCATTTTTCGAACGTATCCATGCCCAGCAGTGCGCCCAGCTTTGCGCGCGCCGTACTCTGCCAGAACGAAAAATCCTCGCCCGGCCGATAGGCGCTCTCGCGCTTTACATGATCCATCATAAAAATATGCTGCGTCTGGGGATTGTTCATCGCTCTTTACGCCTCCTGTGCGCCGTCTGTCTGTGTATTGTGCCATGTTCTGAACAGCTCGCGCAGCATATCCAGATGCGCCTCGCAGTCCAGATAATGCGCCATGCGCTCGCGGTGCGTCTCGTCGCCGTCCAGTGCCTGACGCACGCAGTCGATATAGCCCGCGCCGTTTTCCCGCACAAAGCGCCGCCAGCCCTCGAGCCAGCGCCCGTCCTTGAGTTCCTCGCTGCGCGCCTCAAAGCCGTCCAGAATCGCGCGCGCCTCCGCCGCGCCGGCCAGATCGACGCCCTTCTCTCCGGCGACAATCGGAATACAGCGGACGTTCACGTCTGCGCCGATGTCCAGAGAAATCATCAGCCCGCGCGACCAGAACGGCTGCTCACTGAAATCGACAAAGTGAAAATTGCCCTGACCGTAGACGATTGTGCCGCCCGCGTGCCGCTCCATGCAGCCTATTATGTGGCTGTGCTGGCAGAGCACGACGTCCGCGCCCAGCTCGGTCATGGCGCGGCACAATTCGCGCAGCCGCGGCGAGGGGTATTCACAGTATTCCTTGCCGCCGTGGTAGAGCACGACAAGGCGATCGGCCGTCTTTTTGACGCTCGCAATGCGCGCCATCGCGTCGAAGGGATCAAACGGCGCGGCGCCCGCCTGATTGCCGAGCGCGTAGGTGTACTCGTGCTCGTTGAATGCCAGAAACGCGACTTTTTTTCCGTTCCTTTCAATATAATACGGTTTGTTCGCCTCTTCGGCGTTTTCGCCGCAGCCGAACCAGCGAAGCCCCGCCGCGTCCAGCAGCCTCTCGGTATCGTGAAGCCCGCCCACGCCGAAATCGAGTATATGGTTGTTGGCGAGGACGCAGTCGGTCACGCCCGCCGCTCTGAGCGTGGCGGCCGTCTGAACAGGCCCTTTCAGATTCGGGCCGAATTTGCGGATTTTGTGTTCAGAATCGGTCAGCGCGCATTCCAGATTGACGATCACGCGGTCGTGCGCGGCAAATTCGTCCTTCACGCGGCCAAACAGCGCGTTCGTATCGCCCATCTCAAAGAGCGGCGCGCTGCCCGCCGTGGGCACAGTGTCGCCGCAGATCAGCAGTCTCATGTCCATTTCCTCCGCAGCATTGAAAAATAAGCCATACACATTGCTGCGCATGGCTTATGGTTGAATGAATTACTTCTCGAGGGACTTGAGGTACTCGATGCAGATCTTGGCCTCGGCCATGCCGCTGGGATTGCAGGTTTCGCTCTCAACGACCATCGGAACGCCCATCTCGATCGCCTTGACGTACACATCGGCCACGGGCGCAGTGCCCATGCCCAGAGGCGTGCCGTGTCCGTCCGCGTCGCCGTCCTTGATGTGGATGACGCGGATGCGATCCTTCAGGCGCTCGAGCAGCTCGACCGGGTGCTTCATGCCGACATACGCCCAGTAGGTGTCGATCTCGAGGTTCAGATTGGTGCGGTACACCAGCTGATCGTGGATCATGGAGCCGTCCTCATTGGGGCGGAACTCATGGGCATGGTTGTGATAGCCAAGGCTGATGCCCTCGGCGGCCAGCTTGGGCTGGAACTCGTTGACCATATTGATGAAGGCGTCCAGCTTTTCCTGATTGCCCAGATCCGCGCCGGGGATGATGATGTTCTTGTTGCCGATGGCCTTGTGGAAGGCCACGGTCTCGTCAAAATGCTCGGCGACCTCCTGCCAGCCGGTGTGCGTGCCGGAGACCTTCAGGCCGTACTTGTCCAGCATGCCCTTGACCTCCTCGGCGGTGTGGCCAAAGAAGCCGGCGAACTCAACGAACTTGTAGCCCAGCTCGGCCACCTGACGCAGCGCCTCGTCCAGGCTCTCCTTGGTCAGGTCGCGCACGCTGTACATCTGAATTCCGTATTCCATAAATATCTTCTCCCTTCAATGAAACGAATTCACCAGTGACATATTATAACAGTTCCGCCGGTTTGTCAATCGCTTTGTCGCTCATTCGGCGCATTTTTAACGGCGGGCACAGTCGCCGCGCCGGCCAGCGGCAGCGTAAAGCTGAACGTGCTGCCCTTGCCCTTCTCGCTGGTCACGGTGATGTTCTCGCCCATCTGCTGGAGAATCTCCCGCGCAATGGACAGCCCCAGTCCCGAGCCGGAGCCTGTGTGCGATTTATCCGCCTTGTAAAAGCGATCGAATACATACGGCAGATCCTCTTCCGCAATGCCCACGCCGGTATCGGATACGCGCAGCACGGCCTTGCCGCCCTCCGTCTCAACGGACAGCGTTATGCGGCCGCCCTCGGGCGTATACTTCATGGCGTTGTCCAGCAGGATAACGAGTATCTGCTCCACGCGGTCGGCGTTGGCCATGACACACGGCCACTGTTCGGGCGGCGTGGTGAGCGTAAAGGTCTGCTCCTTGTCCGCCGCGGTATAGGTATACTTCTCGGCCAGATCCTCGGCGATGATCGACATATCGACCTTCCTGCACTCCAGCGACAGCCTTCCGCTCTGCAGGCGGCTCAATTCCATCAGATCGTCGATCAGGCGCGACAGGCGCAGCGTCTCGCGCAGTATGATGTTGTAATAGCGCATGCGCGCTTCCTCGCTGCGCACCATGCCGTCGCGCAGCGGCTCTATCAGGCCGCGCAGCGCGGTCAGCGGCGTGCGCAGCTCATGCGACACATTCGCAACAAACTCGCGCCGGGACTGCTCGCTTTTGCGCTGCTCGGTCACATCGTGGATGACGACCAGCGCGCCGCCCTGCGTCTGATCGGA
>CAKUAV010000018.1 GCA_934636425.1 uncultured Clostridia bacterium
ATTATGGAGGTTCCCGTTATGAAGAAGTTTCTGGCTATGGCGCTGTGCCTCGTGCTGGCGCTCTCCTGCGTGGGCGGCCTCGCCGAGGGCGAGAGCGTCTATCCCATCGAGACCGACGTGACGCTGAGAGTCTGGATGGCTTCCAATATCTCCTATTCCTCCACCTACGCCAGCGCCAACGAGCATCCCTGGTTCCAGGATTGGGAAAAGCGCACCGGCATCGACGTGGACTGGGTTGAGCCGGCCGCGGGCGCTGACAAGACGCAGGCCTACAACCTCATGATCGCCGGCGGCGACTATCCCGATCTGATTTTTGCCAGCGACATCGTAAACAACGCCGGCTCTCACATCGAGAACAATGTCATCATCCCCCTGAACGACTATCTGAGCGAGTACGCCCCCAATCTGTGGGCGCTCATGCAGAATAACGCCGACATCGACAAGTCCTACAAGACCGACGACGGCCAGTACTACTGCTTCCCTGCCCTGAAGGAAGCCGACACCTCCTGGGGTCTGGTTGTCAATCAGAAGTGGCTCGACGAGTGCGGCCTGACCGCGCCCGAGACCATAGACGACGTGACCAATATGCTCAAGACATTCAAGGACAAGTACGGCGTGACCCCCTACACAATGCCCCAGCACGCGCAGAACCTGTTCTTCGCCTCCTACGGCACCACCGGCAAGTACAGCTGGTACCGCACGAAGGATCAGAAGGTGCATCTCTCCGCCTACGAGGACGGCTTCAAGCAGGCGCTCGAGCTGTTCCATTCATGGCATGAGGACGGCCTGCTCGACCGCGACTACGCCTCCATAGACGGCGACACAATCGCCGCGAAGGCCGCCGCCGAGGAAATCGGCGCGTGGGGCGGCTCCTACAGCTACTTCCAGAAGATCAACGCCGCGCTCGACGGCAAGGAATACACCTGGACGGCTGTGAAGAACCCCGTGGCCAACAAGGGCGACGAGTACGCCTATTTCCTCACCAACGCCCTGCCCACCGGCACCGGCACCGGCGTGACCACCGCCTGCAAGAACCCCGAAGTCGCCTGCCGCTTCATGGACTATCTCTACTCCGAAGAGGGCATGATCTTCATGAACTTCGGCTATTCCAAGGGCGAGGACGCTTCCTCCGACGCGGCCTACTATGTCGATGAGAACGGCGACTGCCGCTACACCGATCTGTACATGAACGGCCCGGAGGGCATGGTCGAATACGCCCGCCGCTTCAGCCCCGGCATCGTGGGCGGCTGCCCCGGCTACAAGCTGGCTCAGGCCGGCCGCGACCGCAACAGCCAGATCATGCGCGACGCTGAGGACATCTGGCGCAACGGCTCGGGCGAGGACTGGTGGTGCCTGCCGGTGCTCTCCGCCACCGCTGAAGAGACCGAGGAGTTCACCGACCTCAACAGCGCCATATCCACCTACTGCGGCGAGATGTACTTCAAGTTCATTTCCGGCGAAGTGGATCTGGAAAAGGGCTGGGATCAGTACATCGACACACTCAAGGGCATGGGCGTCGAGGACATGATCGCCATCAAGCAGGCGCAGCTCGATCGCTTCAACGCGCGCTAAACGTTCCTCATTGACGCGGGACGGGGCGGTCGCACCGGCCGCCCTCCCGCTCTTTTATGAGGGGCCGGAGGCGAGCAATGAACCCGAGGCTCACTGTTCTCCTCCGGCTCCTGCCGCACACTGTATGAAAGGACTGAACACACCCTATGCAAACGACGTCGGCCAGCCGCCTGTCGCTCGGGCAGCGCATTGCCCGCGATCTCAAGCGCCACAAGTGGAAATACATACTGATGCTCCCGATCATCGCCTATCTGATACTGTTCTGCTACAAGCCGATGTACGGGCTGATCATCGCCTTCAAGAATTACAAGCCCGCGCTCGGCTTTGCGGGCAGCAAGTGGGTGGGACTCAAGTACTTCAAGAAGTTCTTCGGCGATTACTATTTCTTCCGCATACTGCGCAACACGTTCCTCATCAGCCTGTATTCGATCCTGTGGGGCTTCCCCGCGCCGATACTTCTGGCGCTGATGCTCAACGAGCTGCGAAACGAGCGCTTCAAGCGCACCGTTCAGACCGTCACATACATCCCCCACTTCATCTCCATGGTGGTCATCTGCTCGATCATACGCCAGTTCTGCCTCTCCGACGGCGTGTTCAACGACATCGGCGCGTTCTTCGGCGCGCAGCGGACGGCGCTGCTGCAAAAGCCGGGCTATTTCCGCACGATCTATGTCGGCAGCGGCATATGGCAGGAGGTCGGCTGGGGCTCGATCATCTATCTGGCCGCGCTGACCGGCATCGACCCGCAGCTCTACGAGGCCGCCGAGATCGACGGCGCGAACCGCCTGCGCCAGACCTGGCACATCACGCTGCCCGGCATAATGCCCACGATCATCATGCTGCTGATACTGCGCATGGGCAGCATACTGGGCGTGGGCTATGAAAAGATCCTGCTGCTCTACAACGAGACGATCTACGAGACCGCCGACGTGATCTCCACATACGTCTACAGAAAAGGTCTGATCGAGGCCAACTTCAGCTATTCCACGGCGGTCGGCCTGTTCAACTCGATCATCAACGTCATATTCCTCGTGGCGACCAATCTCATCAGCAAAAAGGTCACAGACATCGGTCTGTTCTAAAGGAGGTCGGGTCTTATGCGCATGTCTCGAGGCCAGAAGGCCTTCAATGTGTTCAACATCACGTTCATGGCGCTGCTCATGATCGTCACGCTCTATCCGTTCTATTATGTCATCTGCGCGTCGTTCAGCTCGAGCACCTATCTGCAGGTTCACCGCGGCTTCCTCATCGCGCCGGTCAAGGCGACCATCGGCGCGTACAGAAAGACGTTCAATCACGCGCTGATACTCAGCGGCTTTGGCAACATATTCAAGATCATGATCATCGCGCTGCCCATCAATCTGCTCGTGACAATCATCGCCGCCTATTTCATGAGCCAGCGCGGCATGATGTTCAAGGGGCCGATCGTGTTTTTGATGATGTTCACGATGTTCTTCGGCGGCGGCCTGATCCCCAGCTACCTGAACATCAAGCAGCTCGGGCTCTACAACAAGCTCTGGGCGCTGATCATCCCCGGGTGTCTGTCGATATACAACGCCATCATCATGAAGACGGCCATGGAGGCCGTGCCGGAATCACTCAGCGAATCGGCCTACATGGACGGCGCGAACGATCTGGTCGTGCTCTTCCGCATACTCGTGCCGCTGATCATACCCACGCTGGCCGTCATACTGCTCTATTACGGCGTGGGGCACTGGAACAGCTGGTTCCCCGCCACGATCTATCTGGAGGACAACACAAAATTGCCCATTCAGGCGGTGCTGCGCTCCATCGTCATCGAAAACGAAATGCTGCTGGGCGGCGCGACCGAGGTCATCGAGGGCGAAACCTACGCCAACGACTACACCGAAACCATCAAATACGCCGTCATCGTCATTTCGACCATACCGATACTCTGCGTCTATCCGTTCCTTCAGCGCTTCTTCGTCAAGGGCGTCATGATCGGCGCGGTCAAGGGCTAACAGACTGCGGCTCGCGCTCTCGCCGGCGCGGGTCGCCTTTTTGCATCTCCGCGCAGGGAAATTGAGAAAAGCCGCCGAACTTTACACCAGACACACTCTGACAGGGAGGGAAAGCCATGATTCGCCTTTACCCCGACGTGCCCTTTGAGGCCGTCAGCGCCGATTACGCCGTCACCGCCGAGGGAAAGACGCTGCGCGTGCGCACGGCGCGCGTCTCCGCCATGCCGGTCAACCAGATCTTCCGCGGCACGCAGCGCCCTCTGGACGAAACGGAAATCGCCAGCTTCGTCTCGTTTGAATCGGACGGCGCGGCGTCCATGACCGCATCGGTCAATTTCGACGTGTTCCGCGCCTGCGTCGCGCCGGCCTCGCGCCATATCGCCGTGGCGCGCAGAGGGCGCGTTCTCTCGTTCACGCTGCCCGGCGCGGGGCATTATGTGCTGGAGATCAACGGCGTTCACAAGCCGCTGCACATATTCGTCGACGCGCCGGAGAAAAACGCGCCCGATCCCGCCGACCCGAACGTCGTCTACTTCCCCGCCGGGCTGCACCGCGCGGGCGAGATCGCGCTTTCCAGCCATCAGACGCTCTATCTGGCGGCCGGCGCGCGCGTGAAGGGCTATGTGACCGTCAAGAACGCCGAGGACGTGCGCATCTGCGGGCGCGGCATGATCGACTGCGAGGACATTCCGCGTCAGGCGGCGCACAACGCCATAGACGCGGCGCGCGTCAAAAATCTGCGCGTGGAGGACGTCATGCTGCACGACGCGCCCTGCTTTGCGCTGCGCACCGCCGACTGTGAGGATATTCGCATCGAGAACGTGAAGATCATCGGCCAGTGGCGCTACAATTCGGACGGCATAGACCTGTACAACAGCCGCCGCGCGCTGGTGAAAAACTGCTTTGTGCGCACGTTTGACGACTGCGTCGTGCTCAAGGGCGGCCATTCGGTGAACGGCGTTCAGCTGGGTCGCGTGACGCTGAGCGACATCGCCGTCGAGGACTGCGTGCTGTGGAACGACTGGGGGCGCGCGCTGGAGATCGGCGCGGAAACCGTGGCCGACGAGATGACGCGCATCGCGTTCCGCCGCTGCGAGATATTGCACTTTCTCTTCATCGCCTGCGACGTTCAGGCCTGCGGCGACGCGCACGTACACGACATACTCTTCGAGAACATAAACGTCGGCGAGCCGCTCGACCCGCAGTGCGAGCCGCGCCTTAATGAAATTTTCCTGCGCCCGATGTGCTGGCTCTCGGTCGAGAAGATCGGCCGCGTGAGCGACGTGACATTTCGCCGCATCGCCTATGAGGGGCGCACGAGCGCGCCCAATCGCTTCATCGGTCTGGACGCGGACAGCGATATCCGCGGCGTGCATCTGGACGGCGTTACAATCAACGGCGAACCGCTCACCGCGCAGGGACATCCGATGAGCGGCTTCATCGTGAATGAGTTCGTCTCGGGCGTGACGGTGGACGGCGCGCTGCTCGACGAGACGCGCGCGCATCACGAGCCAGACGAGGAAACGCGCAAAAGCTTCCTCATCGGCAACGGCGCGTATATCGAGATCTGAGGACAGACGAATCCCCCGCCGGTCGCCGGGTGCGGCTGGCGGGGGATGGTTGTCTTATTCTTTCTGCTTCGGTCTGATCGTATGGTTTCGTAAAACAGCGATATACTTTTCTTCAATTACAGCGTCTGATAATAGGCCAGCGCCGCACTGTTGGCCGCGCTAATTCCCGCATAGTACGTATTGAACAAGCTTATTTCGGTCAGTGCTGCGGCATAGCCGTGAATCATGCGCAATTCATGCGTGATCTCTTCGCTTTCCCTTCTGATTTTCGTCAGCTGTTCATAGAGCAGATATTGATTGCCCTTGATCTGCTCCAGATTTTCCATGATGGCGTTCAGCTGTGAAATTACCATGTTCTGGCGCACTTCATCTTCATAGAGATTGTAAGCGCCGTGCGGCCCTGCCAGCTCGTCGCAGCGGCCCGTCACCAGATATTCGTATATGCAGGTCAGCGCCGGCAAATTGCGATATTTGGGATAGATCACATTGACCGAATAGAGCTTATCCAGCACGGCCTGCGTTTCCTTCAGTGGCTTTTCAAAATAGGCATGGGCAGACTCGTTTGAGTTTTCCCAAATATCCATATCATCATTATATTGTGATGATATATACTGGTTCTTCTCTTCTACTTTTTTCACCTCCGCCTTATAAGAGTCCGCCGCTTTATTCATTATTTCCTTATCCAGTTTATATGATTTCCAAACAGAAATATTGCAATTCCAATCAGTATTGCTGTTATCCAAAAGAATGTCGACGCTCTTTCTCCAACCAAAAGACAGAAAAGTCCGATAAGAAATGATCCACCTCCACCTAGAACGAGCAATATAGCAAGTAGCACGAACAACCAGTATGACTCTTTTTCAGGACACTGTATTTTGTTAAACTCTGGCTTTTCTGGCATATCCAGCAATTCAAGCTGTGGCATACGTTCTTCACTATTCTCATCGTATTCCTGAATGATACTATTCTGAGACAGCACCGCCGATTCAACGTTGATCGCCTGCTTGAGATACTCCAGCAATCCTTCCTTGCTCGTTATCGCGCCCATTCGTTACCCTTCCCTTCAATGTATATCAATTGTGCGCACGTGCGTTCTTATCTCTATTATATACCACTTCATCAAATTACGCAAGTGCGTATTTCTATTTTGTGCAAAAAAAATCCCGATCAGGCCTTTGCGCCCAATCGGGATTTTTTCTCACATCGCGTTATGCTTCATGCTTTCCACGCATTTCCTCCGCCAGCTCCTTGAGCAGCTTCGTCTGCGCCGCCGAATTCTCTGCCATCTCGCCCAGCGCGTACAGAGCAAAGGCTCCCGCCCAGGCAATCAGCACGGTTATGAGCACGAACAAAGCGCTGTACAGCGCATCAAAGTTCAATCCTCTGGAATTGCCCGACATGGCTATGAAATCCACGCTGAACAGCACGCCGGTGACCGCCCCAATGCAGAATATCACTATGGCCAGAACCCTGAGCTTTCCGCCAATGTTCCTGAACATGGTTTTCTCCTCCTCAATTCAGCTCGGCGGTTACTTCTCAAACTCGTCCCTCCCGTAATGCACGCGCTGTTCCTCCCCGCGCTCGCTCCACAGCCCGCCGTACGCGTCGCACAGGCGCGGCCAGTCGCGCTCGACCGTGTAGCCGTCTATGCGGCGCGCGTCGTAGGTCATCGCCGCGTCCGCATCGGGCGTAAACTTGTACACAGTGCGCACAGTCACCGGAGAGCCCGCGCAGAACAGCGGGAATTTTTCGCCCGCCGCCAACCGCTCCACCGCGCGCCGGGCCGCGCGCTCAATGCGCCGCCGCCCCTCCGCCGGAGAAACGCACAGCGCGCACTGCCGCCCCACGCCCTGCTTGACGCACGCCGCCTCGATCTGCGCGCCCAGCACGCGTCTCGCCTCGTCGCACAGCTTGTCGTCGCCCGAGACCATGACCACCGGCACGCCCTCCCAGCCGGCGATGTCCGCGTCGATGGCCGCCTCGCCGAAGGGCACGCCGTTCACCAGATATTTGTGCCACGCCATGGAGGTCATGGTGTGTTCGAGAGAGCCGCGCTCCGCGCCGGCCTGCGCGTGATAGCCCACGAGGAACAGCCCATCAGAGCCGTTCAGGAACGGGAACCGCGGGAAATGCGGCGTGCCGACCAGCAGCAGCGCGCGCTCGTCCAGCTGCTCTGTCAGCACATTGTTCGAGCCGCCGTGCATATCCATGACGATCACCTCGTCCGCGCCGCCCGCAAAAGCGCCGCACACCGCCGCGTTGATATCCTCCGTCAGCATACGCCGCGCCTCGGCATAGAGCCGCGCGTCGCTGAGGACGTGCTCCTTCGTGTTGATCCCCGAAATGCCCTCCATGTCGACCGAAATGCAGATTTTCATGCGCGTTCTCCCTTCCATGTCATAAAACAGCCGCTTACCGCGTGCCGCGCCGTCATCCCCGCCGCACGTCAAAGCGCACGCGAATGTCGTGTACGCGCCTCTTCGGCGTGACCCAGCGCAGGTGATACTGCGGCGGCATCATCACATGGTACTCTTCCGGCTCGCCCTCGTTGAGGTCAACGTCAAAGCGATCGCTGATCGTCAAATCGTGCAGATCGCCTTCCTCGGGCGCGATCGTCATGCGCCAGCCGTTTCGCTCGACCGCCGCGCGCTCCCCCGCCGCTTCCGGCCGCGAGAGCGTGTGCAGCAGATAGGCGATCTCGCCCGCCGCGTCCAATTCGATGTGGTCGGTCACGATCAGCGCATTTTCGGTCAGCTCAAAGCTGCGCGTCCACGCGGCGATGTGCTCATAGGCATGGCTCGGGTCGATCGCGGCGGTCAGGCGGCCGTCCTCGTCCCTGGCGTACAGCACGCAGCCGGTCGCGCGGAAGGAAAACGGCTCCTGCCCCGCGCCGTCCACGAGTATGGTGTTGTGCGCGCGGGTCTGGTTCGTCCATTCGAAGTGGTGCTTTGTGCCATACTGCCGCCCGAAATAGCCCGAGGGCGAAATCAGCGCCGTGCCACCCGCCATCAGCGCAAAGCTGCCCTGATCGGCGTGCTCATGGCTGATGCTGCCGTATCGGCTGGAGCGCGCCAGCAGCGCCAGTTCGCTTTCGGGATGCTTAGGATCGGTGTGCAGGCTCACATAGCCCGCGTCCGGGAAGAAGCCCGCGCGCGTGCTCGGCCCGGAGAGCGCGTCCCTTTCGCTCTGGCCGTCCGGCAGGAACACGTCGAGCAGATGCAGCTTGAATATCTCCTGATTCTGCGCCTGCCGCGACCACGACCGCGTCAGCGCGTCGCCGAAGCGCTCGGCATAGATGTGATACGGGTTCTGCGCGAAGAAGCCCGGCCATTCCGCGTCGTCGCTGCGGCACCAGTAGCCGTCGCCGAAGGGATGAATCTCCCAGCCCGGCGGGCAGAAATGCTGAAAATAGCGGATCAGGCGCTGATAGAACGGCCTTTTCAGATAGCTCACGCCCGAAAAGCGCTCCACCGCCGAGAAGAACGGCAGATACCACTTCGTATAGCTGGACGCATAGAACATCCCCTCCGCCCAGCCGCCGTCCGGCCCGCCGAAATACGGGAATATGCCGCCGTACACGTCGAGCGCCAGAGCCAGCCAGCGCTCGAGCGTCTCCCGCGGCACGGCGTTCGTGCCCTTCAGCACAAGCGCCGCCTCGCCCAGATAGGCCGGCAGCCGCCCCGCGTGCGAATTGCCGGGGTTCTGGCAGAAATCGATGCCGTTCAGCTTTCGCTCGCACTGATGGGCGTAGAGCGACACGACGCGCGCCGCGAACATGCGCTGCTTCTCGTCCAGTATGTCCCAGAGCAGATCGAACACCGCCGGAAAACAGCGCGCGTGGCTCAGCCCCACCTCGTCGCCCCACGGCCCTTCCAGCGAGCAGGGGCCTTCGCTGTTCCAGTCGCACAGCGTGAGAAAGAGCGATTTGGCGTGCGCCGCGGCCCTTTCGTCGCCCAGCAGAACGTGCGCCAGCGCGCAGGCGACGAGATCGCGGTCGCAGTAGTCGCGGTGCCGCCCGAAATACTCGCGGTAGGGCAGCGCCGTCTCATCCTCATGATAGCGCGGCGGCTCGGGCAGGCCGTCCTCGAGCGCCAGCACCACATTGCGCTGAAGCGTCGCGATGGCCTCGGGATGCGTCCTGACGATCTCCGCTGCGTCCGATTTGAAGAACAGATGCCGCGGGCGTTCGTCGGGCACGGCGCTCAAGAGCGTTTTCGCGTCCGGCCGCGCAAAGCGCACGGCGTTATCGGCGATATTGAAGCGCACCCAGCCGCGCTCGCCGCCCGCCGCATAGAGATTCCACCGGTACTCGCCCGGCTCGATGGCGCAATCCGGCACGATGAACGTCTTTTCCGTTTCGCCCGACCAGACGGTTCCCGCGGCGTTTTTCACCTCGACGCGATAGCTGCGCGCGCCCTCCTCCTCCCGCCAGCAAAAGCAGGGCGGCGTTTCGTACATCATCTCGTTTTCGCGCGGGGACGGGAAAATCTGCCCGCTGCGCACGGGCTGCTGCAAGAGCGTCTTCATCATAACAGACCGCCTTTCCTGAAAATAATCAGCCTTTGGGGATATGTCGTCATTGGATGTTTCAAAAGAGAGAAGTTCAATTCAAAGCGAGTATGTCCGGCGCGGCCAACGGAAAACAGGCGCTTCGTCCCGCGCTGACCGCTCCTTCCGCATCAAACAGCACTCCGACATTGAAAAAGACTCCGAATATACTTGGGCGTATGTTTGTGAGGAAGAAGCATCCCTTCACGCGGCGTTCGCATCTCCTCGGCGCAGCGCTGAAACTTCAGCATCCTTCAATCAGAAGCACGCGATCAACTTTCCAACAAATAGCAGGCGCTTCGTCCCGCGCTGACCGCTCCTCCCGCGCCAAGTCACGCCCCGATACGGAAAAGGACTCCAAATATACCTCAATGTTTGTAAGGAAGAAGCGCCCCCTTCGCGCGGCGTTCGCATCTCCTCGGCGCAGCGCTGGAAATTCATCATTCTTCAATCGGAAGCGCATTATACGCCTTTCTCCGCGCTGGCCGCCGGAATTGCCGAGCCGCGTCAGGGTAGGACAGCGTACGCCCAAGAGAAAGCGCGGCGTTTGCATCTCCTTGGCGCAGACTGGAACTTCTGCGCCCTTTGATTGGATGCGCGCAACCGGAAAACAGCCGCTCTGTTCCGCGCCGATCGGCATTCCTGCGCCGGGGAATCGTCGAGCCGCGTCCCGATCTGGAAAAACTCTGAACAGACCTCTGCGCCATGACCTCGTGGAAGAAGCGCCCCCCCTCAAGCGGCGCTCGCGTCTGACTGGAGCAAAAAGTCCGATATTCCGCGGCGACTCACACGGCTGCCCTCCGTCTTTTTCGGCGCGGCAGGCGACAGCCCATCGGTTTCGCTCATAGGATTGCGCGCCCGATATGGAAAAAGGCTCCTTCGTCTCAAAATGAAGAAGCCGTTTGTCATTGCTCAGTCCTTTTTGAACCAGCGGTATTCGCCGGTCACCGGGTCGATTTCACCCTTCTGGCGCGCGGGCACGCCGGCCATGATGGCATAGTCGGGCGTATCGCGCGTCACGACGGCGTTGGCACAGACGAGGTTCGCGCAGCCGATTTTCACGCCCGCCGTCACCGTCACGCCCGCCGCCAGCCAGCTGCCCCGACCCACGACGATGGAATTGTCGTAATCGCCGTTGGTGCGCGCGCTGAAGGACTGCGTCGCCGGATTGAACTTGTGATGCCCCGCCGTGAGCGCGCAGTGCGGCCCGATGAGCACGTCGTCCTCGACGGTCACGTCGCCGTTTATATAAGTGTACAGGCCTATGAACACATTCGAGCCGATGCTGTCTCTGTTCTTCACGCGCACGATCGCGCCGGGGGCGATCAGCACGTTCCGCCCGCCGAAGCCGAGAAACTCCGCGCGCAGCGTGTCGTCCTCAAAATTGTCCGACTCGCCCGCGTATCTCGTCAGCGCCTCAAACAGCGCCCTGTCCATGCTTTCCGAAACGCTCATACTTCTTCTCCTTCACCGCGTCATGCGGCGCATCATGTCTCGCGTGATCGTCAGATAGGATTCTTCCCCCGCCAGCGCTTTGGGCAGCTCCTCGAGCAGCGCGCGCGTCACGAACGGACGGCGATCCATCGTCGGCCCGCCCATGTGCGGCATGAGCAGCGCGTTGGGAAGCGTCCTCAGCGGGCTGTCCATGGGCAGCGGCTCGACCTCGTAAACGTCCAGCGCCGCCTTGAATCGCCCCGTGGCCAGCTCCCGCGCCAGCGCCGCCTCGTCCACAATGCTGCCGCGCGCTGTGTTTATGAATATCGCGCCGTCCCGCAGCAGCCTCAGGCGCCGCTCGTCGATGATGTGATGCGTCTGAGGCGTGCGCGCCAGATGCACGGACACGATCTTGCAGCCGCTCATGATCTCGTCGATCGTCGCCTTGCGCGCGCCGTAGGAGGCGGCCTCCTCGGGCGTGACGTGGTCGGCGCTGATAAAGAGCCTTGCGCCGAACGCCGAGAGCAGACGCGCCGTCCAGCGCGCCACCGCGCCGAAGCCGATCAGGCCGACCGTCTGATCGAGCAGCCCCTCGTTCTTCCAGCCGGGCTGCGACCAGCCGTCCCGCAGGAGCTCGCCGTTATAGCGGCCGATGTCGCGCAGCAGATACAGCGCGTAGGCCACGACGCTCTCGGCCACCGAGCGGGCGTAGAGCTCGTTGCCGCTCAGCACCGGAATATGGCGGTCATAGACGGCCTCCGTCGCATAGCCCGCCACCGAGCCGCCCGTATGCAGCACGGCCCTGAGCGCATTCGCCCTTTCGAGCGCCTTGCCGCCGACCGGCGGACAGCCCCAGCCCAGCACGCACACGTCGACGCCCTCGATGTGGGCGGCCAGCTCGTCCTGCGTCCAGTTGCGGCCGTCCTCGTTCCAGACGACCGTTCCAAGTTCCTCCAGCTGCGCGCGCACGTCATTCGGTATGAACGAATCGCGCACATCGCCCGCGGGCATGGCCACCAGAATGTTCATGGCGTTTCCCTCCGATCATTCGACGACCAGATTGTGGATCCAGACGTCGCGCTTCACCAGTATATAGCCGACCAGGCACTTGATCAGATCGATGGCCTGACAGATGGCGAACATCGGCACGATCGGCACGCTGGTCAGCCGCGCCAGCACCATGGCCGTGGGCAGCGCGACCACCCAGACGAAGCCGCAGTCAAAGACAAACGTTATGCCCGTCTTGCCGCCCGAGCGCAATGTGAAATAGCTCGTGTTGGCGAAGGCATACATGGGCATGGACAGCGCGGTCACGCGGATCAGGCTGGCCGATATGGCGCGCACTGTGTCTGTGGTGTTGTAAATCGCGGGGAAAATCGGGGCGACGGCGAACAGCAGCACGCCGACCAGCAGGCAGCTGGCCACGGCGAAGGCGATCATCTTGTTGTCGGTGTCCTTCGCGCCGGTCATGTCGCCCGCACCCAGCTTCTGGCCGACAATTATGCCGACCGCCGAGCCCAGCGCCATATAGACCACGCTGAACACATTCGATATGGTCGATGAAATGTTGATCGCCGCCACGGCGTCCAGCCCGCGCATGGAATAGCACTGATTGAGTATCGCGATGCCCACCGACCAGAGCAGCTCGTTGAACATGAGCGGCATGCCCTTGACGATGATCTGCCTGACCAGCTTTCCGGTCATGGTGAATTTCGTAAACAGCCCCTCGGCGAAGCGGTTGCGCTCGAGATGCATATGCGTCCAGATCATGATGATGGCCAGCTCCACAAAGCGGGATATGACCGTGGCGATGGCCGCGCCGCGCACGCCCATGGCCTCGAAGCCGAAATGGCCGAATATCAGCACATAGTTGAGGCACAGATTGACCAGAACCGCCGCCACGCCCGCCAGCATGGGCACGATGGTCTCGCCGGTCTCGCGCAGCGTGCTGGCATAGGCCTGCGTAAAGGCAAAGGGCAGCAGGCCGATCAGCATCACGCCCATATACTCAACGCCGTATTGAAGCGTCGCGGCGATGTCGCCCGATTCCGAGCCGTCGTGCAGATACAGCGATATGAGCGCCGAGTCGGCCGCCATATAGATGGCCGTGCCCACGGCGGTCAGTATCACAGAGAGTATCAGCTTGAACTGCAGCGTGCTGCGCAGACCCTCGTGGTTGCCGTTGCCGTAAAACTGCGCGCCGAATATGCCCGCGCCCGACACGCCGCCGAACACGCACAGGCTGAACACGAACAGCAGCTGATTGACGATGGCCACGCCGCTCATGGACTCGGTGCCCATCTGTCCCACCATGATGTTGTCCAGCATGGAGACAAAATTGGTGATGCCGTTCTGGATCATGATCGGCACGGCCACGCCCAGTACCATGGCGTAAAACGCCCGGTCGCCGACGTACTTCTTCGCGAACTTCTTCAGGTGCATTGTACGATTTCTCCCTTGTTGTTGATATGTGATCGCCCGTCACGCGCGCCGTCTCCGGCTCCACGCTGCGGGCGGCTCCCCCATTTCCCGCTTGAACACGCGGCAGAAATACGCCGCGTCGTCATAGCCCACGCTGCGCGCCGTCTCCTCGACGCTCATGCGCCCGCTCTCCAGTATCTCGCAGGCGCGGCGCAGGCGCAGATTGGCCAGATATTTCGAAGGCGGCAGTCCGTAATAGCGCCCGAACAGCCGCTTGTAATAGGAATAGCTTGCCCCGCCGGCCGCCGCGAGCGCCTCGTAATCAAAGCCCGGCTCGAAGGCGTGGGCGCGCATATAGTCCATAGAGCGCGACAGTATCATGCGCTGCCCGGACGAAAGATAGCTCTCGCTCTGCTCCTGCTGTATGAGCGCGATGATGGCGTAGACCAGCGAGAGCGCCTTCTGATAGTAGCCCCGCTCCCCCATGATCCACACCGAATACAGCTTTTCGAACAGCACGCGGTAGGAATCGGCCGCGCGCGGCGTGAACATGAGCGCGCCCTCCGGCATCTCTCCGTCATAATCGAAGCGAAAGTACAGGCTGTCGCCCTTTTCAATCGGCTCGACGAAATAGTCCGCGCGCTTCTCCGTCCTGGGCAGGAAGCGGATATCTCCGGTCTGCTCCACGAACGTCTCCCCGGCAAAGCGGACGCGCGTTGCGCCCGAGAGCTTGTAGATCAGCTCGCAGGCAGTCAGACGATTGCTGTAATCGTGCCTTTCGCCGTCGCCGCGGTGGAGTATGACGTAGTCCAGCCGCGTCACAGTGATCTTCTCCTCCGGGAACACGCGCATCCCTCCCCGCCGGCGATATGGCGCAGAAAACTCTTAAGGCGACACCGCACAAACGAGGTGGTCGGCCGGCGAATGGATTTTTCGTCAGATGCAAATGCAGATTTCGAAGGTTTACTGGAGGTAAATCGAGAAATTTGCATGCCGCAGATGGCGGGAAAGACATCGCCTGATGCGCCGCCGAGTTGTGCGGTATCGCCTTAATATATCATACCCGCTCCCGCGCCTTTCGTCAAGCGGATTTTGTGCCGCAAAGTCCAAATTGGGACGCGCTGTCAATGGCGCGCGTTTCGAAGGACTCGTATAATAAATTCAGGAAGAGCGACGGCGCGCATCCGGATGGAAAAGCCGCGCGTCCCCTCCGAGACTTTTCGCGGCGCTCGAATAGCGCCGGATTTCCCCGTCCGTACGGCACATCGCCGCATCGCATTTGAATTTTTCAGACAGCGTACAAGCAAAGGGAGTGACCATCATGAACGAACGTATCGCCCGACTGGCCGCCTATGCGCAGGGCCACGAGATCTATCCCGAGATCGTGAAGGTCGATTACGACCGCTGCGATCTGTTCCTCACAGAGCTGAAGCGCGACACAAAGCGCCTGTGCGAATACATGCTCGCGCAGCCCGTTTCGCTGCTGCCCGATATGCGGCTGACCGGCTTTTTCCACTTTGACGGCAGCGTGCCCTCCGATCTGTTCCACCGCACAGGGCACCGGCATTTCAATGAAATCTGCTCTCAGTTCTACAACAAGCCGCTCGAGAATCTCGCCACGTTCGAATGGCAGCATTCGACCGGCGATTTCCGCTATGCCATAGAGCATGGCATGGAGGGCTATCTTGAGCGCATCGCCGCCTCGAAAAGGGCGCACGAGGGCGATGAGCGCGCGCTGGAATTCCTCGACTGCGAGGAAATGGTCGTGCGCGCGATCATTGCGCTGGGCGAAAAGAACGCCGCCGCCTGCCGTGAAAAGGCCGCGCTGACCGACGATCCCGACTACAGGCGCGACCTCATCGTCATGGCCGAGACGTTCGATCAGGTGCCCGCGCGCCCCGCAAAGACATTCCGTCAGGCCGTTCAGTGCCTGTCGATGTGCTTTACGTTCCTGCCCGACTGCATCGGCACGATCGACCGCTATCTCTATCCCTACTATCGCGCCGATCTGGACGCGGGGCGGCTCACGATCGACGAAGCGCGCGCGCTCATTCAGGAGCTGTACATAGACATATACGCCCACACCGGCACGAACGCCGGCAACCGTGCCGATTTCAGCGCCGAATCGCACTTCGCCATCGGCGGCTATCTGAGCGATCACACCGACGGCTTCAACGACCTAAGCCGTCTGCTGGTCGCCTCCCTCATGGATCTGCCGCTCAACAAGCCGCAGATTTCGCTGCGCTGGACAAAGAAGCTGCCCTTTGAGACGCTCAAGTACGTGCTCGACTGCGAGCGGCACGACGCGCTCAAGCGCATCGCCATCGTGAACGACGAGCCGCGCATCAAGTCCTTCATGGACAACCTCGGCCTGTCCTTCGAGGACGCGTGCGGCTACACCATGGTGGGCTGCAACGAGCCCTCGCTGGTGGGCGGCATCTGGCTGGGCGGCTGCACGACCAACATCGCGCGCTCGCTTTCAAAGCTGCTCGAAAGGCGCGGCGAGCTGATCGCCTGCAAAACGTTCGACGATGTGTACGCGCTCTATGAGCAGTGCCTGTACGCCGATCTCGAGCGCGCGCTGGAAATCAACAACGCCTTTAACGAGTACAGAAGCCGCGATACCAACACGCTGAGCAGCATTTTCCTCGACGGCTGCATCGAGAGCGCAAAGAGCGCCACGCAGGGCGGCGCGCGGCTGGCCGTCTCGGGCTCGAACATCATGGGCATGACCTGCGTCATAGACTCGCTGACCGTCATCGCGCAGTTCGTGTTCGAGGAAAGGGCGTTCACAATGGAAGAGCTGTTGGACGCGCTCAGCGCCAACTGGGAGGGCCGCGATTTCATGCGCGCACTCATCCTCAAGCGTGCGAAATTCTTCGGCAACAACGATCCGCTCTCCGACGGCATCGCCCGCCGCTTTACGGACAGCCTGCACGCCTTCCTCGCCCCCCGGCGCAATCTCTTCGGCAACCATCTGCTGCTGGGGTGCCTGGCCGGCTACAACCCGCATTACGTCTACTTCGGCGCTCTGACCGGCGCGACGCCCGACGGCCGCTTTGACGGCGATCCCTTCATGGTGGGCGCGGGACAGACCGCCGGCAAGGACCGCGAGGGACTGACCGCGCTGCTCAATTCCGTCGCGCAGATGGACGAAAGCGGCATACTGTGCGGCCCGTTCGTCTGCAACCTCATGCTGGACGAGGCGCTCATCCGAAGCGACGAAAACTTCGACAAGACCGCGCATATGCTCGAGACCTATTTCCGAATGGGCGGGCTGCACGTTCAGCTCAACTATGTCTCCCGCGAGGAACTGCTCGCCGCCCGCGAGCACCCCGAGCAGTACGGCCACCTGCGCGTGCGCGTGAGCGGCTTCTCGGGCACGTTCACGCTGCTCGAGGAATCCATACAGGACGACATCATGCGCCGCACGCACCAGAGCGACTGAGAAAGGACGGTTCCCGCATGAAACTGCGCTGTGACAAAATCATCGTAACCGGCGGCGGCAGCGGCATCGGCGCGGCCATCGCGCAGCGCCTGATCGACGCGGGCGCTCATGTGGTCATCGCAGGGCGCACTGCCGATAAGCTGAAAAGGACAGCCGAAGCCATCGCCTCCGAAAGGCTGCACATACTCGAATGGGACATTGCGGACATAGGCGGCATCCCGAAAAAGCTGGACGAAGCCGCCGCGCTCATGGGCGGGCTGAACGGGCTGGTCAACGCCGCGGCGCTGGGCACCGGCGTGCTGACCGGACGCGGCTATGAGCCGTGGGACATCACCGAGGACGAATGGGACGCGCTGATGGACGTGAACTGCAAGGGCACATTCTTCATGATGCGCGACGTGATCGATTATCTCCTCGCGCGCCATGAGAAGGGCAACATACTCAACATCGCCTCGAACGCCGCCTGCATGGACATCATCGGCTCTTACGGCGTGGCGAAGCTCGGCCTGATCCGGCTGACCCGCGCGCTGGGCAAGAAATACGGCAGCGAGGGCATCATCATAAACGGCATCGCCCCGGGCGCGACGTTCACGCCCATGATCGCGCGCTACGCAAAGCACATAGACGACCCCTACCCCAGCCACGCCATCGGCCGCTTCATCCGTCCGGACGAAATCGCCGAGCTGGCTTACTACCTGATGAGCGATTACGGCGAGATCATCTGCGGTCACACCGTCGTCGCAGATGGAGGAGACCGTGCCGCAACGCTGTGAAAACGCCATGGTATTCGACATTCAGCGCGCGTCCTATGTGGACGGCCCCGGACTGCGCACGACCGTGTTCCTCAAGGGCTGCAATCTGCGCTGCCGCTGGTGCCACAATCCCGAATCCTGGAGCGAAAAGGCCGTCCTGATGCGCTATCCCGCCCGCTGCACCCACTGCGGCGTGTGCGCCTCTCACTGTCCCGAACGCGCCATTTCGGCGGACGGCGCGACGAACCCCGCGCTGTGTATCGCCTGTGGGAAATGCGCGCTCTACTGCCTCAATGACGCGCGCAAACTCTGCGGCCGCCTGATGAGCGCGGAGGAAGCGCTCGCGGCGGTGCTGCCCGACAGGCCGTATTACGATGCGACCGGCGGCGGCGTGACCGTTTCCGGCGGCGAGTGCATGCTGCATATCGATTTTCTGGAGGCGTTTCTGCGTCTCTGCCATGAAAACGGCCTGCGCACCGCCGTGGACACCGCGGGCAACGTGCCCTTTTCCGCGTTCGAGCGCATACTGCCCCACGCCGATCTGTTCCTCTACGACGTAAAGTGCGTCACGGAGGAAACGCACATTGCGGGCACGGGCGCGAGCAACAGGCTGATTCTCGACAACCTCCGCCGGCTTTTGAAAACGCGCGCCGATTCGATCGTCATCCGCGTGCCGGTCGTCCCCGGCTTCAACGACAGCGAAGAGGAAATCGGCAAAATCGCCGCGTTTTTCCGCGCGCACGGACGGCCCTCAAAGATCGAGCTGCTGCCCTATCACCGGCTGGGCGAAAACAAGAACGCCGCGCTGGGGCGCGAGGGCTTCACCGCCGATCCGCCGTCAAAGGAGCTTATGGCGCGCCTGAACGCGCTCTTTGACGATCTGAGATAATTTCCCTGCGGACGCGTATTGCGCGCGTCCGCTTTTTTGCGTTTGACAAGCGGGCGCGCGCGTACTAAAATAGAGACAAGAGCTTATTTTGAAAGGAAGTCCTTCATATGTCCAAAATTGACGACGTTCGCAGGGAAATGATGGCCGCGCTCAAGGCGGGCGACAAGCCCCGCAAGGAGGCGCTGTCCATGCTGCTCTCCGCGCTCAAGGCCGCCTTCATCGACAAGCGCGCCGACCTCACCGAGGACGAGGAAAACGCCATCGTCTATCGCGAGATCAAGGAGGCGCAGGAGACCATGGACGCCACGCCGAAGGATCGCACCGACATCATCGACGAGTGCAGGCTGAAGATCGCCGTGTATTCCGACTTTGCGCCCCAGCGCATGGGCGACGACGAAATCCGCGCGGTCATCGCCGATGTGCTGAAGGAGCTGGACATCGCCGCGCCCACGGCGAAGGACAAGGGCCGCATCATGAAGACGCTCATGCCCCGCGTCAAGGGCAAGGCCGACGGCAACGCCGTCAATCGACTGGTCAGCGAGCTGTTCGCGTAGGGCGCGCCGTTCTGGAGGATACATGAAGAAATACGAAGGCTATCTGATCTGCACCGATTTTGACGGCACGTTCGCGCTGCCCAACGCCGAGCTGTCGGACGAAAACCTCGAGGCTGTGCGCGATTTTCAGGCAAACGGCGGCCTGTTTACGATCGCCTCAGGGCGCACGCCCACGTTCATACGCGAGCTGGGCGATCGCTTCCGCCCCAACGCCCCGGTCATCGCCATGAACGGCGCGGTGCTCTGCGACGAAAGCGACGGCCATGTGCTGCGCCGCTTCCCGATGAGCCGCGACGTTCTGGGGATCATGGACGACATCGCCGCCACCGGGCTGCCCCGGCGCATGTCGCTCTGGAACGAATACGAGATTCGCGACGACTGGACGCGTGAGGACGGCGTTTTGCCCAGCGTGCGCTTCAAATCGCTGCCCGAGCCGTGGTTCAAGACGGTCATCACCGCCGATCCCGAAAACACGCTGAAAATCCGCGATTACTTCCTCGCGCGCTACGCCGAGCGCTTCAACTGCGGCCGCAGCTGGCCGGAGGGCTTTGAGATACACAGCCTTGAGAGCGGCAAGGGCGAATGCATGCGCGCCCTCAGGGAGATGTACGGCGGCCGCATACACACGACCATCGGCGTGGGCGATTACGAAAACGACCTCTCGCTGGTGCGCGACGCCGACATAGGCTACGCCGTGGGCAACGCCATAGACGAAGTGAAGGCCGTCGCCCGGCGCGTCACCGTGCCCAACACGCAGCACGCCATCGCCCGCATAATCGCCGAGCTGCCCGTCATCGTCGACGCGCCCTGTCACTGCGAATGACCCTCAAAACAAATCGCGCGCTCCATCCTGCGTTGGATTGAGCGCGCGATTTTTGCTGGCGGATATGCGCTGGAAGCGTACGCCCCCGCAAGCCCTTCTGACGAAAGCGCATCGGGGACGTTCTGCCGCTTGGTCAGCGCCGAGTCCGAGGCGCGCCGCAAAAATGGGAAGTATCCGAATCATTGCGCATCGCGGAACGCGCGTGACAATCCCCCGAGCATTAAGCGCTGACGCTTCCCCCGCCGCCGTTGTTTCACGGCAAAGCCGCGCCCCGAAACCGCAGAGTGGCGATGGCCGTTTGCAGCGGCCGCTTCGAGCGAATTATTGCACATCGCGGAACGCGCGTGACAATCTCCCGAGCATCAGGCGCTGACGCTTCCCCCGCCGCCGTTGTTTCACGGCAATGCCGCGCCCCGAAACCAGCGATGCGGCGATGGGCGTTTGCTGCGGCCGCTTCGAGCGAATCATTGCGCATCGCGGAACGCGCGTGACAATTTCCCGAGCATCAGGCGCTGACGCTTCCCCCGCCGCCGTTGTTTCACGGCAATGCCGCGCCCCGAAGCCAGCGATGCGGCGATGGGCGTTTGCTGCGGCCGCTTCGAGCGAATTATTGCGCATCGCGGAACGCGCGCGACAATCCCCTGAATATCAGGCGCTGACGCTTCCCTCGCCGCCGTTGTTTCACGGCAATGCCGCGTCCCGAAGCCAGCGATGCGGCGATGGGCGTTTGCTGCGGCCGCTATTTGACGAACAGTATGCGGCAGGAGTAGGGCTCCAGCGAAAACGCCTCGCCCATGTCCTCGCCCGTCAGCATATCGCGCATATGGCGCGCATTCTCCGGGAAGGACAGCGTCACGTCGTCCGCCGGCTGCGCGGAGATGTTCGCCGCGAACGCCAGCAGCTGCGTCTCTCCCGACAGATCGGTATAGCGGTAATAGCTGACGCGCACCTTTTCATGAGAGCAGCCGACCTCATTGCTCCAGTAGGGCAGCCATTCGGACTGCGCGATGGGGAATGCGTCCAGTATCCTCCACACGCGGCTCATCAGCTCCAGCGGGTGATTCATATCGTTCGGCCTCGGCAGAATCCCGTGGGGCAGCGAGCAGGCGAGCGCCTGCTCGAACGTCCATTTCGGCGGATTGGCATAGGCGATGAATTCCGCCGGCACGCCCATGTTTCTGCCCAGATACTCCGCGCGGAAGTAGTCCAGATTCATGTCCTCCGTGCTGCCGTGCATCAGCACAAACTGGAGGTTTTCGCCCAGCCAGCTCTGATGGAAATACGGCATGGCCGTAAAGTTGATGTAGCCGAAGGAATGCACATTGATCTCGCCGCCGCGCGACTGCACCGCATCGTACAGCCGCTTGAACAGATCGCGAATGGCATGATGGTTGTAGCTGCCGCGCAGCGTTCCGGCTGCGTCAAGCCAGCCGCAGCCGTGCTCGAGCGAGCGGCAGAGGCGCGGGCAGGCGGTTCCGTCCAGATAAACGCCGTCGATATGGCATTCGTCCATGATTCGGGCGACGCCCTCCACGAACAGCTCCGCATACCGGCTGTGATAGCAGACCATGTAATCCCTCTGGAAGGGCACGCGCCACCAGCCGCCCTCCATGGCGCCGTTTTCCCGTTTGGAAGCCACTTCATTCTGAAGCGCGCTCCACTGCGGCGCCATGGTGGATATTTCATAGCCGAAGTAGGTCAGCACCTTTATGCCGCGCCTGTGGCATTCGTCCACAATGGTCTTAATCTGATGCGCTGTAAACTCGCTCAGCTCAAACCAGTTCTGGCATTTGTTCCACTTTTCATGAAGGATCAGCGTGGTGACGCCCTTTTGCTTCAGATCGTCATAGCGCCCGGCCAGCACATCGACGTAGTTGCCCCTGACCTTTATGCCGCAGTCCAGATGAAACGCGTTGTGAATGTAGGGCTGCCTGGGAAAGGGCTTGACCGGCGTCGCGTGCAGGCCGAACTGAAACGATATCGGCTGATACGCGCTCATGCCCTCACGGGGATCGGCCGACCACGCGCTCGGATGGCTGTCCAATAGGCGCATGCGCAGAATCAGCTTTTCGCCGTCCCTGATCAGCTCTATGGCGTGATCTTCGCGCTGCGGCTGCCAGCCTCGCTCATTTTCTGCAAACCAGCCCAGGCCGCGCTCCTCGCTGCCCAGCCAGAGCAGCGCCTTAAACGGCATCGCCATCGAAAGAGCCGGCACCGCGCCGCCCGTGGACATGGCCGTCTCAGGGCGCACTGAGCCGTCTTCCAGCCTGATCTCGCTGTTGGGATACATATGAAACAGCGTCATGGCCTCCGCCCGGAGCGGAATTTCAATCCAGAATTGATCGAGCTTATAGAGCCGCGCTCTGGCTGCGGCCGTGCCGAAAACCTCCGCGACCGTCTGCCCGCGCGTCATCAGCTTGAAATCCGCGTCGATGCAGCCGTCGTAATCCACGCGCCAGCAGGTATCTATAATGAAGCGTTCCGACTGCTTCGCGCCGCAGACGACGATCTGCTCGTCGGAGCGGCTCTGAATGAAGCTCTCCGATTCGTTGTTCTCATAGTCGTCGTTCCAGACGGCCGCTTCGCCGTCCTCACGCAGCACAATGCGCATGGGCTCTGCGAGCAGCTCCACGCCCTGCGAGCGTATTGATGTCAGCAGCCCGTCGACGCCGATCGTATAGTCGCGCCCGAGCACATGAACGGTGTGCGCGCCGCGAACGGTTTCTGCGCGCACTGGAAGAAATGGCTGGGGAATTCTCATGTTCAAATCCCTCCTCGTATTTCAAAGCGCGTTTCACGCAAAGCCGATAATGCCCCTCGCGGGGCGCTTCAGCGCGCAAACGGACGCTGAAACTGCCGTCTATGATGTTTGGAGGCCGATACCGCGCTCAGTCGGCGGCGCGCGGCAGATCGCCCTTGCTTTCCTGACAGATCAGGTCGATCATGGCCTGCATGGCGGGCGTAATCCATTTGCCGCGATGGTAGATCAGCTGGCGGCAGAGCTCGATGTCGACCCCGGCTACATCCAGCCGCGCCACATCGCCGCGCGCCAGAGCGTCGTGCGCCACAAATTCCGGCAGAAAGGACAGCCCCATGCCGCTCTCCACCAGCCGCACGATCAGATCGGTGTTGCTGATCTCGAGAATGGGCGTGATCTGCATCCCCTCTCGCGCCAGCAGCGTGTCCAGCTTCTGGCGATAGCTCAGACCCTTTTCGGTGAGTATGAACGGCTCTGCGGCGCAGTCGGCCAGGCGCAGAGCCCTGCGGCGGGTCAGCGGATGACCGGCCGGCGCAATGAACACAATCGGCTCGGGACAGCAAAGCGGCACGACCAGATCGTTGCGATAAATCGGCTCTTCGAGATGATAGACCAGATCCGCGTCGTTCTGCGCCAGCGCGCGCAGCAGGTCGACCGCCGTGCCCGATATGACGCTCAGCTGCACATCGGGATAGAGCCGGCAGTAGCGCTCCAGCACGCGCGGAAAGATCGACATGCACACCGATTCGACCATGGCCACGCGCAGCTGCCCGGATACGAGCGAGGCGTTCCTCATCATGCTGCAGGCGCTCTCGGTCATGCGCAGTATGTTCTGGGCATAGGAAAAAAAGCGCAGTCCCTGCGGCGTGAGCGTGACGGTCTTCCCCACGCGGTCGAACAGGCAGGTGCCCAGCTCCATTTCCAGCTGACTGATCTGCATCGATATGGCCGACTGCGAATAACCCAGCTGGCGCGCCGTCTGCGAAAAGCTGCGCAGCTCCGCCGCCCGCACAAACGTGGTCAGATTTCTCAATTCCATAAACCGTTTTCGTTCCTTCCCTGCTAAAGAGCGTCTCCAAGGCAGAAATGCCCGAGGACAGATCATCGTTATCCATTCAAGAGTTTGTTTCGATTTTGAGACGCTTTCCACACAGCTTCAACAATGCCTTAATCATAGCCTCATGCACCGCCGCTGTCAAGCGTAAAAAAACGCATTTCCTCATCAAATCGTGGTGTTTTTTTACATATTGTCGACATCGTCGCCGCCAAAGCGCGCTTCAAAGGGAAAAAGCCATGAATCCTCAGTAAATTTTCTCATTAACGCGCGCCGCCCGAATCCTTTGCACGTGGACAACACAGTCTCAAGCAGCCGTAAAACAAAATGACGCTCTCGCCGCTGACGATGCGATGCAATTCGGTTTATCGCCGCCAAATCAACGACTTTCAATTCGAAGGACATGAAAAAAGCAGGCTCGAACACGGCCTGCATGAATATTCAAAACGCCCTTGGCGCGATCAAGCCGCGCCCCCCCCCACGCAGCGCGCCGCGCCTTCATCCGCCCGCTGCGCACGAAACGCCCGGCGAACGCAGGCGAAGAACCACACTCGCATGACCGGCCGCCATGCGCCGCCGGTTTTCCCGTCCATGCTTTGAGATATAAGCACTTTCGGCAGACCGCGCTGTGCTTGTCCGTAATTTCCGCACAGGCAAAGAAATACCCTCGCATAACAGAATCAGCCATGCGCCCCCCACGCAGCGCGCCGCGCCTTCATCCGCCCGCTGCGCACGAAACGCCCGGCGAACGCAGGCGAATAACCACACTCGCATGACCGGCCGCCATGCGCCGCCGGTTTTCCCGCCCACGCTTTGAGATATAAGCACTTTCGGCAGACCGTGCTGTGCTTGTCCGTAATTTCCGCACAGGCAAAGAAATGCCCTCGCATGATCGAATCAGCTATGCGCCCCCCACGCAGCGCGCGCCCGCACTCATCCATTCGCTCCGGACGAACCTCCCGGCGAACACAGGCGAATAACCACACTCGCATGACCAGCCGCCATGCGCCGACGGTTTTCCCGCCCGTATTTTCTGCACAGCCGCCTGCAAAGCCGCGCCGCGCTTCCCTTCACGCAGGCAAAAAGTCCTCCCGTTGTGCAAACGAAGCAGGTCGCTGTGCTTTCCCGCCCCGAGCCTTGGCGGACGAAGCCTATGCGCCGCCCTCGCGCAGCCGGTTCAGCCGTGTCATGGCGGTGGGCATGGGGAGCCGCGCCAGCTCATCGGGCGCAGCGCCGCGCAGATCAGACTCGTTCGGCAGTGATTCCGCGCTGAAGAGGAACGCCGTCATCTGCCAGATTTTGTGCGTAAATACATGATTGGCAGTCCCCAGTCTTTTCACAAAGCGCGCCTGTATACCCATCTCCTCCAGACATTCGAGCAGAGAAGCCGCATCCACAGCGTTCTCGAAATTCGGATATTCCCACAGCCCGCCCAGCAGCGCGTTCTCGGGCCGTCTGCGCACCAGCACGCGCTCGCCGCAAAGGACGATCGCCACGCCGCGGCGCTCCTTTTTCTTATCGAGCTTGGGCGGCATATGCGGCAGATCGCCCGCGCAGCCCATTTCATGCGCGCGGCAATAATCCGCCACGGGGCAGTCCCCGCAGCGCGGCCTTCCCGGCACGCACACCAGATTGCCCAGCCCCATCATCGCCTGATTGAAATCGCCGGGGCGGTCGCGGTCGATGAGCGCCTCGCCCGCCGCGCGCAGCCGCCTTTTGACCGCCGCCTCGCCGACGCAGCCCTGTTCGGCCGTGACGCGCGCCAGCACGCGCACGAGATTGCCGTCCATGGCCACTTCGGGCTGACCATAGGCCATGGACGCGATGGCCGCCGCCGTGTAATCGCCGACGCCGGGCAGCCTTTTGAGCGCCGCCGCGTCGCCGGGCAGCCGTCCGCCCATGTCGCGCGCCGCGATCTGCGCCGCCTTCATCAGATTGCGCGCGCGGGAGTAGTAGCCCAGCCCCTCCCAGAGCTTGAGCACGCGCTCCTCGTCCGCCTCGGCCAGCGCCCGCACCGTCGGGAACGCCTCCAGAAAGCGCGCGTAATAGCCCTTTACGGTCTGCGCCGTGGTCTGCTGGAGCATGATCTCGGACACCCAGATTCTGTAGGGATCCTTCTCGCCGCGCCAGGGCAGATCGCGCGCGTTTTTGTCGTGCCACTCAAGCAGCCGTTGTGAAAACATATCATTCTCCTTTTGTCATTGCAAGTCGATCAGCAGCTCCATGCCCGGACAGACCGCGCCCGAAAGCGCATTGTCGGCGCGCAGCTTTTCCTCGCTCAGCCCGAACAGCGCCGCCACGCCCGCCGCCGTATCCTCATGGCCGCACACATAGACGCGCCGCCGCGCCGGATATCGGCTCACATCGATGGCCTCTCCCCCGCGCCGCTCCAGCGCCAGCCGCGCGGGCAGACACAGCCGTCTGCACAGCGCCTCTGTGTCCTCGCCCGGATGAAGAAAGGCCTCGTCCGCGCCGACCGATCGCGCGAATATCTCCAGCGGGCAGGGGATGGGGCCGCGGCATCGCCCCTCGGGCACGATGATCTCGCGCCCCGGGAGCAGCCATGCGGGGCTGTAAAGGCCGTTGACGCGCATCAGCATGCACGCGGGCACGCGCAGCCGCGCGGAGAGCTCATTCAGCCCCTCGCCCTCCAAAACAAAATCCGTCCGCACAGGCACCCCTCCAGTCGGTATCATGCCTATGCGGCGGATCGTCCTGTTTATGCGATTTTTCGGTCGGACGGCGAGAGGCTAAAGCGCTCGCGCGGCACGCAGAGACGCCGTACCGCCGGCGCGTTTGTCCGCGCTGACGCGGCGCCGGCTGTGCCGGTTCCACTTGGGGATTATGCTGTTCCGCGCTGACGCGAAGAAATGATATTCTGTTTCATGGGATCGTGAATAGTGCGCCGGCGAATGGCCGCGTCTGGCCGGCTGCAGCTCCGGCACAGGCGTGGACGGGCGCAGGAGCCGGCCGGCGGGGGCGATCGGTTCTGTTGCGGCGCTGATCACTCAGTCAGCGTCTTTATCACAGCATCGCCGCCCATGAGGGTGGTCGTCTCGTTCCACGTCTCGCGCATACGGCTGTACTGCTCGTCGCTCATGCCGTCGGGGCGATTGTCCATATACACGCCGGTGGGCAGCACGCGGTAATCGTCCGCGCCCGCCGCGTTCTTGAACGTCCACACATACACCGGCACATAGCCCGGCGCGGTCACGGCGATAGAGCCGTCGGCCTGCTCGGCCAGCGTAAACTCGAACACAATGCCCGAATCGGTATACGGCGAACGGTGCTGCGTCAGGAAATTGCCGATGGAATACACGCACAGCGCCGTGCGCGAAATGCCGTTCGAATCGGTCGCGGTGATGTACTCGGCCGGCTGCACCATGTGCGGATGCCCGCCTATGATCAGATCGACGCCCGCCGCCACCAGCTTCTTCGCCCAGTACTGCTGATCGGAATCGGGCGCGCGCTTGTACTCCTCGCCCCAATGCGCCACGGCCACGACCACCTCGGCCCCCGCCGCGCGCGCCGCGTCCACGTCGGCCTTGAAATCGGCGTTCTTGAAGCGCTTCACGAGGAATTTCGACCGCTCGTCGCAGTAGTTTTCCATGGTGTTGGTCGAGTGCGTGTAGCTCACAAAGCCCACGCGTATGCCGTTGATCGTATACACCTCGGGCGTTTTGCTGTCGGCCTCGTCGGTGTAGCCGCCGATGTGATCCAGCCCCGCCGCCTCCACATGGCCGACCGATTCGACCAGTCCGTCGCAGTAGCCGTCCAGCATATGGTTGTTGCACATGGTGATCATATCCACGCCCACGTTCTTGACCACTTGCAGGATCACGGGCGGCGTGGTGAACTGCGGATAGCCAGAATAGCCGTATTTGCCCTTGCGCAGCGACGCGTCGATGTTGATCATCGTGTAGTCGCTCTTGCTCAGCGTATTGCCGATCATCGAGAAATACGGCGCGAAGTCATAGCTGTCGCTCGCCTTGTCATAGCACGCGTCCAGCATCTCCGTGTCGATGACGATGTCGCCCGCCATGCGGATTGTGGCGCTGCGGCCGCCGTTCACCGGCTGCGCGGCGGGTTCGTTCGTCGCGGCGGCGGGCGCGTCGCTTACGGCAGGCGCGTCGGTCGCGTTCTGCGCAGGATCAGCCGTCGCGTCGATCGCCGACGCGTTCGCGCTCAGCTCGGCTGTGTTCTCCGGCGCGGCCGTATTCGTCGCATTGGAAACGGGCGTAATGACGGTTCTGTCGTCGCGCTGGGTCAGATTGCCGATCGCCCTCACCGACAGACCGATGAGCACCATGAACGCCACGGCGATCACGCCCAGCCGCGCCCACTGCGGCAGCTTGAATGACGTTTCCGTCTTGGGCGCACGCCTTCCCGCCTTGCTGAAGCGCGAATCCGCGCCCGACAGACGGCGCGCGCCCGCATTCGCTCCCTGCGCAGGCCTGCGCGGCGGCTGACCGGCCGGGCGACGCGTATTCTGACTGCCGCTCGCGGGACGGCGCACGGGCTGGCCGTCATTGGCAGGGCGGCGCGTCGGCTGTCCGTCGCTTGCGGGACGGCGCATCGGCTGGCCATCGCTTGCGGGGCGGCGCATCGGCTGGCCGTCGCTTGCGGGGCGGCGCATCGGCT
>CAKUAV010000019.1 GCA_934636425.1 uncultured Clostridia bacterium
CCGGCCAAACGCAATGCCTTCCCGCGCGTCGCAGAAGCGCCTACATCACCACGTCGGTCATGCGCTCCCGCGCCAGCGGAGTCCCGCCCCGCATAAAAGCCGCCCGGCAGAGCTTATCCCGCGAACGCCGGCCAAACGCAATGCCTTCCCGCGCGTCGCAGAAGCGCCTACATCACCACGTCGGTCATGCGCTCCCGCACCGGCGAAACCCCGCCCCGCACAAACGCTGCTCGGCAGAGCTTGTCCCGCGAACGCCGCCAAACGCAACGCCTTCCCGCGCGTCGCAGAAGCGCCCCTCTCGCCGCGTCGGTCATGGCGCTCCCGCACCGGCGAAGCCCCACCCCGCACGGGCACGCCCGCCTCACAGCGTCGGATGCCATCGCGCCCACGGGCGCTGTTCCCGCGTCTCCCCCATTGTATACGTAAATGCTTGCGTGCGCAAGTATTTTATTTGCGCACGCAAGCATTTTGTCATATTTCCACAAAATACGGCTCTTCTCAGGCGAATGATGGATTGGGGCGCGGCTCTTCCCGCCGCCCGGCACGATTTCGCCGCAGAAAGCGCGGCGGCAACGGACAGCGCCTGCTCTGCCGCCTCGGAGAATCAGGGGATTATCCCGCATATTCCCGTGATGAAGCAAAAAGCGGACGGCCACGGCAAATCCGCCGCGGCGCGTCCGCAATGAATATGAGCCTGTTGCCCGAAAGGGAATCAGCGCAGAGCCCGGTCTGCGGCGCTCAGAGCTTCTTCACCGGCACATAGAGCAGCATTTTGTCGCCGGGATAGAACTCCTGCACGGCGCCGGCCAGCTCCAGACCGCGGTCGGGCAGCTCGTGAAAGAGCGTCTGCTGGAACACAGCGCCGTAGGTCTGTGGCGTACACTCGACCGTGAGATACTTAAACGCCGGCAGCACCCACTTGCTCCAGCCGGAGGGCGCGGCCGCATCCAGCTCGACCTCGATCCCGGCCAGATACAGTCCGTCGCTCTCCCATGGGAAGAAGCGCCGTCCCGCGTCGCTCATCGCGCCCCATATGCCGGCGGGTTTTCCGGCCTCGTCGTGCTTGACCAGCGGGGCGATCTCGCTCATGTGCAGCTGCATATCGCGCCACAGCAGGGGCACCCACTGGCCGCCCTTCGCCGCGTCGCCATAGCCCTCGCGGCCGATGATCGCGATGGGGCCGCGCTCGACCATGCTGATTTTCAAATCCATGCCCGCCTCTCCTCCGATCAGTTGTAAACGTCCGGCGTCCATGGCTCGGTCGGCGCGGGAGTCACGCCCAGCGCGGGCGTGACCAGCGGCTTGCTGGCCTCATAGGACGGATCGTAGTCGGGATTGTCGTCGCGCTTGTCGGTGGGATCCCAGTCTCCGCTCACAAGCGGCGGCGCGGCCAGCTCCTTGAGCTTCTCCTCGTCGCGCGGGTTGTTGACATAGCGCACCACAGTGCCCGCCGGCACATTGTCGTATATCCACTTCGCGTCGGCGCACAGAAGGCGCACGCAGCCCGCCGAGGCGTTCGTGCCCAGCGCCCTGTAATCGTCGGCGTTGAGCGTGTTGGCATAGCACATATCGGTGGGCACGGCGTGGAAGAGTATGTGGCCGCTGATGCGGGTGGCATACTGCGCGTATGTGCCGAAGAGCGACATCATCCACCTCAGCTTCTCGCCGTTCATCACATAGGTGCCCTGCGGCGGCTTGTAGCCGAACGTGTCGGTCGAGCAGATCATCTCGCGCGCCAGCAGCGAATAGGTTCCGTCCTCGCCGATGGTGTACACGCGCACGACCTGCATGCCGCGGTCAACCTCGATGTAATAGGGATGCTCCAGCTCGACCGGCGTCGGCTCGGGCGTGGGCACGGGCGTGGCGGTCGGGGTGGGGCTGGCCGTCGGGGTGGGGCTGGCCGTCGGCGCAGCCGTGGGGCTCGGGCTGGGCGTATCGGTCACGGGCGGCTTCGTATGCGTTGGCCCGGGCGTAGCGGAGGGCGTGTCGGTCGCCACGGGCGCAGCGCCATCGGCAGGCGGCGTTGCGGGTTTCTCCGTCGGCGTGCCGGGCAGAGCCGTGGCCGTCACGCCGGGCACGCCCGTCGCGTTCACGTCGCCCCGTCCGGCCAGATACCTGTCCAGCGGAGAGCCCTCGTCCAGCGCCAGTATCCACACGCCCATCACCACAGCCGCCAGCAGCAGCAGGGCGATCAGCGCGTTTCTCGCCTTGCGGACGCGCCGCGTGGCCTTTTTCTTTCGCGTTGCCATCGGTATTGATTCCTCTTTCTGCGGTTCGTTGATAAGCCAGCGCGCCGCGGGAACGGTTTTGAGCCGCCCCCGCGGGCAAATTGTTTACTTGAACAGGCGCGGCGCGGTCAGCAGGCCGATCGGGCGGGTGCGGTATTCATAGCAGAACTGCTTGCCGCGGCTCTCCCAGGCGTTCGGGCCGACCCAGCCCAGCGCGTCGTTGCAGTTGTGCAGCGCGCCGAAGCTGTTCACGCGCGATCCGAACACGGTCAGCTCGAGCGTATGCGCGCCCGCCGGCGCGTCGATGTGCAGAATGTAGGGCGCATAGACGATGCGGCCGACGTCCTTGCCGTCCAGCTTCACGCCCACCAGCGCGCCCTCATACTGATCGGTTTCGACGGTCAGTCCGCTGTCGCCGCATTCGCAGGGGATGACGTAGGTCAGCGCCGCGCCATAGAAGGGCAGGCCCTGATTGCGCCAGTCGCCGTAGTAGAGCGTGCGCACCGGCTCGGTCAGCTCGCTGTGGCTGCCGCAGCTGTATACGCCGAAATCGCCGATCAGATACATCCACTCGGGATTGACATTGCGCCGATAGTCGTACGTCACGATCAGCTCGTGCGCACCGGCCTCAAAATCGGGCAGCGCCACTGTGTCCAGGCACTTGTCAACATACCAGCCGTCCACATCGGTCGGCACGGCCTTTCCGTCGAACGTGATGGACGCATACTCGCTGTCCTCGAGCGCCAGCTTCGCGCCGGAGACGGCCACGCGGCTCACAATGTCGAACGCCAGCGCCAGCGTGTGCTTTGCGTCGCCAAAGTCCACGCCCGCGGTCACCCACGGCTGCGCGAAATGCTCGCTGCGCAGCTTCCAGCCCAGACGGGCGCGCACATCGTCGTCGGCGCGCAGTATCTCCTCGCGCTCATGCCACGGCTCATTGTCCAGACTGTAGCGCGCCATGTCGAGCACCATGACGTTGGGCTCGGCGAGCTTCACCGCCACGGGATTGGCCGCGCGCACCTCATTGAGCGCAGCGCCCTTTTCGGGGGCAGGCACGGGCTTGGCGCAGGCGGGGCAGGCCGGGCTGAGCTTCAGGAGCAGGCTGTCGTGCGCGTCGAATGTGTTGTAGACATAGGTCACGCCATTTTCGATCTTCTGCTCGATCGTCTCGACCTTTCCGGTCAGCGCATCCCACTTTTCAGCCGTCCATGCGCCGCGCAGCCGGATCTCGCAGCGCTCGGGATTTGTGATAAACTTGCTCCTCGGATTGAACGCCTGGCAGATGAACAGCCAGCGGTCGTCGCCGTCGCGGCGCAGCTGATGGATCAGCCCGCCTGTGCGCTCGCCGCTCGCACCGCGCACGTCCACCTGACGGAAGTCGTCCAGCGCGTCCAGCAGCTCCACGCTGTTCATGCCGATGCAGATCGACTGCGCCGCCAGCTTCTTCACGCGGTCGGAGGGCACGGCGTCCACCAGCGTGGGAATGCGTCCCGCGAATATCAGCCGGCCGCCCGCCGCCCGGAACGCCTCGAGGCGCTCAACGGTCGTGGCGCGCATTGTCTCGCAGCCGGGCACGACCACCGCGTCGTAGGCCATCTTGCCCACATGAAGCGGCGCGCCGCCCTTTTCGCACTGGCTCGGCAGCAGCGACTCGCAGATGTAGTCGTAGTCGATCATGCCGCACACCAGCCACTCGGCCATGCTCTGGAACGCCTTGTCCATCTCCTCGCGCACGGCGGCCGTCTGCTCGCGCGGGCCCCAGTGCAGCCAGTAGCTCTCGACCGGATGCACGACGCCCACATGAATATCGCACGCGCCGCGGGTCAGGGCGGTGTTCACGCGCGCAAAGTAGTTCTCGACATACGGATATTCCTTATACCACGCCGACTGATAGCTGATCGAGGCGGGATAATCGCGCTTGGCGGGGCCACCCATTGTGTACCAGCTCAGATGCGGCACGCGCACGGTCACGCCCAGCGCCGCCTGCCAGTCGCCCTGCAACTTGTGGCCGCGGAAGTCGAAATCCCAGTTGGTCACGCCGTACAGCTCGCTGGTCATGCCCGGATAGCCGTACTGATGCACGGCGGAAGCCGCCTGCTTGGCGGTGGTGAACTCGCGGCGGTCGCACAGCATATCGATGCCGGGCAGCTGGAAGCTGCGATAGGAGCGCATGGCCTCGCCCAGAGCGGCGGTCTGCGATTCGAGCGTGGGCTCCTCCATCATGTGGCCGGTCAGCATGATGCCGTTCCTGCCGCACCAGCCGCCCACAGTGTCCGCGAATGCGGAGGAGAAGCGCTCGGCAATGTGATCGTGATAGTGATAGCGCGTGACCGACACTTTGCCGTCCGGCAGCTCCCAGATCAGCTCGGGCAGCTTGTCCAGCAGCTCCTCGCCATAGGCGGCCTTATAGGTCTCGCACAGATCGTCGGTGAAGGGCAGCGTCACGTCCTTCTTCTCGCCCGCAAAGCCCAGCGTCTGCTTGCGGGAGAACTGCGGCTCGTCGGTGAATATGGCGGGCACGGTCTTTCCGAAGCTCTCGCCCAGCGCCTCCTTATAGCGCTCGTGGGTCGTGGAAACGAACTTCTCGACCGCCCTGGGATTGAGCGTGTCCAGATAGGTCTCGTTGTTGTACCACGGCGAGGGCGCGCTGATCTCGACATAGGCGTACCACATGCCGTCCTCGTGCGGCGCGCCGTTCTCTACGCGCTCGTAGTGCGCAAGGCAGCCGTCCTTGAGCGTCACGCGGTACTGCGCGAGCAGCGTTCCGTTCTCCTGACGCGCGCCGACCGACTGAGAGGTGGTCACGACGCTCTTTTCGCCCTGACCGTAGGGGGTGGGCGTGAAGAGCAGATAGCGCGCCGAATAGCGCCTGTCGCGCGTCACCAGGCCGCCCGCCGCGCCGGAGGGCCAGCGATCCTCGTCGTAGAGCCAGCAGAGCATATGATTCTTTTCCGCCTCGTCGCGGCAGGCGCGGGTCAGGTTCATGAACTCGTCGCTCAGATAGGGCGTGGCCATGCCCGAGCGGGAGTGCATATGGAAGCCGCCCATGCCCATCTCCTTGAATATGTCGATCTGGCGCAGCAGCTCGTCCTTTTCGAGACGGCCGTTCCACGCCCAGAACGGCGCGCAGCGGTATTCGCTGCCGGGATTTTCAAAAAGGCTCTTCTCCAATTTCTCGTCCATGGTATGAGGATACAGCATATTGATCAGTCCTTTCCGTCTGTCTATCATTCGGAACGCGCCAAACCGCAGTTCCGTCAGATTCATCACAGAGCCGCGCATTTCAAGTCATCCTTCTCACACGCGTCGGCCATTCTCTTCCGTCAGCCGATCGATCGCCCAGCGGGCATGCGCGCCCACCGGCTCGGGCAGATCGGTCAGCGTCTCCAGCAGCGGCAGCAGGTCGCGCCGGTCTCGATTGGCCGCCGCCAGCGCCGCGCGGTTCAAGTCATCTTTCTCACGCGCGCCGGCCATTCTCTTCCGTCAACCGATCGATCGCCCAGCGGGCATGCGCGCCCACCGGCTCGGGCAGTTCTGCCAGCTCCTTCAGCTGCGGCAGCAGGTCGCGCCGGTCTCGATTGGCCGCCGCCAGCGCCGCGCATTTCAAGTCATCCTTCTCACGTGCGCCGGCCATTCTCTTCCGTCAGCCGATCGATCGCCCAGCGGGCATGCGCGCCCACCGGCTCGGGCAGTTCAGTCAGCATCTCCAGCAGCGGCAGCAGGTCGCGCCGGTCTCGATTGGCCGCCGCCAGCGCCGCGCGGTTCAATACGCGCAGCTTGCGCGCGTTGTTCCTGCCAAGTATGGGTATGAGCGGCTTATAGTCGCCCGATATCAGCCGCCTGAGCGACAGCGCTTCCTTTACGTCCTGCGGTATGTCGATCGGCTCGACTTCCGCGTTCCTCGGGCAGACGCGCTGGCATATGTCGCAGCCCAGCAGGCTCGCATGGGTCAGCGGCCGCATCTCCTCGGGCAGCGGCTGATTCTCCGGCTGCGCGCGCACGCATCGCTCAATGTCCAGCGTGCCGTCTCCGCGCAGCGCGTGCGTGGGGCACGCGTCCATGCAGGCGCGGCAGTTAAGGCAGCGCGCGTCCAGACCGCGCTCGTCGTCGTCCGCGCGCGCGCAGGGCATGTCGGTCACAATGGTCTGCAGGCTCACGCGCGTGCCGTACGCGCCCACGGCGATCAGCGTGCTGCGCCCCTGCCGTCCCAGTCCGGCGCGCGCCGCCAATGGTTTCACGCGCAGCGACGAGGTCATGACCGCCTTCACGCCGCGTTCGCACAGCCAGTCGGCGAACAGGCGCGCGCTTTCATGGGCGCGGTTGCTGGTCATGTAGTAGGCGTCGATCTCCGCGTCGGGCGGATTGGATCTAAACGGGCGATACGGCATGGCCAGCAGCAGCACGCTCCGCGCCTCGGGCAATATGTCATGCGGATCGGCGATCAGAGCCATGGCCTGAGGGTGAATCACGCCCTGCGGCATGGGCACGGGCGCTGCGCCCGCCGCGGCAATCGCTTCAAAGCCGAACGAACGCGCCGCCGCGCGCACCTCGTCCCACGTCATCGCGGCATACGGCTCAGCGGCCTGTAGACCAGCCGGCCGTCCTCCCGCGTGCTCTCGAACAGAATCACCGCGCGCACGCCGAACGACACGCGCTCGACGCTCGGATAGGGCAAAACCGCGCGGGCGGAGCGCGCCACAGTGATATGCGGCGTGTATACGCCCTCCTCAATGGGAAAGCCGTTCTCGCGCAGTATGGCGCGCAGCCGCGCCTGCGTTTCGAAAAGCGCGTCATTCCTGTCCAGCCCCGCCCAGATCACGCTGCCGCCCTTGAACGAATCGATATTGCCCGACAGCGTCAGCTCAAACGGCGCTCTCCAGCACAGCGCGCCCAGACGCATGAGCTCCGGCACGGCGCTCTCGTCCGTCTGTCCCAGAAAGGCCAGCGTGACGTGATAGTTGTCCGCGTCGGTCAGTTTTCCCTTTTCAAGGCGAAGCGCCTCCGCCGCCGACCGCACGGCCGCGCGCGCGCCATCGCTCAGCTCCACGCCGAAAAACAGGCGCTTCGTATTCACTTGAGCGTCGCCGCCGCGCTGGCATTGCCGCCCAGCGTGCCCTTGACGGAGACGGTCATCTCGTCGCCCTGCCGCTCGAAGCGGATGTAGACGGTCAGCGGCTCGCCGATATAGTTCACGCGGATCTCGAGCGCGTCGTCCTTCCACTGCGCCACGGCGGCGGTGCGGGCATAGCGCGTCCAGCCGGCGGGGGCGAGCTGCGGATCGGGGCTGAGCGCCGGTTCTCCCCAGGCATAGGGCACGAAACCGCCCTCTCCGGCGACGGTGAGCGTCAGATAGCGCTCGTACACGCTGATCTTCTCAAGGCGCAGCGGATTCTCGGGCAGAGCGAACTTCGCGCCGAACGGGAAGCCTTTGGCCTCGTCCGCGATGGGAAGGAAGGCGGGACGGCTGAATTCCTCGCTCGTCCTTTTGAGCGACTGCGCCGCTTCCTCGCCATAGACCTGCGGCAGATCGAACGTGGCGGGCAGGAGATACTTTTCGATCAGCTTGAGCGGATAGCCGATGGAGAGATCGCCGCCCAGCGCGCTGGTGAACACGACCACCATCTCGCGCTCGGGCAGCACCACGATGAACTGGCCGCCCATGCCGTCCGCGCGGAAGCCGCCGAACGAATTCTTCCACACCTGATAGCCGTAGCCCGCCGCCCAGTTGGGATCCTGATCGGGGTCGTCGGGATTGGCGTTGTCGATGTGCTTCTGCTGCGCGGCGCAGATATAGTCGTTGGAAATGAGCTGCTTGTTTTTCCAGCGGCCGCGGCCCAGCAGCAGCGTGCCCATGCGCAGCATATCGCGGGGCGTGATGCGCAGACCGGTGCCGCCCTGATTGACGCCGCGCGGGCAGGTCGCCCATTCCGCGTCCTTAATGCCGATCGCGCCGAAAATCCACTCGTTGGCCAGCTCGAGCGCGCTCTTTCCGGTCACGCGGGTCAGTATCGCCGAGAGCATATAGGTCGCGCCGGTGTTGTAGACAAAATGCGTGCCCGGCTCCTCGTCCACGGGGCGATTGAGGAATATCTTCACCCAGTCGGCGTCTTTGTCGTTTTCGGTCTGCAGCATCGCGCCGAATGTGTCCTGCGCGTGGCCGCTGCCCATCTCGAGCAGATTTTCAATGGTCATGGCGCGCAGATTGTCGTTCACGGACGCGATTTCAACATCCGGGAAGAAGTCCAGCACATGATCGTGAACGCTGATAAGCCCCTTGTCCTGCGCAATGCCGATCAGCATGGACGTAAACGTCTTGGAGCAGGAGAACATCGAGTGCTTCGTCTCGGCGGTGTAGGGCGCGAAATACTGCTCGAACACCAGATGGCCGCGCCGCATGATCAGCATGGAATGGATATCCGCGCCCGTATCGCGGATGTCCAGCAGCATCTTTTCTATGGCGCGGCTGGAAATTCCCTGCGCCTCGGGCGTGGAGCGGGCAAAATCCGTCTGCGGATAAATCATCATCGTCTATAAGCCTCCTCGCATTGAACCCCGCAAGCGGCGCGGGGCGTAAAGCCGACTATAACCGCGTCTATTATATCACAGACCGGCGGCCATGGCAATTCACTTCTTTCCATATTTACGGCGGCTTTTGCAAAATCCGCGCCCGCCTGTCGGTCGAATCGCGCGCGCCTCCACAGCATTTCGGCCTCGCTTTTCATGAAGGAATCCTTGCGCCCTTTCAGTATTTTCGGCGCGTCCTGAAAATCTCCCGTTCCGAAACTTCGCCGTCTTTTCCGCCGTCTCTCAAGCCCGCTGAATCGCCGCTCTCAGCCGCCGCGCCGGCAAAAGCATCTGCCGCAAAGCCGCGCCGGCGGCCATATGCTCTCCCCCCGCTTCTCCGGCCTTTCTCATTCCGGGCAAAGAAAAACGCCCTCTGCGCCCGCTCGATTGAGCAGTGCAGGGGGCGTCCGCGTCCGGCCGATTGCAGGCAGCCGGACATATGATGCAAATGAGAAGAACCAATCAGCCCTTGACCGCGCCGATTGTAATGCCCTTGATGAAGTAGCGCTGGAAGAAGGGATAGATCACCATGACCGGCAGCGCGCCCACCACGGCGATGGCCATCTTTATGCCCGTAGAGGGCAATGTGGCCGCGATTTCGCTGGCGTTGGAGCCGCCCGCGCCGCTCTTGAGGAACTGAACGTCCTGCAGCATCCGGTTGAGTATGTTCTGTATGGAAAAGAGCTTGCTGTCCGTCAGATAATACAGGCCGTTTTTCCAGTCGTTCCAGTAGCTCAGGCCGATGAGCAGCCCCAGCGTGGCGATCATGGGCACGGACATGGGCAGCACGATTGTGAACATTGTGCGCCACTCGCCCGCGCCGTCTATGCGCGCCGCTTCCACCACCGCGTCCGGTATGTTGGTGGTGAAGTATGTGCGCATCATGATGACGTAGAATGCGTTCACCAGCAGAGAGGGGACAATCAGCGCCCAGAGCGTGTTGCGCAGATGGAAATAGCGCGTGTACATGATGTACGTGGGCACCAGACCGCCGTTAAAGAGCATTGTGAAGAACACGATGAAGGCCAGCGCCTGCCGCCCGAAAAACTCGCGGCGGGAGAGCGGATAGGCCAGCAGCATGGTCATGAGCATGCCCGTCACGGTTCCGGTCACTGTGACCAGCAGCGTAATGCCGTATGCGCGCATTATGCTGGAGCCGCTGCGGAACATATACGTATAGCTGTCAAAGCCGATCTTGGCCGGGAAGAGCGAGTATCCGTTCTGTATCAGCGTCTTCTCCTCGGTGATGGAGGACATGATCAGCAGCAGAAAGGGGAATATGCTCACGAGCAGCAAAAACATCAGGAACAGATGCGCGAAAAAGTAAAACGAAGTCTTCTTATCGACCATGCATATACCCTCCTTTCCTCAGAACAGCGCGTTGCTCTTGTCCACGCGGCCCACGATGTAGTTGGCCAGCAGCACCAGCACAAAGCCCACGATGCTCTGATACACGCCGGCGGCGGAGGACATGCCCAGATCGTTGAGCTGGATCAGGCCGCGGTAGACGTAGGTGTCTATTGTGTTCGTCGCATCCAGCAGCGGGCCGGAGTTCATGGGCACCTGATAGAACAGGCCGAAGTCCGAATAGAATATCTTGCCGATGGACAGAAGCGTCAGCGTGATGATTGTGGGCGTGAGCGCGGGCAGCGTCACGTGAACCACCTGCTGCCAGCGGTTGGCGCCGTCTATGGCCGCCGCCTCATAGTAGCTCTCGTCAACGCCGGTCAGTGTGGCGTAGTAGACGATGGAGTTGTAGCCGAAGCTCTTCCAGAGATATACGATCACCAGAATGAAAGGCCAGTACTGGGGCTTGGTGTACCAGGGAATCGGGGATTTGCCCAGCATGCGCAGTATGGTGTTGTTCACAAAGCCGGAGTCGACGGACAGCATGGCGAAGACCAGATAGCTGACCACGACGATGGAGATCAGATACGGCAGCAGGAAAACCGTCTGATAGATCTTCTTGAACCGCTTGGATCGGATCTCATTGAGCAGTATGGCCACCGCGATGGCCAGCACCGTGCCCAGCACGATGAAGACCAGATTGTAGCACAGCGTGTTGCGGGTGATGTTCCATGCGTCCTTGGTCTTGAACAGATACTCAAAGTTGCTGAACCCCGCCCACGGGCTGGCCAGTATGCCCTTTCGCCAGTTCACGTTTTTGAAGGCGATTACAATGCCGAACATGGGCACGTAGTTGTTGATGATCAGATACACAAGGCCCGGCAGCACCATCAGGTAATACGGAAAGCTGTGCCGGACCTGGCTGCCAAACGTGGCCGCGTACGTCTTTTTTCTGTGATTCACAGCGTGTGCCGCCTTTCTCGAAAGAGGGGGATTCGGGTTGTCCGCCCGGATCCCCCCATTTTTACGTCATATGCTTACTGAGCTTTCTTCCACTCGTCGTACTGAGCCTGCTTGTCAGCGACGATCGCGTCGATGCCGGCGTCCTTGAGCTCCTGAATGAACTTGGGCAGGGTCTCGTCAGGATCGACAGCGCCGCACATCAGCGCCTGGTGATACTTCTGCATCACGTTGGTGCAGGCCGTCACCTGATTGCGCACATTGCTGGCGTCCCAGGTGAAGCCAAAGGCGTTGGACTTGATGGCGGTCTGGTTGAACTCGCGGGTCACATCCCAATAGTCGGCGGGGTTGCCGGTCCAGACGTGGCCGATGAACTGGTTGCACCACAGCCAGCCGCCGGAGGGACGGTAGGTGGTGTTGGTGGCGTCGATGCCCTCGGGATAGCCGATGATCTTCTGACCGTTGGCCGCATCGCCCAGCACGACATAGTGCTTGCCCTCGATGCCGTAGATCATGAGGTTCTCCAGAGTGGGATCGGTGTACATCATGTTGAGCAGCTTCATGGCCGCTTCGGGATGCTTGGTGGAGCTGGCGATCGCCCAGGTGGCCATGGAGACGTTGGAGGTGCAGGAGAAGGCGGGGAGGATCTCGCTCACGACGATCTCAGTGCCGTAGTTGGTGGTCTCCTGAACGTTGAAGTAGGGCTTCAGGTTCATAAAGCCGCCGAAGGCGGTGCCCGCGCCCATCATTGTGCCCACGCTCTCCGTGTTGGAGACGGCGTCCGCCATGATCAGGCCTTCCTCGTACCACTCATGCATCGTGGTGACGAACTCGCGGTAGTAGTCGGTCTCGAACAGGTTCACCACGGTGTCGCTCTGTCCCATGTCCATGAGCACGCCCAGAGGAGTGCCCGCGTCGCCCAGCGGATCCCAGCCCCAGTTGCGGACCAGCTCGCCGTTGGAGGGCACAACGCACACCAGATCGGGCTCGTTCGTATGCACGGTAACCAGCGCGTCGTGCAGCTGGTCGAGCGTGGTGATGTTCTCGTAGTCAATGTTATACTTGTCGCAGATGTCCTTGCGCATCTCGAAGCCGTAGGAGGCCGCCAGATCGCGGCCGGTGGTGATGCCGAAGACCTCGTCGCCCACCTTGCCGCAGTTGATGAACTCCTCGCCGACCTGCTCGACGATGCCCTGGCCATACTCGGCCAGCAGGTCGTCCAGGGGCAGTATCTGGCCGTTGTTGGCCACGGTGGTCAGGGGAGTCATATACACCGGGAAGACGTCGATGCCCTCGCCCGCGGACAGCATCAGGTTGGTCTGCTGGGTGTAGTTGCCGTAGGAAATGAATGTGAGGTTGATGCGAATGTTCAGCTTCTCCTCCAGGTAGGCGTTGATGGCGTCCACGACCTCACCGGAACCGTCCTTGCCCGCGGAGGCCATCATGATGACGTCCAGCGTGACCAGTTCGGGCTCGCGCAGATCGTCGGCCAGCGCCGCGCCGCCCATCAGGGCGGACAGCACCAGAGCCAGTGTCAGCAGTTGTGCAAGCAGCTTCTTCATGGTACAGACTTCCTTTCTTTGAATTCACCATATTGTGGTGTTCTCCATGGCTTTATTGTAAAGAAAATCCGGGATCGGTGCTATAAATAAACCGACCCGGATTGTTGCTTTTCTGACTTATTGTTTATATTTACGTTTTCCCGCTGCGATATTCGTTGGGAGAGAGGCCGGTCTCCTTGCGGAAGGCCTGCGAAAAGTAGGAAAAGTTGGGGTATCCCACCTTGGAGGCCACCAGACTCACCGGAAGATTGGTGGACAGAAGCAGCGAGGCCGCCACGCGCATCTTCTCCCGGGAGATGAAATCGTGAAGCGTCAGTCCGGTCTCCTTCTTGAACAGGCGGCTCAGGTGATCCGCATTCATGAACACCGCCTCCGCAATCTCGCTCCGGGGCAGGTCCCGCTCGATGTTCTGGCGTATGTAGTCTATGGCCTGCTTGACGGGCGACTCGCTGCGCCGGGGCGCGCCTATGCGCTTTTCCACATAGCCCATGGCAAACTCGACCAGATCCACCATCTTGGTATAGGACGTGTAGGCCTGCAGAAAGTCCCGGAACGGATATTCTTCATAGAATATGTCGTGCGTGCGCGTCTTCCACGCCTGCGCCACGATGAAAAACATCTGTATGAAATCCTGATGGAACTTGGCCAGAAACTCCGCGTTGACCAGCCCCTCGTCATGGCTCGCGCGCAGATAGTCCAGCGCCTCCCGCCGCGCGGCTCCGCATTCGCCCTGAGTCAGCAGCTGCGCCCAGCGCTGCATATCCGGAAATGTGTACACATAGTGGGAGATTTCCTCCTTCTGCGCCGGGGCGAACACGCCGCCGTAGCGCGCCACGTTGTCGTTCATGCGCGCCTCCAGCCAGCGCCATTGGCCGTACAGTTCCCCGATATGGATCACCTCGCCAATGTAGAAGGCCGGACTCTTCCCCCGGCCGTCGGCCTCCCAGCTCTTTCCGATGCTCTCAAACACCGCCGCCAGATCCTTCCAGTCGGTCTCCCCGCCGAAAAACAGCGTCAGAAAACAGCCCTCCCCGGAGCGCACCACCAGCAGCGTGCGCTCGGTTCGGCCCATGAGCGTGCGGCAGTATGCGCGCAGCGCGTCTGCGTCGGATTCCTGCGCCCGCTCATGGGTCTGCACCAGAACGGGACACATCTCCTCCTCCGGCCGGAAGGAATAGCCCAGCCGGGTCAGCTCTTCTGAAAAGCCCTGCACGTCCCGCCCGTCGCCGGACAGGAACCGCGCAAAGCAGGCCTCCGCCAGAATCACCTTTTTCTCCCGCCAGTATGCGCCGTAGCGGGCTGCGTCCTCGCGCCTGCGCCGCTCCTCAATGCGATCCATGGCGCGGCTCACCGCCGCCTCGATGTCCGCAAACCGGGCGGGCTGCAGAATGTAATCGAACGAACCCAGCTTCACAGCTCGCTGGGCGTAGTCGAATTCCGCGTGAGACGTGAGGAAAATGCACTCGGTGGTCATGCCCTGAGCTCTCACCCACTCCAGCAGCTCAAAGCCGCTGGAGGGCGGCATTTCGATGTCGCACAGCAGCAGGGCGATCTCGTGCGCCCCGAGTATGCGCTTTGCCTCATCCACCCTGCAGGCGATGAACACCTGCGCCACGCCCAGCTGCTGCCAGTGTACGCCGCTGGACACGCTGCGCACCACTTCGATCAGATCGTCCACAATGAGCACATTCATACCTTTCCCTCCTCGAGGGGGCAGATGACCTCGCACACCGCGCCCTTTTCGCCGTTGTAGAAGGCCATCACCGCCTTTTCGCCGTAGGCCAGGCGCAGGCGGTGCTTCAGATTGCTCAGCCCGACGTGCTCCTCGCCGTAGTAGGAGTCGGAGGGCAGCGCGTTGATGCGCTCCAGCACCTCCGGCGTAAAGCCGTCTCCGTTGTCGGTCACCGTGATATCCAGCAGCCGCCCCTCCTCCGTGGTCAGCACCGCCGCGCGCACCTGTATGTACAGCTGCCGGTCAGGCCGCCACTGGTGCTTGACCGCGTTCTCCACAAATGTTTCCATGAACAGGGGCAGCACGGGCTGCTCCATCAGCTCCTCCGGCACGGAATATTCGCATATGGGCGGCAGCGTATGGCTCAGCTGCTGAATGCGGATATAGTTGCGCACATAGTTCACCTCTTCGCGCAGCGTGACCATCTTGAGGTTGTCCCGGAACAGATAGCGGATGTAGTCGGCTATGTTCAGCGTCATCTCCTTCACCTGATCATACTTGCCGCCCTCCGCGGAGGCGTATATGTTCTTCAGGCAGTTCAGAAAGAAGTGCGGCCTCAATTGCATGTGCATGCACTGCATTTCCACCCGCTGGCGATCCAGCTCGCGCTCATAGGCCTCTATGCGGAGCGTGCGTATCTGGGAGATCATGTTGTTGAATGTGGCGCGCACCTGATCCAGCTCCACGGTGGGATATTCATGGTCTATGGGGTGGCTGAGATCCCCGCCGCGGATCTGCTCCATGGCGCCGGAAAGCTCGTCCAGCGGGCGCAGGAAGGCGCGATTCACCCACCGCCGGGACAGCGGCACGATGAACACAGTGATCAGCGACAGCGCCAGCATCACGATCTGCGCCGGCGTCAGCCGCTTCCAGTAGCCCGCGCCGGAAACCGTCAGCACCAGCTTTACCGGGGCGCGGTTCAGCCGGTTCCACACCGCCAGATAGCGCGCGCCCGCGCCGTCCTCCACATAGACGCTCTGCTCAGAACAGTCCTGCTCGCCCACCTTCTCGAGATTCAGCCCGCTGCCCGGCATGAGCGCGACGCCGTTCTCGTCGGTGTATGTCACGCGCCACACGTCCTCCTTCGCGGTCATCAGGCGCTGCGGATCGGCCAGCACGGCCATGTAGGAATCATCTCTGCGCAGGGCGTACATGAGCATATAGCGCTCCCCGACCGCCTGCACGCGCCATTTTCCGCTCTCCTGCTTCCAATCCTGCTGCTCGCGGATCAGGCTGCGCATGCTCTGCCGGAAGCTGTAGCTGTAATCGCCCTCCGCGATGCGCTCCACATAGGCCTGATCCGACGCGCTGTACATGAACAGGCCGCCTATCAGCGGGAAGGCGTTCGTCATTGTGGAAAATCGCTGGGAGATCACATGGCTGGCCAGATGCACGGAGAGCTTGCTCTCGCCATGCCCCATTGTGCCGAATTCCGGCTCCGAGAAGGCGAGGCTGGTGATGGAGCGCTCGATCATCTCCAGATCGGAATCGATCTGCCCCACCATCTGCTCCACCATCTGCCGCTGAGAGTTGGTCGTAAGGCGGTTGGAATAGCCGATCGAATATATATTGCTCACGATGAGCAGCGCCACCAGAGGCAGCGTCGACAGCGCCAGCACCCGGCCGATGCCCCGGGAGAATGTCTGCGGCCTGCGGGTTCTCTTCATAATGCCCCACCTCCGGATTCAAATCTGTCTTAATTATACAGGGACACGCCGCGTCCAGTCAAGCGCTCCGCCGGAAAACGCATTGATCCGCAGCCTCAAAGCGCGAAGATGATATGCCGTATGCAAATGTTCCGCGCGCCGCCGTTTCCCGCGCCCGGGGCAGAAGCGGCCGAGAGCATTCCGCATCTGACGCAGTCTTTTTTATAATATCACATAAAAAAACCGCCTCGAATCCATTCGAAGCGGAAAAAGCTGTTTTTAGGCGCTAGTAACCAAAGCCCCTATAGGGGTCTCCCTAAGATTAAATATAGTATACGGCCAAAGCTGCGATTTGTCAAGCATTTCGGAGAAAAAAAGAGCATTTTTCAGCATCTTTCTTTTGCGGCCGACGCGAGGATGAGCGCACAGCGAGCCGCGCTTTGCCTTTTCGCCTGTTTTTTCTTATACTTATGGGGCGACTGACACTCAACGACCCGATCAAGGAGGAAGCATCATGAGTCAGATCGAACTGGAGCAGGTGTGCAAGAGCTTTGCCTTGCGCAAACGGCAGAAAGGATGGCTCGGCGCAGTGCGCGGGGCCTTCACGCGGGACACGCAGACCATCCGCGCGGTGGACAATGTGTCCTTCACGGTGGACGAGGGCGAGCTGGTGGGCTATATCGGCCCCAACGGCGCGGGCAAATCCACCACAATCAAGATGATGAGCGGCATACTCACGCCCGATTCGGGCCGCGTTTCCGTCATGGGGCGCGTGCCATGGAAGGAGCGCGTGCGGCACGTCGCGTCCATCGGCGTGGTGTTCGGCCAGCGCAGCCAGCTGTGGTGGGACACGCCGGTGATCGATTCGTTCGAGCTGCTGCGCGATATCTACCGCGTCTCACCGTCCGATTACCGGCGGCGGCTGGACGATCTCACGGCGCTCCTGGGCGCGTCCTCGCTGCTCAACACGCCGGTGCGCCAGCTCAGTCTCGGCCAGCGCATGAAGTGCGAGTTCATAGGCGCGCTGCTGCACGGCCCGCGGATACTCTTCCTCGACGAGCCGACCATCGGGCTGGACGCGGTCACCAGACTGGCGCTGCGCGATTTCCTGATCGATCTCAACCGCCGCGAGGGCGTGACCATGCTGCTCACGACGCACGACATGGACGACGTGGAGGCGCTGTGCCGCCGCGTTATGGTCATCGGCAAGGGGCGGCTGCTGTTCTCCGGCGGCATAGACGCACTGCGCGCCCGATACGCGCCGCACCGCATCATACGCGCGCGGCTGGCCGAGGAGCGCGCTCAGCTCGATCTAACCGGCGCGCAGTCGGTGACGCTCAACGGCCGCGACGCGCTGATCACCTTCCTCCCCGAAAAGACGCCCGCCGAGCAGATGATCGCGCGGCTCGCCGCCGCCTGTCCGCTGGCCGATCTCACCGTGGAAGCGCCGGATATCGATCATCTTGTGGCCGAAATGTACGCCCGCATGGGCATGACGGCGTGAGGAGGTGCGCACATGAAGGCCTATATCGCCCTCTTCCGCCAGCAGTTTCTCGGCAGCCTGCAATACCGCGCGGCCTTCTGGAGTCAGATCGTCACCAGCATATTCTGGGCCTATGTGCACGCGGCGATTCTCGCGACGTTCTATCGCTTCGGTTCGGGTACGGCCAGTCTGACGCTCCGGCAGGCGATCGCCTTTGTCTGGCTCAAGGAAATCGCGCTCAATCTGCTGCCCGGCTTCGGCATGAACATGAATATATGGAGCCGCATCTGCAAGGGCGAGGTTGCCTACGATCTGGTGCGGCCGCTCGATCTCTACGGGCACTGGTACTTCAGCGAGTTGTCCGCCCGGCTCGCGCCGTTTATCACGGCGCTTGCGCCGCTGCTGCTGGCCGCGCTGATCACGCCCGGGGAGCTGGGGCTGCGCCTGAGCGCCGCGCCGCTGTCCCTTCTGGCGGGGCTGATCACACTCTCGACCGGCGTGCTCTTCTCCTGCGCTGTGGCCTGCCTGAGCTACGCGATGTGCATGGACGTGCGCATCGGCCACGCGCCGGCCAATATGTTCCTGGTGGTGGTGCAGGTGCTGGCCGGATCGATACTGCCGCTCCAGCTCTGGCCGGATTCCATGCAGCGCTTCCTTGCCATGCAGCCGTTCGCGGGGCTGATGGATCTGCCGCTGCGCTTTCTGGTCGGCTCGGCGGCGCTGTCCGAGCTGCCGCGCGTGCTGACGCTGCAGGCGTTCTGGGGCGCGCTCATCGTGCTGCTGGGGCGCTTCTGGGTCGGCCGCAATCTGAAGCGGCTGATCGTGCAGGGAGGCTGACCGATATGAAGAGACGCTTTTCGCAATCGCCGCTCGGCCTCTATTTCGGCTATATGCGCATTGTTCTGGCCGGCCAGATGCAGTACAAGGGCTGGCTGCTGCTGCCGCTGCCCTCGCTGATCTATGTGATCACCGATCCCTTGGACGCGCTGCTCATGCTCGATCGCTTCGGCGCGGTGGGCGAATGGACGGCGGCGCGAATACTGCTGATCTACGGCATGGCGCTGTTGAGCTTCGGCCTGTCGGAGCTCTTGGGGCGCGGGTTCGATATGTTTCCCCATTCCATTCGGGACGGCGCGTTCGACCGCGTTCTGCTCAGGCCGCGCTCAGCCTTTTTGCAGGCGCTCACGCTGAACTTTTCCATAACGCGGCTGAGCCGTGTGAGCGGCGGGCTGATTCTGGTCATACTGACGCTTTCCGCGCAGTCGGTGCGCATGACGCTGCCAAAGCTGTTCGTGCTGCTGGGCGCGCTGGCCGGCGGCGTGATGACCTATGTGGGGCTGTTCATCATCAACTCGGTGATCTCATTCTTCACCATATCGCCGATCGAGCTGTACATATTCACCAACGGCAGCTATCAGGTGGCCAAGGCGCCGCCGAAATACCTGCCGCAGGGACTTCGGCGCACGTTCACATTCGTCTTTCCAATGTTCATGTTCGCCTACTATCCCGCCTCGACGATCTGCGGCTGGGGCGAGCCAAGCTGGATCGGCTGTCTGGCGCTGCCGGTCTGCGGCGCGTTCTTTGCGCTCACGCTGCTTTTGTGGCGCTTCGGCGTGAGGCATTACAGCAGCACCGGCTCATAGAGCGTGTCTCAAAAAGCATCGCCCGTCCGGCGTTCGTTCGTCGGGCGGGCGATGTTCTTTACTCTTCAATGGGAACAGCCAGAGCCTTCAATTCGTTCAGGCGGCCGATGGCGATATAGCGCGCGTTCTCGAACGCATAGGCGCAGGTGGACAATGTGACCAGATGATCGCCCGGCCTGACCTCGACGGCCGAGAGGAAATTCGACTTGGCGCGCGCCTCCTCGACGAACGCGGCCATGTCGCTTGCGTCGCTGATAGCGATGTCATAGCAGTGATCGCGCTTGGATGTGGTGTAGCCCGCAAGCAGCTCGAGCACATAGCGCTTTTCGGGCGTGACGATCAGCATGAACGGGTGGCTGTCGAAATACGCCTGATCGGCATAGTAGGTGATCGCCTTGAACATGCTGCCGTTGCGCATATGGTGGCCGTAGAGCAGCGTGTTGGGGTCCTGAAAATCGCCGAGATTGCGATAATCGATGAACAGCGTGCCGCAGGCGTTATGCTCGCCGTTGAACAGGCGATGCAGATAGTAATCGTTGTCCTCGCCGTGCACGACGGGATAGTCGATCGGCGTATCGGGCGCATAGAGCCAGCAGGCGTAGTCGGCGTTCATCTCGGTGAGCGCGTCCGCGTCGATCGTATCAAGCCAGCGGTTCACCGCGGCGCGCGTCTCCTCAAGGCAGTCCGCCGCGTCCTGCGCCGAGAGCAAATTCAGATAGGCGCGGCCAATTTCGTTTTCCGAAAGCGCGTAAAACGCCTCGTCGAGCGTGGGGACGGGCGTCGCCTCGGGAGCAGGCGCTGCGGTGGGCGCGGGAGTCGCATCAATTTCGGGATCGGGCGCAAGGGCGGCGGTCAGCCAGATTTTGCTCAGGCGGCGGTAGTCGGCCAGCGCCTGAGTGCGCGCGGCGGCTTCCTCGTCGGTCATGTCGGCGCGCGCGGTTTTTTCCGCATCGGCGGTCGTGCCGGCGGCGGCGGCGAAGAGCGCCTCGACGAGCCGCCTGTCCGCGTCGAGCTGTTCATCGGCGAGGGCGGGCAGCGCGGCGATCAGCAGCGCCGCAATGAGCAGTGCAATGCGTTTCATGGTCACCTCATGCCGCGCAGGGAATCGTAAAAGGCGTTCCCGGCGGCGTATTCTCGCGTTTTATAGACGATGACGGCTGCGGCGACGGCCAGCGCGATCATCAGCGCGGCGATCAGCCATCGGGTTCGGTTTCTGCGCATGGTTCACCTCAAAAAAGCCGGGAAGGCGAGCTGCCCTCCCGGTAAATGCTGTCAGGCCTTGCGGGCGCGGCGATTTTTCACAATCGCGACGGCCAGCGCAATCGCGGCGGCGGCGGCCAGCGCAAGCCAGATCGGCAAGCTGAACCAGTCGCCGGTCTGCGGGGTGTCGTCGACGGGGATTTCCTCGACGAGGAACGTCCACGGCACTCTGCCCTCGCGGCCCATGTAGGCGTTGTCCAGCTCGGCGGGCACGGTGAGCGTCGCTGTCAGCTCGACCGAGCCGTCCTTCTTGAACGTGCCCAGCAGTGTGTTCTTGGCGAGGCCGTCCTGCTCGCCGGCGGTGCCCTCAAAGATGGTCGAATCGCCGGACTTGACGGTCAGGCTCAGCTGATCGAGGAAGTCCTTGTCCGCGTCGGAGACCGGCTCGGCGCGCATATAGATGCGAACCTGCTTGCCGGTGTCGTTGCGCACGGCGATCTTCTGCTCGATCACGTCGCCGGGCAGCACGTTCTTGAAGTTGGCGAACAGGTCGCTGTCCGAATAGCTGCTGCCGGGCAGGAACACGAACTTCTCCGCGCCGCCCTCATAGCGCACGGCGGCGTCGTCGGCCAGCGCCGCGCCGGTCAGCAGGACGAGCGCCAGCAGGAGCGCGCCGCATACTTTCATGAACTGTTTCATATGAACGCCTCCTTAATTCGCGCTGAGCGTGCCGTCCGCACCAACTGTCACGCCCCACGCAGAGGTCACAGCCGTTGTCGGCTCTGCCTGAATCGCCTGAGCGTGAATGTCGACGGACAGGTTATAGCCCTCGGGAGCTTTCACGCCATCCTTGAGCTTACAATCCGTAAACAGGATCTCTGTTGTTCCCTTCGCTGCAACCGGCTCGGAATAGTAGTAGAAGCCATCCTTCAAAAACCACTTGTCACTACCACTCGTCCAATTGTAGTCCTCGTCTGCCTTGGGAGCCGCACCGTAAACATTGTCATCCTTGTCTTTCCACGTCACAACAACCTTCACGCGGATGTAGGCGGGAATATCGCCGCTGTTCGTGATCTGGACATCGTTCTTGACGCTGCCATTAAACTCCTCGTCGATATGCGGCGTAACGTTGGCCGGGGTGAACGTGTTCATGATCGAACCAGTCTGATCGATCAGATAAGCGACGGTGCCGCCAATGGCCGCGGACAGAATCAGCACCAGGCTGACCGCCAGCAGGATAACCTTCTTATTGATACGCTTCATCCTCGCTCACCTCCCGTCAGTTAGTCGTCGCAGCCGTGCCGGTGAACTTGTTGTCGGTGCGTACATTGCCGTCAAGCCACTGGTCTTTCTCGCGCGTGTTGTTGATCGTAACCGTGTTCGTTTCGTTGGCTTTCAGCTCGATTAACTCGCTCGCCTTATCGAGCGTATAGCGCCAAGACCAGCTGGTATCCTCGGTCACGGTGTAAGTGCCGATCTTCAGGTTCTTGAGCGTCACGGACTTATTGCCCACGATGATGACCTCAGTGCTGTAATTGTCGGGGCCGGTCACCGTGAAGAGGAAGCTCTGGCCGGGATCAGCGGTCTCATTCGCGCCGCTCTTCGTGATCGTCAGGTCGGCATAAACGCCCTTGACGTGCAGGAGAAAGGCGGGGTTGCTGAGATCATCCGCATTCTTCACATTCTCCCACTGGCAGTTCAGCGCCGCATCCATGCAAGCCTGATGCACGAAGGTGGTGTAGTTAGTCACAGGAACTTCATTGATCTCGGTACTTCCGTTGAGAGCCACATCAACCTTCACGGGGATGTCCTCAGTAGAAATGACAAGCCCAGTATCGTCAAGACTTCCGCCCTTCGGAGTATAGGTTAGCGTCAGCTCAGGCGTACTCGTCAGCATAGTGGCTTCATTATCAAGTATTCCGTCGCTGCTCTTCCACACTTCGCTGACTTTATTGCCCTCATAGCCGGTTACTACCGTTTTTCTGTACTCCACCGTGCTGTCCTTGAAGGTCAGCTCAGGCTTGAACACATGAATTGTACCCTCCATAGTCTTATCATAGCCATTATTGCCTTCCTTAGGGGTCTTAGGCTTGATGGAAACAGAAACCTTGTACTGCGTGTCATCTGTCAGCTTTGCAAAGTCCGTTACCACATTGCCGTCCTTGTCCGTAACCTTGACTTCAATGTTGTTAACGTACTCCGTCTGCCAAGCTTCCAGCCCCCAGTTCTGATCGGGCTTACTCAAATCCAGCTCAATATTTTCACCGAACTTGATCTTTGTGCCCTTCTTCAGATCCTCCGCGTTGACGGTCTCACTAAAGTACGCGCCCAGATAGACATTGGCATCAGGCAAGGTAATCGCAGGCTCCTTGATGGTCACGTCTACTTTAGGAAGCTCAAATTCCTCAACAAGATTTCCAGCGCCATCATAGATGCCGGAATCCTTGCCGTTTGTTACAACGTCATTGCCGCCGAGGAATTTATCCTTCGCAGTAACCGTGAATTCGATGATGAGCTTCTTGCCGTCATGGAAGCCAACAACGGTTCCTGTTGAATCCTTTTTTGAGCCGCACCAGTTATCCTTGAAGGAGAACCCCGAAACGGAAACAGTGTTGTTGGTAGGATCAAGCGCAATTTTTGCATTCGCTAGCTCTGTCTTATTAATCCAAGTGCTGGTGTCTCCATTTGAATCTTCCGTATACACCTTCACTTCACTGACATTTTCAGGCATATTAAAGTACGGCGTAACGACATCCTTGATAACAGACGTTGCATCAAGCTGTGACGTACTTCCGCCAACCTGCTGACTGATCTGCGTGAAGATGCTATTCAGCTCACCAGCGCTGCCCGCTGACAGGAAATAGCTCTTTCCTCCCTCAGGATAGGTGGCATTCCCGATATTCGTCATGCTTGTGGCGTTCTTGTAGTTGGAAGACACCAGATGCATATACTTGTTAGTCTGAGATACACCATCCCAACCAGACACCGGCGTACCGTTTGCGCCACTGAAAACGCCGATGGTATAAACTGTAGCACCTGCGTCCTTAATGCTCTTGCTGGCACTTATAGCACCGTTGGCAACATCGGTCTCGAACCCATTCGAACTGGTCGGTTCACCGTCCGTAAACATGATGACGACCTTTTTGCGTTCTTTGAAATCACCGTTTGCTAAATCAATCAGGGTTTTCGCATGCTCCATGCCGTAATTGGCCTGAGTTGCACCTCCTGCTATAAGTTGATTCACTTTCGCTTTTAAGCTATTTACTGCTTCGGTTTGTGAAATCGTAGAACTCGACGTTGTAACAAAGTTATTTGTAACCATCTGTGAGTAGTTGTATTGACCATAATTATAATACTCATTTCCAACCTTATCTCTCTTCTTGCCTGCGAACTTGACGATCGCAATTCGGCTTCCCGCTTTCGTTGCTTCGACTTTGTCTATGAAACCATTCACGGCAGTTTTCAAAGTCTCCAACTTGGTCGTGTTGCTTTCACGCAGCTCGTAAAACTGCACATGGTTCGGATCAGTATCGTTTTCTTCGGTCTTAGGTGTAACGTTATTCCATGTCAAACCTAAGAAACCGCTAGAATATCCCCATTCTTCGTAATAATTGCTCCACCCTACCTGGGTATATCTCCCATATTGCTGAATATAATACGTATTTTTCTTATTCAAATTATAAACAGCTTTATATTCTGACATTTTCTCATCCATCGACCCCGAAACATCCAGCACAAGAACGATATCGACAGGTTCATTAGACACAGTGGTCGTACTTTCACCAGTCGCATACGCTTCCAGCGTGATCTTATAGCCGTCCCCATCTTTGACAGCAGTCTTATTGAGAACAATGCCCTTATCGCTGCCGCCATTCCGCGCGGCGGCTCTCATCATCCGCGCGCCGCTCGCGGGCGCGGGCAGCAGCGGGCCAACCTTCGTGAAGCGCACGATCGGCTCAAAGGCCTCGCTTGCGGGAGTCAGCGTTATGGCATGCTCTTCCAGCGCCGCCTGCTGCTCCTCCGTCAGGGCGTTGAAGAAAGCGGTGCGCGCGGTTTCGCTCAGGGTCTCCACAATGGCGATATAGTCCTCGTAATTCTCGGCCGCCATGAGCCGCCCATACAGATCGTCAACGGCGCTCTGCGTCCATGCGGCATAATCGCTGCTGTCAATCTCAACAGCCAGCGCGGGCATTGCGCCGAACGCCAGCACCAACGCCAGCAGGACGGCCAGCAGCCGGAATGTTTTCGTCGTTTTCATACCGCTTTCCTCCTATCCGTCTCGCCGGATCAGGCGGCGTCCCCGGCCTGCACGGCGGGGACAACCGTTCCGTCAACAATGTAAGCCACAGTCAGGCCGGTGGCGCGGTCGATCAGCGCGCCGGTCTCCGCGTCGTAGTCCGCGACGGTCTGCCCATCGCGCACCGATACCAGCGCCTCGCCCTCCAGCACCAGCGACTCAAGGCTGGCCGCATTCAGCGCCCGCGCGAGCATATCGTCGGTCACGTCGGCCGTGTTCAGCCACTCGTAAATGTCGTCGCGCACGGCCTTGACGGGCTCGCTCACCAGAGCGCCCGCCGTGCAGCGATAGACGTATTTCATGCCCTCGACGGTCGCGGGCACGGTGTACGCGCTGCCCTCGGCTGCGGTCTCCCAGACCAGCTCGCCCGCGTCGTTCAGCGCGCCGCGCTCCCATATATAGGAAGCGTTCTCGTCGCTCACGGCAAAGGTCAGCTCAACGCCGCCCTCAACCGCCGCGGCAGTGGCGTTGTTCACAATCGTCGGCTCCACAGTCGGCTCAGCCGTCGCCTCCGCGGCCTTCTCCGCCGCCGGGACAAAGACGTACTTTGCGCTGACATAGCCGGTGATCTCGCCGTATTCGACCTTGAGCCAGATCTCCTCGCCCACAGTCTCCGCGGCGATCACGGTCACGGTCTCGCCCTTCACGCCGGTCTGGCCGAGCGGCGCGGCGTCCTTGGCGGGCTGCTCGCGGACGTTCACCTTGTCGCCGGTCATTATGCCGGTGCGCCCGGCGATGGCGGCGTAGTCGGTCTCGGCGGGCTTGTCAGTCGCCGTTTTCACCGCAGCGCGCGCGACGATCTTGGCCATGTTGGCATAGCCCACGATGGTCTTGTCGTCCTTTTTATACTCCATCTCGCGGACAGCCCTGATCTGGTTGCCCTCGATTGTGTAGATCTTGTCGCCGTCCACGCGGGTGACAATGCCCACATGGCCGGGGTCGTTGGTCTCGCCGGTGATGTCGAAGAAGACCAGATCGCCGGGCGCGGGGGTGTAGGCGTCCTCGTCGTCCTCATAGACGGCGATGCCCTTCAGCGCGCTGCGCCACTTGTTGCAGTTCGCCTCGCGCGGGAAGTCGGCCTCGGGAACATTCGCGTAGTTCAGGCAGAAGGAGATGAACATGCCGCACCACTCGCCGTACGCGTTGCCATACCACAGGCCGTAGCGCGTGTAGCCGTGCTGCTTGCCGTCCGCGTCAATGCGGAACGAGGTCTCGCTCTCGTGATAGCCGATCTGAGTCCTGGCGACGGCGATCAGATCCTTCGCCCAGTCGCCGGTCAGCTCGACGTTCCGCACGGTGGCGGCGACGTCCTCGCTGATCTTCTCCGCGACGGGCAGCTCGACCTTCGCCGTGGCGGTGCGGCCAAGCGCGTCGGTCACGACGGCGGTCAGGCTCTGCGCGCCCATCTCGGGCGCAGCGTCCGCGCCCCAGACGATCTCGCCGGCCTCGTTCAGCGTCAGTATTTCGCTCGACAGCACGGTCTCGCCCTGCGCGCTGGTCACGGCCACGCTGTAGGGCGCATCGCCGCCGGCCACGCTCAGCGTCAGCTCGATCTTCTCGCTGCCGGCCAGCACGGACGGCTTGTTCGCGGTCATGGCGGCCTTCAGCGGGTTCGGGTCGGCGGTCGGCTCGGTGGGCTGAGTCGGGTCAGTTGTCGGCTCGGTGGGCTGAGTCGGGTCGGTTGTCGGCTCGGTGGGCTGAGTCGGGTCGCTCGACGGCTCGGTGGACTGAGTCGGGGCGCTCGACGGCTCGGTGGACTGAGTCGGGTCGCTCGACGGCTCAGTGGGCTGAGTCGGGTCGCTCGACGGCTCGGTGGACTGAGTCGGGTCGCTCGACGGCTCAGTGGACTGAGTCGGGTCGCTCGACGGCTCGGTGGACTGAGTCGGGTCGGTCACGGGCGCGTCGGTGGTCGTCTGCGTCGGGTCAGTTGTCGGCGCGTCGCTATTTTCGTGCGTCGACTCGGTCACGGACGCGGTCTGTGTGGCCGCAGGCGTGACCTCGGGCGCGGGCGTGGGCGTGAAGTCGTCTTCCGTCGCGAAGGCGAACGGGCAGGCCGTCAGCACAAGCGCGACGCTCAGCAAAACTGCGAGGAATTTGCGTTTCATGTCCGTTCCTCCTTACTTGGTTTCCGGCCAGCCCTGCGCGTCGAGGACGGTATCGCCGTTGTTGCGGCTCTGCACGGTCTGGGCGGACACGTTGATTTTCGCGGTGCATTCCATGTATTCGTTGCCCATGTCGGCAGCGAACGTCACGGTTTTGAGCAGCGGCTCGGTCTTTTCGCCGGGGGCGAGGGGCTTGTTGTAATAGTAGTAATCGCCCTTTTTCGTCCAGTCGGCGGTGTTGATATCAAGCGCCATGACGTCGGGCGAGAGCGGCTTGCCGTCCGCGCCGGTCACGCTCAGCGCCAGCGCAATGCGGGCGTAAAAGTCGACCGTACCGGTGTTTTCGATATACACGACCTTGTCGACGACCTGCCCGGGCATAACGCCGGAAACGCCCTCCTTCGGGAAGGGCTTGCCGTCGGTGGTCTCCTCGTGAAGCGTCATGGCGAGCTTTCCAGTGGTGATGACGTTTACAGCCGTCTCCTCGGCGGTGAAATAGGCCAGCGTTCCGGCCGCGGCGAGCGCCGCGCAGCATACGAGGACAGCCAGCAGGAAGATTTTTCGCTTGGTCATGGAAGGTCGTCTCCTTTCACAGATACCCATAATAATATTAGACGGGAATTCCAGTTCATTCGTTGCTCTGGCCGCATTCTTCAGGCCATGCGGGGAGATTCCACGCGCCGCGCCGAATATCCCCGTATGGCCTGCCCGTTGACGGGGCAGGCCGGGATCGAAAAGCTCAATTTCGATTACTTCGCATCGAAAGCCTCAAAGGCCTTTTCCCAAGTATCAAAGCCGTTCGCCTGCATGGCCTGAGCAACGACCTGAATGCCAAACTGACCGTTCTGAGAAATGCGAGTGGTCACATCATTTCCAGACATTTTCGCCGGGAAAGCAATCTGAGTGAACATCGCGGGTGTGTTGGCTTCGGGAGCCAACACTTTGGTGTACTTCAGGGTAGCAACGAAATCGCTGGTGGGGTGCTCCTGGGTGGACATAGTATAGGCAATTTTAACAAGCTCCCAGCC
>CAKUAV010000020.1 GCA_934636425.1 uncultured Clostridia bacterium
GGATAGACGACCTGCTTGGCCTGCGCGGTGTTCCACGCGTCGACCGTATGGCCGATGATTGTGTGGCCGCTGGCGCTGGCGTCCTTGCCGACATAATAGCCGGTGCAGGCGAGAGCGGTGCTGCAGGAGAAGGTCAAAACGGCGACGAGCAGAAACGAGGCCAGGCGTTTCATCGTGCGATTCATCAACATACACCTCTATTATATTGTAAATTTGAGGGATTTTGCTTTCGGTGGAATGGCACGGAAAGCGTCGCGCCGTTTCATCGTGGATCCTCCGTCGGATTGCAGCTATTATACGGCTGTATACGGCATAAATCAACGCATATTCGTAAATTTGCGCATATTATTTCATGAAGTTGATTATCGATCGATGAAGAGTGTGGCGAAAATGCGGCAGCGCAAGAAAAAGGACTCCACTTTTTCTGAAAAAGCAGAGCCCCTGATTGCGCCTGATGTGTACTTGAGATGAATTTTACTCGGCCGCCCAGACGGTTTCGCCGGCGATGATGGTCTCGGACACGGCGAAGTTTTCGTCGGCGAGTATGATGTCGGCGTCCTTGCCGGCCTCCAGCGAGCCCTTGGTCTTGTCAAGGCCGATGCACTTGGCAGCGTTGATCGAGGCCATGCGCACGATCTGCTCGAGCGGCAGATTGGTGTGCTCGCGCATATTGCGCACGGCGTTGTTGAGCTTGAGCACGCTGCCGGCGATTGTGCCGTCGGCCAGGCGGCATTCTATGCCCTTGAGGAAGAACGGCTGTCCGCCCAGCGTGTATTCGCCGTCCTCAAGGCCGCCCGCGCGGGTGCAGTCGGTGATGAGGATCAGGTTGTCGCCCTTGACCTTGGCCACCAGGCCGAACAGATCGGGGCTGATGTGGAATGTGTCGGCGATCAGCTCGGTGCTGACGCGGTCGTCGGCCAGAGACGCGCCGACCACGCCGGGGTCGCGGTGATTGAGGGGCGTCATGGCGTTGAACAGATGGGTGGCGTGGCGTATGCCCGCCTCGATGCCGGCCTTGGCGGTCTCATAGTTGGCGGCGGTGTGTCCCATCGACATGAGTATGCCGGTCTTTTCGGTCACCTCGCGGATGCAGTCCAGCGCGCCGGGCATTTCGGGGGCGATCGTGGCGATGCGGATGACGTCGCTGTTTTCGATCAGGAAGGGGGCGTCGGCGGGGCGGATGTACTCCACGGCCTGAGCGCCCTTCTTGGAGGGATTGATGAACGGCCCCTCGGCGTGAACGCCCATGACCTGCGCGCCCTTGGGGTTGTTCTTTTTGTCCATGAGCGTGCGCACGGCGTCGAAGGCGCGGTGCAGCTCGTCGTAGGACACGGTCATTGTGGTGGGCAGCCAGGCGGTGACGCCGTTTTTGACGATGCCCTCGGCCATTTTGCGGATGCCCTCGACGCTGCCGTCGGAGGTGTCCTCGCCCAGATAGCCGTGGATGTGTATGTCCACCAGGCCGGGCGCGACATAGCGGCCTTTCGCGTCGATGATCTCCGCGCCCTGCGGCACGGTTTCGCTCAGGCCGATGATCTTTTCATCGAAGAGCAGCGCGCGCCCCTCGACGATGGAGTCGGGCAGTATGATTTTTCCGTTGACGATGGCTTTCATATTGGCATGTCTCCTTTGATGTGTTGTGGCATGGAATCGCGCTAAAGGCCGGCGCATGGCCGGGCCTGTTCTGTGTGCGGAAAGGGAATTTTCCCTCTCGTTTTTCTCTATTGAGTATAGCACATACGCCGTGGAGTGTCAAATGCGAAAACGGGATTCGGACGCGGCGAAAAGGGCGCTGACAGTCTGTGTTAAAAATGATACATTATAAATGAAATAACGCGGCAGGAGGGATGGGAGCGTGGACAACGATAAAAACACGAAGGCCACCGCTGAAAAGGCGCGCGGGGCGCTCAGGCGGCTGCTTAATCTCGAGGGCATGACGATAGAGGCGATCTGCCGGGCGCTGTTCATTGCCGGGCTGTTTTTCGTGCTGAAGGCGGCCTGTCTGTTCGGTGCGCAGGTCTGCTCTTCGACGTATATCATGCGGGAGATTTCGGAAGGCGTGTCGGTCGGCGAGAACAACCTGCCCTTCGGCATTGCGTGCGGCGCGGCGCAGTTCATTGCGGGCGCGGCGCTCTGGCGGGCGGTCTGCGCGCTGCTTCTGAAGGGACTGCGCGCGCTTAAAAAGCGGCTGAGCTGAGGAGGGACGCGGCGCTTGCGGCAAAAGGCTGTGAGCGCTGCTTTTTTTGCACAGAATCTGGAAAAAATGCGGAAAAATGGGAAACCGGAGAGGGACATTCAGCGTCTATATAAATGAAGATGGGAGAAAGTATGCGCTCGTGCATACTTTAATAGAATTGTAATGATTGCCCGGCTTGACTTGAACGGGTAATGATGGCATAATTAAGAAAAACGACGCAAGAGAGGGGTTTCATCATGAATCGCATTGCCGTGTGGGCGCGCCGCATACTGTGCGCGCTGCTCGTTGCCCTGACGCTGGGCGCATCCGTGCCGGCGCTGGCCGTTGCCCGATCCACACAGCCCGTCGCGGGCTCGTCGACGCTGGCCAAATCGGGCGATCAGTATGTCGTGACCGCCGGCGTGCTGAATATGCGCGCGGGGGCGGGGAAGGGCTATACTGTCATCAAGCATCTGCGGCGCGGCACGAAGGTGACCTATCTGTCCTCTAAGAGCGGCTGGTGGCGCGTCCGTCTCTCCGACGGAACGACCGGCTATGTGGACAAGAAGTATCTCACGCGCGTCTCTGCGGCCGACACCGGCGCATACACTGTGTTGGCCTCCAAGCTGAGCCTGCGCGCCACGCCCAACACGAAGTCGAAGCGGCTGAACACGCTCACGCGCGGCACGGTGCTCTATGTCTCCAAGCTCAACGGCGACTGGGGCTATGTGACGCACGGCGGCCAGAGCGGCTGGGTGGCGATGAAGTATCTCAAAAAAGGCGGCGAGACCAGCGCGGCCGACGTGAAGGCGGGCAAAACCTACACCGTCACGTGCGAGAGGCTGAACGTGCGCCGGCGCGCGAACGGATCGCGCATCGACACGCTCAAGCAGGGCGCGACTGTGCGCGTCACCCGCGTTTCGGGCGACTGGGCGTATGTGTCCTACAGCAAGGGCGGCCGTGTAAAAGAAGGCTGGGTCAGCGTGAAGTATCTGGGCTGACGGATGATATATCATGGAGAGCGCCGGGCGGCTTGTCCGGCGCTTTTTGTATGCCCGCTCTTGATTTTGTGCGGGAAGCGGGCTCCCCGACACTGCCACACTCTCCGGCTTTTGCTGAAATCTTTCAGTTTTCCGGGCGCGAAAACTGCAATGAAGCGATTTTCGCTCAGCCTGTCAAGAAAGTTTTGACAAGCTGCTGGACGAAAGAGCGAGTCCCAATCACCTTGCTGCTCTTTCCGGTTTTTGATCTGGAAATAGGATTTTCCGCCGCAGAAAGTCGTTCCGTACTCACTGTACACGTTGCGGGCATGATTGGGAAGCTCGAGAGAGATTCAGTTTTCTCGAGCTCTCCGAAGGTTTTTCGACAGCCTGAGCGATTTTCGCTCTGGAAAATGAGATTTTCAATTGCAAAAATCGTCCCGCACCCGCCGCTGGGCACGATTAAAAGTTCGAGAGGATTTCGACCCTCTCGAGCGCTCAGAGGTTTTTTCGGCAGATTGGAGCGCCGGGCGGCTTGTCCGGCGCTTTTTGTATGCCTGCTCTTGATTTTGTGCGGGAAGCGGGCTACAATAGAGGCATAAAGCGGAGCGCGCATCAGAAGGACGCATGCGGTTTGAGACGCGCCAGGGCGCGAAGGCATCGCCTTTTTTACGGGAATTGCGGCGGACGGCTTCTTCAAATGCGCGCTCCGGCAATGTGAAAGGACGGCTTTTATTATGACTGATCCGAGAATCAAGACACTGGCGCACAGCCTTGTGGCCTATTCCTGCGCCGTGAAGCCTGATGAAAACGTGCTGCTCGAGATGACCGGCGTGGACAGCGCCATGACGGCCGCGCTGATCGACGAGGTGTATGCCGCGGGCGCGCGCCCCTATGTCTGGCTGCGCGATCCGGCGGTGACCCGCGCCCTGATGCGGGGGCTGGACGGCGAGCAGGCCGATCTGTGGGCGGACTGCGATGCGGCGCTGATGGCGAAGATGAACGCCTATATCGGCGTACGCGGCGGCGCGAACAGCTTTGAGATGAGCGACGTGCCCTCCGAGAAGCAGAGCCTGCACATGGTGCGCTACTGGAGCCGGGTACACGGCGATCTGCGCGTGGGTCATACGCGCTGGGCGGTGCTGCGCTGGCCCACGCCCTCCATGGCGCAGCTGGCCGGAATGTCCACCGAGGCGTTCGAGGACTACTATTTCAAGGTGTGCTGCCTGGACTATGAGAAGATGTCCCGCGCGATGGATCCGCTGGTTGAGCGCATGGAGCGCGCCGACCGCGTGCATATCGTGGGGCCGGGCACCGATCTGACATTCTCGATCAAGGGGATGCCGGCGATCAAGTGCGCGGGCGAGAGCAACATCCCCGACGGCGAGGTGTTCACCGCGCCGCTGAAGGACAGCATAAACGGCACGCTGAGCTACAACACGCCCTCGCTGCACGAGGGCTTCACGTTCGAGAACATCCGTCTGACGTTCAAGGACGGCAAAATCGTCGAGGCGACGGCCAACGATACCGAGCGCATCAACAGGGTGTTCGACATCGACGCGGGCGCGCGCTATGTGGGCGAATTTGCGCTCGGCGTGAACCCCTATGTGACCGAGGTCATGAAGGACACGCTCTTCGACGAGAAGATCGCCGGCTCCTTCCACTTTACGCCCGGCGCGTGCTACGACGAGTGCGACAACGGCAATCAGTCCGCGCTGCACTGGGATCTGGTGTGCATACAGCGCCCGGAGTATGGCGGCGGCGAGATCTGGTTTGACGACGAGCTGATCCGCAGGGACGGCCTGTTTGTGCCCGAATATCTGCACGGCCTGAATCCGGACAATCTGAAATGAAATAAAGCGCCGCGCCGAAGCGAGAGCCATCGTTTCGGCGCGGCGCACATTTCTTTTCACTGTTTTCAGAAATTCATCCGTTTGAGCGGCGGAGGAATTCGGCGAACCGGGCTGAAACGGCGCGCCGCCTGCGCAGCTTTGAACGGCGCGGGCGGTTAACGATGCCCGGCGGAGTAATGCGCATTGCCCGGCGGAGTAATGCGCCGGCTTATGATTTGTGCGTTCAAGTTTCCTTTAGAGCCTGTTCTGCCGGCTTGACCAGAGCACGCCGCGGTTTATGTTCTGGCGCGCTTTGTGCAGGCCTTGAGATAGTCGCGCGGGGAGAGGCCGGTTTCGCGGCGAAAGACGCGGCTGAAATAGGCGGCGTCGTAAAAGCCGGACAGGAGCGCAATTTCGTGCATGGGCATGGAGGCGGATTCGTTCTGCTCGATCAGCATGCGCGCGTGGCCGAGCCGCAGCGCCGTGAGATATTCCGTGGGCGTCTGTCCGGTTTCGCGGTGAAAGCGGCGGCGCAGATAGTCCTCGCAGTAGCCCAGCGCCGCCATGGCCGCACGCGGCGTAAATTCCGGGTCGGTAAAGCGGCGGGAGATTTCGCTCCTGAGCCGCTCGGTCAGCGGATCGGCGGGCGCGTCGTGCTCGTCCCATTCCCGCAGCAGCGCGCAGACCGCCTCGCCCAGCGCCGCGGGGAAGGGACTGTTCGGCACGCGGCGGGCGCAGGCGCTGGGCAGCAGCTCCATCAGCCGCGCCATGGCATGGTCGGAATTGTCCGAAAAGCGCAGCCGCTCGAGCGAGAAGGCGGCGTCCTCGAATCGGAAGTAAATATCCTGCCAGTGCGCGCCCGCCTCGCAGCGCTTGTTGTGCGGCGCAAAGGGCGGACAGACTGTGACTGAGCCGGGATAGAAGGGCGATTCCTCATCACAGACTGTCTCCACGCCCTCGCCCGAGAGATTGAGTATGACCTCCCAGCAGTCGTGCGCGTGAAAGCCGCATTCGCTCAGCAGCGGGGATTTTGCCGCGCCCAATACGCGCATCATACCGATCCCCCTCCTTCCTGTGCTTATTATACGGCATGAGGTCGGTTTTGTCCATAAACTGGTCGATATTTTCATTTCTGATTTTCGAACTGCGTGATATGATAAATATGATTGAAAGCGATGTAAACGGGGGCGTGACTATGCTGGGCGTTGGAATCATCGGCTGTGGGACGATCACACGGCTGCGCCATGCGCCGGAATACGCCCGCAATGCCGACTGCCGCCTGATTGCGCTGGCCGACGCTGTGCCCGGACGCGCGGCGCAGCTGGCCGCCCTTTATGGCGCGCAGGCCTGCGGGGACTATCATGAGCTGCTCGCGCGGCCGGACATCGGCGCGGTGAGCGTCTGCACCGCCAACCAGACCCACGCCGCCATAGCGCGCGAGGCCATGCTGGCCGGCAAGCACGTGCTGTGCGAAAAGCCCATGGCGCTCACCGATGAGGACGCGGCCATGCTGTGCGCCGTTTCGCGCAGGGCAGGCCGCCTGCTCGTGCCGGCGTTCAATCAGCGCCTTTTTCCCGCCTGCCGGAATGCGCGCGCAATTTTGAGAAGCGGCCGGCTGGGACGGGTCATATCATTCACGAGCGCGTTTCGCCATGCGGGGCCGGAAACATGGAGCGTCGATTCGGGCAGAGGCTGCTGGTTCTTTAAGCGGGAAGCGGGCTGCGGCGTGCTGAGCGATCTGGCCGTTCACAAGCTGGATCTGATGAACGCGCTGCTGGGCGAGCCGATTACAGAGATCGCCGCCGACCTTTCGACGCTCGACAAGCGGGATGAGAGCGGCGCGCCCATAGAGGTGTGCGACAACGCGACGCTGTTCTGCCGCACGAAGAGCGGCGTGCAGGGCGTGATCATCGCTTCGTGGAGCGATTACGGTGCGGAGGAGAACAGCGCGGCGCTCTACTGCGAGAAGGGCAGGCTGCTGATCAATCCGTTTCCGGACGTCGATCTCGTTGTCGAAACGCGCGGCGGCGGACGCGAGGTGCAGCGCCTGGGCGGCGCGCCCACCAACGACGCGCAGAAGCCGTCCGGCGTGATCGACGCATTTGTCGATGCGGCGCTGGGCAGAGCCGAGCCCATGGCCACGGCGGAGGACGGACTGAACAATGTGCGCGCGATGAACGCCGCGCTCGTTTCGCCGATCGTCTGCCGCAGAATCGTATGACTTTGCTTGCAGCCGGAAATGTGTCCGGCGAGAGTATTCAGACAGGAGGACAATCGATATGGATCAGTTTCCGAGAACAACCGTGGCCGGCATTTCCCTGCCGCGCATGCTGATCGGCAGCAACTGGGTGCTGGGCTACAGCCATCGCACCACATCCGCCGACAACATGATCAAGCACCGCTATTCCAACAAAGAGGCCGTGTGCGATCTGATCTGCGCCTATCTCGAGTACGGCGTGGACGCGATGATGGCGCCCTTCGTGGGCGACGATATGCAGCCCAATGCCGTCGTGATGGACGGCATACACATGGCCGAGGACAGGATGGGCCGCAAGGTGATATTGATCGACACGCCCATCATCAATGTGGCCAACACGCCCGAGGCGCACGATTTTACCGCCCGCAAGATCGAGGCCGTGCGCAAAAACGGCGCGGATTTCTGTCTGCTGCACCATTCGAGCGTCGAGCAGCTGGTCTGCAAGCACACCGGCACGATCGATCGCCTGGAAGAGTATACGAAGATGATCCGCGACAACGACATGATTCCCGGCTTGTCCGCGCATATGCCCGAGCTGGTGATCTATTCAGACAATCATCCGGAATACGACGTGCAGACCTATATACAGCTCTACAACTGCATGGGCTTTTTGATGCAGATCGAGGTGGAGGGCGTGCGCCGAATCATCGAGAACGCCAAGCACCCCGTGATGACAATCAAATCCATGGCGGCGGGGCGCTGCACGCCCTATGTCGGCCTGACGTTCTCCTATGCGTCCCTGCGCGAGTGCGACATGGTGACGGTGGGCGCGCATACGCCCGAGGAGGCGCGCGAGGACATCGAAATCGCGCTGGCCGCCATCGAGCGCCGCTATCCCGTCATGGGCAAGCGCAATTCTCCCAACATGACCACCGTGCTGGGCGGCAAGTAATAAAATGGCAAAACCAGCCGAAACGCGGCGAAAAAACGCGCTTCGGCTGGTTTTTTTGTGCGCAGGCGTTATAAAGCCCCACGTTCAGCGGGGAAATTTATAAAAAGGAGCATTGAAAAAGGTCGTGGAGCCGCATGGCAGATACGGCTCCACAGGAAAAAAACGCAGCATAGCAGGCAAGGGACGAAGGACGCCTGAACAAATCCCCATATATGGGATTGCAAAGCGGAGCGCGTGCTGGGCGCCTTTCACGCTTTACGGCTCGGGATAGCTCAGACGGTCGTCGTACCAGATGATATCGGCCATGTCGAACAGCGCGGCGATCCGCGCTTCATAGGCGCGCTTTTTCGCCTGATCGATCAGCTCTTCCTCAAGACGGGCGCGGACGGACTCGAAATCGACCGCTCCCTCCGTCATGTCGCCGGCGTGCTGGAGCAGATGAACGCCCAGCGGCGTGATGACGGGCGCGGAGACGTCGCCGGGTTCAGCGAGCGCGAGGGCGGCGGCGCGCAGCGCGTCGTCCCACAGGCATCCGCTCTGGGCGACATAGCCGTATTCGCCGCCGGTGAAGGGCGAAGGGCGTATGCGCGCGTCGTCCCGGTATTCGGCCATGAGCGACGCAAACGATTCGCCCGCGTCCAGCCGCTTTCGCAGCATATCCGCGCGTTCGAGGAGCGGCGCGGCCAGCGCGTTGATCTGCGCGTCGATTTCAGCGGCGTTTGCGTCCGCTTTCCGGGCAAGCAGCTCGGAAAGCGCCGCCTGATCGTCCGGATCGGCCAGTATGAGTATATGGCGGATGCGGCGCGCGCCCTGCGGGACAAAGCAGACGATTCCGCCCTCCAGCATGGCGCGCTCAAACAGCGCGGGGCATTGCGCATAGGCGGTATTCTGCGCGGCGCAGCGCTCGATATAGGCATCGCGCAGTTCACTTTCGTCGATTGAAACGCCGTCTGTGACGAACGCATAATGCCGCGCAATCAGCAGATCGTCCAGCGCGCGGGCATAGAGCGACGCGGCGGTGATATTGCTCTTTGCGAGCGCTTCCTCTGCGGCGGCCAGCCGAACGCCCGCGTCAGCGCCCGGCTGAATATCGCACTGCGCCTTCAGCATGACGGCATAGTCCGCGTCGGCCTGCGCGCGCAGCTCGGCGAGGTCATGCTCGTCGGCCTCGATGCCCAGCCGGCGGCAGTCGTCCAGTATGAGCGCGCGTCGGACGGCGGCGCGGGCGATTTCGCGGCGCAGTGCGTCCAGCGCGTCGCCCTGCCCGAATGAGACGAAGAACGGCGCGTAGTCGTCGAACTGCGCCTGCGCCTCGGCGATGGGCAGCGCCTGTCCGTTGACAATGGCCAGCACGCCGGCGAAATCGTCCTCTTCGGCCGGCGCGGGCAGAGCTGTGAGGAGCGTGACTGCCAGCACGGCCGCAGCGCGGCGGAATGCGGATGAACGTTCGGCGCTGAAGCAGCGCTGCGAAAACACGGGGAAGAGCGCGTCCCTGCGGCGGGGGCTGCTCGGCGCGTTCGGCGCTGCGGCGCTCGGGTATGTTTTTGATGCGCGCCGCGCGGATATGATATCGCGGCAGCGCTGTATAAATGCGGCGAGCAATGCGCTCCCGCGGTGAAGGCAGCTTGAATCCCGGGGAATTGGAGCGCGAGACGGTGCTTTTGACGCGGATTTTGAAACGCTGCGCGATGAACGAAGCGCTGCATGGCGGCTGACTGACGGCGCGAATATGGTGTGGAACGGCTTGCGGCGCATGAAACTGTCCTCCTTGAATGCGGGCTGTGCTACTATGTATATGCCCGTTTGGCGGAGGAGACGCGCAGCGTCGGCTTTTTTTGCCGCGGCATGATGAATGCGTCCAGAAAGCGCCCGCCTGCCATTGCGAGGATTTGGAAACCGCGGCGGCCGAAATTGAAGGGGAGAGCGCCGTGAAATTTTGCGATGTCTGCCGCCCGGCGGCTTTGAGTATGCGTCAGCGGCGGCTCGAGCGGTATGCCCCGGGCGTCACGCCGCGCATGGCCTTGAACAGCTCGGAAAAATACGCGCTCGATGAAAAACCCAGCGAATCGGCGATTTCGCGCACGCTCAGGCCCGTCGAGGCCAGCATGGAGCAGGCGCGCTCCATGCGGCATTCCATCTGGCGGCGGTGCAGCGTCGTGCCGGTGCGCTCGCGGAAGAGCCGGTTGAGATAGAACGGATGATAGCCGAACGCGCGCCCCAGCTGCTCGAGCGTGATCTTTTCCCGGCAGTGCGCGTCCAGATAGCGGCCGACCGATTCGATCAGCCTTTCGGGCGGGGCGGCGATCTCGCGCTGCGTGCGCCTGAGCGCCCGTATGAGCAGCGCCCTGAGCAGGGCTGCGCACAGCTCGTCGCGATAAGCGCCGCCCTTTTCGCGCTCGAGCAGTATTGCGCCCGTCTCGCGGCACATTTCGGGCGCATTTTCGATCAGCAGCGGATGGACAAAGAGCGCGTCGTCGGGCGGGAAGGGCATTTTGGCCGGATCGAAGCGGGCGACCTCGTCGGGATGGATGCTCTTTTCCCCGGCGCGGGAAAAGCTCAGATCGAAGTTTATGTCGTATAAGACGGCGGGCGCGCTCTGAGAAAAGAAAAAGCGATAGGGCGTTCTGGGCGGGAAGATGATCAGCGCGTCTTTGTTTAGTGTAAGCGCATGATCGCCGATCTCGAGGCGGCTTTCTCCGTCGCATACGGCGAAGAGCCGGTAATCATAGGCCATGATGGGCGATTTGTAGCTCACAAAGCAGGTGCGCCTGTCCATATAGCGGATGTAGGGGTTGAGCTGAGAGGCGTGCATGATGATCACTTCCGTTTGTTTTGTTATGGCTGATCTTTGCTTTTTTAATTGATTGTAGCACAGGGGGCTGATATAATCAAGGCGGGTCATCAATGAGTATGGAGGAAGAGTGAAAATGAGCGGAAAACTCAGAGTCTGCTTTATAGGCTGCGGCGAGTTCGCGGCCAATTTCGTGCCGCTGTTCAAGGCGCATCCGCTGGTTGAGAAGGTCTATGTGTGCGATCTGCTGCGCGAGCGCGCGGAAAAATACAGCGAACGATTCGGCGTGGAGATCATCGATTCGTTCGAGGAGGCGCTCAAAAGCCCCGCGGTCAACGCCGTGGCGATCTTTGCGCAGCGCCACCTGCACGGCCCGCTGGTGAAGAGGGCGCTGCTCTCCGGCAAGCACGTCTATTCCGCCGTGCCCATGGCCAGCCGCGTCGATGAATGTCAGGAGATCGTCGAGCTGGTCAAAAAGACCGGCCTGACCTACATGATGGGCGAGACCTGCATCTACTATCCCTGCTCGATGTTTTGCAAGGCGCGCTATGAGAGCGGCGAGATGGGCAGGTTCGTCTATGCCGAGGCGCAGTATCACCATGATATTTCGCACTTTTCGGAGAGTTTCCGCGCGGACAGAAAGAGCGCGGGCGTGCCGCCGTTTTACTATCCCACCCATTCGACCGCCATGGTGCTGCACGCCGTGAACGCCCATGTGACGCGGGTTGTGGCGATGGGCTACAGGGATCAGGAGCAGGACGGCATATTCGAGAAGGGCGTCAATCAGTGGGACAACGTCTATTCCGACGAATTCTCGCTGATGCAGCTCTCCAACGGCGGCACGGCGCGCATCAACGAGTGCCGGCGCATAGGCTACAAGGCGCCCAGCTCCTACATAAACGGCTTTTACGGCACGAAGGGCGCCTATCAGTTCAGCAACGCCCAGCACATACTGACCCACCTGACCAGGGAAGGCGTGGATTTTCGGGATGTGAGCGCGCTGGTCAATCCCCGCGGCATGGAGGAGCACCGCTATGACGCGGACTTCAAGGCGAAAGTGGCCAATCACGGCTGGCAGTGGGATCTGTTCTCGCCCGTGCAGGACGAGCGCGTCAAAGCGCTGCCCGAGTCGTTCAAGGGGCTGCCCAACGGGCACATGGCCTCGCATCAGCTGCTGGTGGACGACTTCTGCACCGCCGTGTTCTTTGGAAAGATTCCGACCGTCAGCGCGTGGGACGCGGCGCGCTACACCATCCCGGGCCTTCTGGCGCACGAGTCGGTTCTCAGGGACGGACTGGCCATAGACGTACCCGACTGCGGCGACGCGCCCCGCGGCTGAAAGGCGCTTTGCCATAAAGGAGCGAATCGAGTCATAGCGGCTCGATTCGCCTTTTATGTTTACGGGCGCGTCAAAAAGTTGACGGCGGCGGGCGTTGAACTGTTAACAGGAGCGTGCTATAATAGTACAGTATCGATGCAGCCGGTGAACCGGCGGACGCTTTTGAGCGTCTTAATTCCAAAGGCGCAGCTTTATTGAAAGAGAAATGCTTGAAGGGACTGATGCAGTTGTTTAATGAAGTCTGGACCAACATAATGGATCAGCTGGCCAGAAACCTGGTGAACAGCCTGGTTTACATTGCCATGGTCGCGCTCTTTGTCGTCGGATTGCTCAAGTGCATCTATCCGGTGATCAAGAGCCGCAGCCAGCTGCGGCGCGGCATCCGCAAGATCAAAAACGAAGAGAGCAAAGACGCCTGGCAGGACAAGCGCTTTCTGGGCAAGGGCCCGCTGGCGGCGCAGTGGACGGAGTTCCTGAACAGCCGTCTGTTTGCGGACGACGAATATCACAACGCCAGCCCTATGGACGACTACATCAACGAGGACACCGCCATATACGATCCCGGCTTCCCCGCATTCGGCGACGCGGTGCCCGGCATGCTGGTGTCGCTGGGCTTTCTGGGCACGCTGATCGGCATCATAATGGGTCTGTCCGACTTTAATCTGGACAGCTCGGGCGCGACGATGGACGCCATACGCGTGCTGATGAACGGCATGAGATACGCGTTCTCCACGTCGATCGTGGGCGTGGTTCTGTCGGTCGCCTTCTCGCTGCTGATGCGCCTCACGCAGGGCTCGACCCGCAAGGCGCTCAAGCGCTTTTACGACGCGATGCAGCAGCAGGCGCACATGGTGACGGTCGATCCGATCACTCAGATCACCATCTATCAGCAGGAACAGACGGCCATGATCCACGAATTGGCCAAGGACATCACCGGCAGCATGACCGACCGGATCGGCGCGGCGTTCGAGATGGCGCTTCAGCCGCTCCAGCAGAGTCTGGACAGCTTCATCACCGTTTCCTCGCGCGAGCAGGTGCGCGGCGTGGACGCGATTGTGAACAAGTTCGTCGACAATATGGACAGCGCGCTTCAGGGGCGCTTTCAGGAGCTGTCGAACGTGATGGGCGAAAACTGCCGCCAGCAGCAGGAAATGCGGGAGTGCGTCGAGGCCACGATCAACGGCCTCAACCGCGTCTCGCGCGACATCGTGCAGATACAGCAGATGTCCGAATCGCTGATCGTCAAATTCGACGGCTACATCGCCCGCCTGAGCGCGGCGCAGCAGTCGGTTGAGGACGGCTTCGGCGCGGCGGCCGACAACGTCAAGAGCATGGAGGCGGTGGCGCGCCAGCAGGCCAACTACATCGCCCAGATCGGCCAGATGCAGACCGATTTCATGCGCGAGGTCAATTCCTTCCAGACGCGCATGGACGCGTTCACGAAGGCCTATGTGGACAACACCAACATTTCCACAAACGCGCTGCACAAGGTGTCCGAGGAGCTGAAGGCCAGCGGCGAGAGCCTGCTCACCGCGCACAAGGCGTTCAGCAAGGGCGTCAACGGCGAGCTTCAGCACGCCTTCGGTATGTTCGACGCGAATATGCAGGACATCATCGACAAGCTGACCGGCATCATAAACAGCATCAGCGTCTCTGTGAAGGATATGCCCGCCATCATGACCGACACGGCGAACGCCTACGAGGATCAGCTGCGCCAGCTCACCCGCTATATGGAGCATATGCAGCGCCTGCTTGAGGACGGTATGCGCCGCGCGGGCCGCGGAGGTGGTCAGTGATGCGCAGGCGCGGCGGCAAAAATCGCGGCGGCGACGGCGGCTCTCTGTGGATCAGCTTTTCCGACCTCATGAGCGCGCTCATGCTGATATTCGTGCTGGTGATGTTCTACGCGGTCTATCAGTATTACGATATGCTCGAGGTCAAGACCGCCGAGCTGCTCCGCCAGAGCGGCCTCCTGGACGAAAAATCGTCTCAGCTGTCGCTCTCTCAGCAGGAGCTTGAAGAGAAGGAAAACGCGCTGGCGATTGCGCAGCAGACGCTGGACGACAAGGAAGCCCAGCTCAACAGCCAGTCGCTCAAGCTGACCGAAACCGAGCAGCAGCTGCTCAATGAAAAGGCCAAGCTGCTGCTTCAGGAGGACACGCTCAACGCCCTTCAGGAGAAGCTCGCGGCGCAGGAGAGCGAGCTGAGCAGCGCCCGCGTGAGCCTGGACGAGGCGCTGGCCGCCCAGCAGACCCAGAAGGAGCAGCTGGACGCGCAGCAGGCGCAGCTGGACAAGCTGGTGGGCGTAAAGAGCGCCATCGTCGAAGAGCTGGTGCGCGCGCTGGCCAATTCCAACATCAGCGGCGCGGGCGTCGACGATTCGGGCGCGATTGTGTTCAGCACGGAAATGATGTTCGACGTGAACCGCTCCACGCTCAAGGATGTGGGCAAGGCGTTTTTGAACAGCTTCATTCCCGCCTATCTGGACGTGCTGATGAGCGACAACTACTCACAGTATGTCAGCCAGATCATCATCGAAGGCCATACCGATACCGACGGCTCGTTCCTGACCAATATGCAGCTCTCTCAGGATCGCGCCTACGCCGTGCTGAGATACATACTCAGCAGCGAGTTCACCGGCATATCGGACGCGGCCAAGGAACGGCTCGAGCAGATCGTGACGGTCAACGGCCGCTCCTACAGCGATCCCATTTACAACGACGACGGCTCGGTCAACATGGACGCGTCCCGCCGCGTTGTCATAAAGTTCCGCATGAACGACGAGGATATGGTCAATGAAATGCTCTCCATACTGGAAGGCATGAACAATTAACGGAGGCGTGTGCTTATGCCACAGGCAGTCAATTTGACGTGTGAATACAAGGTCGATCCCATTGGACTGGATTTGGAAAAGCCGCGCTTCAGCTGGCAGTGCGTCTCCGAAGAGAGGATGATACAGGGCGGCTACCGGCTGCAGGTGTTTAAGGACGGCGAAACGGCGCCCCTGTGGGACACCGGCCGCGTGAACAGGCGAGACAGCCTGCTCGTTCCCTACGACGGGCCGGCGCTGCAGCCGCGCACCCGCTATACATGGCGCGTGCGCATATGGGACAAGAAGGGACGCGACGGCGAATTCAGCGCGCCGGCTTCCTTCGAGACGGGCATGATGAACCGCCCCTTCGCCGCGCAGTGGATCAGCATCCCCGACAAGGGCGACATTTCGAAAATGCAGAGCGCGCCGCGCTTCCGCCGGGAGTTTGACCTTGGCAGCCGCAAAATAAAGAGCGCGCGCCTGTACGCCACGGCGCTGGGCGTGTATGCCATGCGCCTGAACGGCAGGGACGCCAGCCGCGATCTGCTCTGCCCCGGCTGGACGGATTACAACCGCTGCGTGCAGTATCAGACATGGGACGTGACGGCGCTGCTTCGCCCCGGCAAAAACGCGATCGCCGCCACGCTGGGCGACGGCTGGTATCGCGGCTATCTGGCCTATAAGGACAACCGCAACATTTTCGGCGAAAAGCTGGCGCTGCTGGCCGAACTGTGGGTGCGCTTTGAGGACGGCAGCGAGGAGACGATTGTCACCGACGGACAGTGGAAGGCGCTCCCCGAAACGCCCATACGCCATGTCGATCTGTACATGGGCATCGAATACGACGCGCGCATGGAGACGCCCGGCTGGGACGAGGCCGATTTTGACGATTCCCTCTGGCAGCAGGCCGCCGTGCTGCGCCGCGTGAGCGTGAATCTCACCGCGCAGCTGGATCATCCCGTGAGGCGGCAGTCGGTCATCACGCCGATTGCGCTCATCACCACGCCGCGCGGCGAGAAGGTGCTCGATCTGGGACAGAACATGGTCGGCTGGCTGCGCTTCCGCGTGAAGGGCCCCGCCGGCACGCGCGTGGTCGTCAGTCACGGCGAGGTGCTGGACAAGGACGGCAACTTCTACAATGAAAACTACCGCATCGCAAAGGCGGAGATCGGCTACACGCTCTCGGGCAGCGGCTGGGAGACATTCGAGCCACGGCTGACGTTCTTCGGCTTCCGCTATGTGCGCCTTGAGAACTGGCCGTGCGAGATCGATCTGCGCGACTTTGCGGGCGTGGTCATCAGCTCCGACATCGCGGTGACATCGGGCTTCGGCTGCTCGGACGAGCGCGTCAATCAGCTCTTCCACAACATTCAGTGGGGGCAGCGGGGCAACTTTGTGGACGTGCCCACCGACTGTCCGCAGCGCGACGAGCGGCTGGGCTGGACGGGCGACTGTCAGGCGTTCTGCCGCACGGCGTGCATCAACATGGACAGCGCGCTGATGCTGTCCGAATGGCTGAAGGATCTCGCGTTCGATCAGCGCAAGGACGGCGCGGTGTCGTTCGTCGTGCCGCAGGTGCTCAATGGCGACGCCTACGGCGGCGCGGCATGGGGCGACGCGGCCACAATTGTGCCGTGGACGCTCTATCAGTGCTATGACGACAGGCGCGTGCTGGAGAACGCCTATCCCTCCATGCGCCGCTGGCTCAAGTATATCGAATCGCAGAGCGAAAACGACCTGTGGACGCAGGGCTTCCAGTTTGGCGACTGGCTGGGACTGGACGCGCACGAGGGCAGCTACACCGGCGCGACCGACAAGACGCTCATCGCCACGGCGTTCTACGCCTATTCGACTTATCTTACGCTGCGCGCGGCGGAGACGCTGGGCTACGAGAAGGACGCGATTGAGCTGCGCGCGCTCAGGCGGCGCATCGTCAGGGCGTATCGGCGCGAGTTCATCACGCCCGGCGGCCGTCTGGCCGTGCGCACGCAGACGGCCTATGCGCTGACGCTGCACTTCGATCTGGCCGAGGAGCAGGATCGGCCGCGCATGGTGCGCGAGCTGGTTGCGCTGATCGAGGAAAACGGCGGCCATCTGACCACCGGCTTTGTCGGCACGCCCTATCTGTGCCTGGCGCTCACCGAGGGCGGCGCGCACGAGGCGGCGGGACGGCTGCTGCTCAGGAGCGACTATCCCTCCTGGCTGTACCCGGTCACCCGCGGCGCGACCACAATGTGGGAGCACTGGGACGGCGTGAAGCCCGACGGCAGCTTCTGGTCGAAGGACATGAACTCTTTCAACCACTATGCCTACGGCGCGATCGGCGAGTGGCTGATCCGCGCGCTGGCCGGCATCGATCTGACCGAGCCGGGCTACCGCAAGCTGGTCATTCATCCGCGCCCCATCGAGGGGCTGTCGTTCGTGTCGGCCTGGCAGAAAACGCCCTATGGCCGCGTGAGCTGCGAATGGCGCGCCGAGGACGACGGGCTGCGCATCGTCAACTGCAACATCCCCTGCGGCGCGACGGCCGTGGCGGTGCTGGAGCAGGCCGAGCTGTGTCAGGTGACCGACGGCGAAAAGAGGCTGGGCGACAGCGCGGGCGTTGTGCGCGCATGGCAGTCGGAGGACGACGTGATGCTCGAGCTGGAATCGGGCAGCTATGCCTTCAAATGGCGCAACGACTAGAGTGCGCTTATAAAGAATTCCTCGGGGGCGGTCAGGAAATTCACGATGATTCCGGGCGGCCTTCGGGAAGCGCGGCGGGTGAAGCCGTGGGATGCGAGCGCCGCGAAAAGCCGGCGGGGAAGCGCATATCATTCTTTCGCAATGCACTCTGAAAAATGCTCACTCTGACGGCGTTGAGCCGGGAAACGGAGCGTAAAACGTGAAATATATTCGGAGATTCCTTTCGTTCGTGGCCAGCCGGATGGTGATCATCAGCATCGTCGTGGCGCTGCTGATACTGGCGTTCTATCTGGCGATGAACACGGCCAACATCTACATTCTGCTCAACGACGGCATGACGGCGCGCACATCCGTGATACTGACGCGCCAGAATGCCGACGAGCTGCCCAATTATTTCACCAATGATTTTCTGCTGAGCGATGAAACGCTCAACATCGGCCTGAGCGACGCCTCGCCCTATATCGACTACAACATCACCGATTTCAACTACAAGCTCTCGCTGGAATGGGTGTGGGCGTGGCCGTGGGAGAACAGCGCCACGGCGACGATCGTCGAGCGCGTGCCCAAGATCAGCGGCAGCGTGCTCAAGGAAAAATCCGATCTGGTGAAGGACGGCACGCTCTCCGCCACGCCGCCCGCCTGGTACGGCGGCCGCTATACCGTAAAGCTGGTGCGCCTTGAGGGCAGCTGGAAGATCGACAAGCTGATCCAGACGCAGCTGATCATCGAGGAGCCGACGGCGGAGCCTGCGCCGGCCTCGCCCGCGCCGCAATGAGAATCGGCGGCATTGAATTTCCGCAGGGCGCGGGACTGGCGCCCATGGCCGGCGTGACCGATATGCCCATGCGCAGGCTGTGCTTTGAAATGGGCGCGGCATGGGCGGTGAGCGAAATGCTCTCGGCCAAGGGCTTTATGTACGCGCCGAAGGGCACGCGGGCGATGGACAATCTGCTCTCTCACGACAAAAGCGAGGGCATACTGGGGCTGCAGCTCTTCGGACGGGAGCCGCAGTTCATGAGCGCGGCGGCGGAGCGGCTGTCCGACCGTGGCTTCGACTTTATCGACATCAACATGGGCTGTCCCGCGCCGAAGATCGTCTCGAACGGCGAGGGTTCGGCGCTGATGAAGGAGCCCGAGCTGGCCGAGAGGATCGTCGCGGCGGTGGTGAAGGCAACAAGCCTGCCCGTGACGGTCAAGATGCGCGCGGGCTGGGACAGTGAGCACATGAGCGCCGTGGAGCTGGCCAAACGCGCCGAGCAGGCGGGGGCCGCGGCGATCACAGTGCACGGCCGCACGCGCGATCAGATGTACTCGGGGCGCGCCGACCGCGATATCATCGCGCGGGTCAAGGCGGCGGTGAGCATTCCCGTGATCGGAAACGGCGATGTGCGCAGCGCGGCGGACTACTTCGCCATGAAGCGCGAGACCGGCTGCGACGCGGTGGCGATCGGCCGCGGGGCGCAGGGCAATCCATGGCTGTTTGGCGAGATACTCGCCGCCGAACGGGGCGAGCCGTTTGAAAAGCCCACTGTGCGCGAGCGCGTCGAAATGGCGCTGCGGCACGCGCGGATGCAGGCCGATTATGTCGGCGAGGCGCAGGCGGCGAAGGAAATGCGCAAGCACGTCGCCTGGACGATGCAGGGCATGCCCGGCTGCGCGCGATTGCGGGAAGCCGTCAACAATACGCAGTCGCTGGAGGAAATGGCGCGCGTGCTGAACGCGTATATCATAGAGGAGGAAAATCATGCGCAGAACCGAGTGTGAACGCAGGAAAAAATGGGTGCGCGTTCTGGCCGTCGTGCTGGCGATACTGCTGATTGCGGGCACGCTGGTCTCCGTGCTGCCGATATTCGAGGCCTTTGCCGAGGAGGACGCCGCGAACCGCTATGAGCTGGCGATCGCGGCCGATGTTTCGGCGGGCGCGGCGCGCGTGCGCGAGAAGCTGACCTACACGAACACGGCGGGCAGGGCGCTGGATCATGTGATGTTCAACCTGTGGGCAAATCTGCTCAGGCGCGAAACTGCCGTGCCTGTGGACGACGACGAATGGAACGACGCCTTTCCGGCCGGCTATGCCCCGGGAGGCGTCGATTTTATAAGCGTGAGCGTGAACGGCGCGGCGGCGGACTGGGCGGTCAGCGGCGATTACGAGCAGTTTCTGCGCGTCGCCTGTCCGTTGGAGGACGGCGAAAGCGCCGTGATCGAGTTTGAGTTTACGCTCGTAATGAGCGACAACCGCTGGGCGCTGGGCTATGAGGAGATGGGCTGTCGGCTGATCAGCTTTTATCCCGTCGCGGCGGTTTACGATCAGACCATGGGCGGCTTTGTGCTGAACAACTGGGGGATTGCGACCGACCCGGCGATGAGCGAGCCCGCCGACTACAGCGTGACGCTCACGCTGGACGAGGGCTGGGACGTGGCCTCGGGCGGCGTGATCACCGGCAAAACGGCGCAGGACGGCCGCGCGACCTGGACGATCGAGGCGGAGGGTGCGCGCGATCTGGCGCTGGCATTCAGCCGCCGCATGAACGCGTGCGTTAAAACGACCGAATCGGGCGTGACAATACGCGCGCTGGCCAGCACGTCTCTCACGGCGAGCGCCATGGCGGAATACGCCGCGCGCATCGTCGAGACGTATGAGCAGTGGCTGGGCGACTATCCGTATGAGACGCTGGACGTGGCCGAGACCGATCTTTTGCACGGCATGAGCCGCTCGGGCGTGCTGTTCGTGCCCTCGGCGCTGTGCGGGCTGACGAAGCGCGGCGATCTGGAGGAAGAGATGAGCGTACTGTGCGCGCGGCAGTGGTTCGGCGGAAAAGTGGGCTGCAATCCGGAAAACGAGCCGTGGATGAACGACACGCTTTCGCACTATTTTTCGCTGCTGTACCATGAGGAGCGCGCGGGCTACAGCGGCTATCTGAAGCGGCTCAACGCAAAGGTGCTCGACGCGCTGCAAATCACGCTGCCGGGCGGGCTGGTGGTGGACAGCCATGCCAGCCGCTTCACCGATTACGGCGAATACGAGCTGGTGGTGATCGACCGCGGCATGGCCGTGATGCACGAATTGCGCGCGGTGGTCGGCCGCGAGACGTTTCTCGAGGCGATGGGGCGCTATGTGAGCGACAACGCCGGGCGCATCGCGTCGATCGAGCAGTTCGTGGCGGCGTTCAACGAGACGACCGGCTCGACATGGGGCGAGTACATCGTCGCGCAGCTGCACGACATAGGCGATTACGTCAATTCGGACATGACGTGGTTTGAGTGAGGGGAGGATGAAGCGATGCTGGACGTTTGCCTGCTGGGCTGCGGCGGCATGATGCCCCTGCCCGGCCGCTGGCTGACGGCGCTGATGCTGCGCTATAACGGCAGGAGCATGCTCATAGACTGCGGCGAGGGCACGCAGATCGCCATACGCGAAAAGGGCTGGGGCATGAAGGCCATCGACACGATTGCGATCACGCATCTGCACGCCGACCACATCGGCGGGCTGCCGGGGCTGCTGCTCTCGATGGGGCATTCCGGGCGCACCGAGCCGCTGACGATGATCGGCCCGGCGCGATTGCCCGAGACGGTGGCGGCGCTGCGCTCGATTGCGCCGGAAATCCCGTTCCCGATCGAGTTTAAGGTGGTGAGCGGCGCGGAGGAAGCGCTTGAGTGGAACGGCTGCGCGCTCAGGGCGTTCCGCGTGTCGCACGGCATGCCCTGCTGCGGCTATGCGCTGGAGATTCCGCGCGCCGGGAAATTCGATCCCGACAGGGCGCGCGGCATACCGCGTATATATTGGAAGAAACTCCAGCGGGGCGAGACCGTCGTCGACGGCGAAAAGACCTATTTCCCCGCCGATGTGCTGGGGCCTGCGCGCGCCGGGCTGAAGGTGACCTACTGCACCGACAGCCGCCCCGTGCCCTCGATTGCCGAGAATGCGCGCGGCGCCGATTTATTCATCTGCGAGGGCATGTACGGCGATCCGGCGAAGCAGGAAAAGGCGATCGAAAACATGCATATGACATTTGAGGAGGCGGCGACGCTGGCACGGGAGGCGCGGCCCAAGGCGCTCTGGCTGACCCACTACAGCCCGTCTCTGAGCGATCCTGAGGCGTTTATAGGCCTTGCGCGCAATATTTTTCCCGAAACAGTGCCGGGCGCGGACGGAATGACCGCCACATTGCGATTTGACGAGCGCTGAGCGCGCCGCCCCGTCATAATTACGCATGTGCGGAAAATTTTTTTGCGGCGCAAAATTTCGCACAAAACGGAGAATGCGACAGATGTTACGGAAGTGTGACGTGCGCATACCGTCTGAATAGACCGCATAAATAATACAGATTTGAGAGGTGATACCCATGACGAAACAGCCTGTGCTCTATATTGTCGTGCCGTGCTACAACGAGGAGGAGGTGCTGCCCAAGACGAGCGGATTGTTTCTGGACGAGATCAGGGAGCTGAGCGGCAAGGGCAAGATCAGCCCGGACAGCCGCGTGCTGTTCGTGGACGACGGCAGCCGCGACGGCACATGGCGCATCATATCCGAGCTGGCCGCGCGGGACGAGCACTATGCCGGCATACGCCAGAGCCGCAACCGCGGGCATCAGAACGCGGTGTTTGCGGGGCTGATGGAGGCGCGGCAGAAATGCGACATATCGATCAGCATAGACTGCGACGGGCAGGACGACATACACGCCATGGAGGCCATGGTGGACGCGTATCACGACGGCTGCGAAATCGTCTATGGCGTGCGCACCAGCCGCGAGAGCGACACGGCGTTCAAGCGCCTGAGCGCGGAGGGATTTTACCGGCTGCTGCGCTTCATGGGGGTGGACGTGGTGTTCAACCACGCCGACTACCGGCTGATGAGCCGCCGCGCGCTGGACGAGCTGTCGCGCTTCCGCGAAGTGAATCTGTATCTGCGGGGCATGGCGCCGCTGATCGGCTTCAAGAGCACGAGCGTGGGCTATGAGCGTCATGAGCGGCTGGCGGGCAGGAGCCACTATCCGCTGGGCAAAATGCTGGCGCTGGCGTTCGACGGAATCAGCAGCATGTCGATAAAGCCCATGCGCATGATCGCGGCCTCGGGGGTGTTCTTTTTCCTGCTGAGCCTGATCGGCATACTCTGGTCGGTCATAACGGCGCTGTGCGGCCACGCGGTGCCGGGCTGGGCGAGCACGGCGTGCATCGTGCTGCTGATGGGGGGCATACAGTCGCTGTTCATGGGCGTGATCGGCGAGTATGTCGGCAAGATTTATCTGGAGGTGAAGGACAGGCCGCGGTATATTATCAGTGAAAAAACGCCCGAAAAGCAGGACAAAAACGCCCCTGAGGCGGGGCGCTGACAGCGTATATTTCAGAAATATGACATAAGAAATACATATGAAGGAGGATGACAAGCTCTTGACAAATGATATTGAACAGTTTATAATTGGCAATGTAATGGACGAAGAGTCAGGAGCCTGTCAGCGGGGTGAGGTATGAAAGCGTTTCGAAGAATTTGGGGAATCGTGACCACGCTGGCCGTCATTGCGGTGGTTGTGCTGGCCATACTGCTCGTGGGTGTGCGCGTCGTGGGGCTGACGCCCTACGCGGTGCTCTCCGGCTCGATGGAGCCGACCTATCATGTCGGGTCGCTGATCTACGTGAGGAAGGTCGCGCCCGAGGAGGTGAAGATTGGCGATCCCATAACCTTTGTCGTCAATGAGGAGCTGCTGGTCGCGACGCACCGCGTGGTGGACATCGCCGTGGAGACCACGGGCACGGAGACGGTGAAGGACGAGGAAACCGGCGAGGAGACGACGGTCGAGGTTCCGCTGGACGAGCCGGCCTACTACTACCAGACCAAGGGCGACGCCAACGCCGATGTGGACGGCGCGCCGGTCTACTACAAGAACCTGATCGGAGAGCCGGTGTTCTCCATTCCGTATCTGGGCTATCTTTCCAGCGCGCTGCAGACGAAGAAGGGCATGATACTGGGCGTGACCGCGGCGCTGGTGCTGCTGCTGCTCCTGTTCATGCCGGACATACTCCGCTCGGCCGATGAATCCGACAAAAAGAGCGCCGGAAAGGGCAAAAAACCCAAACGATCCTGATGTGAAGCCGCGATGCGGCGTTGCATAATTTTTTTCTTGAACGCCCCCCAAAGAGGGGGAGAAGGAGGAAGCGTCATGAAGAAGACCCGTAAGATTCTGCTGATGGCCGCCTGCGCCGTGCTGCTGGTGTGCATCAGCGTCGGTGCGACTGTGGCTTATCTGACGAGCACGGATAGCGTTACGAACACCTTTACCGTTGGTAAGGTTGAGATCACGCTGGATGAAGCAAAGACCGATATAAACGGTGTTGCTGACAATACTGTTCCGCGTGTCGTTTCTAATAAGTACAAGCTGATGCCTGGCCATGAGTATGTCAAGGATCCGACTGTTCACGTTACTGCCGGTAGCGAAGATTGCTATATCTTCGTGAAGGTTGAGAATGGTATTTCTGCGTTCGAGGCCGCCACGGTGGCTGCTGGCTATACGAACATTGCTGATCAGATCGAAGCGAACGGCTGGAATGAGCTGACTGGTGTGACTGGCGTGTACTATAAGGAGTATACTCAGAGCGAGACTGTCACTAATCTGGTTGTGTTCGAGAAGTTCAAGGTTTCTGATACTGCGAACACTGTGGACGCATGGGCAAGCGTCAGTGAAGCTACGACGAAGGTCATCGTCACTGCCTACGCCGTGCAGGCCGATGGCTTCACCAATGCCAAGGCTGCTTGGGAAGCGACTTTCGGCGAGCCCGATTCGCCCTATGATACGTACAATCCGGACAATCCGTAATTTCACCTAACGACATCCCCGTGCGCCCCGCCCATTCGGGGCGCACACCAATAATTCAATAGGAGGAATAAGACCATGAAGAACAGAAAGACCCGCAGCGCCATGCGCCGTATGCTGTTCACGCTGGCGCTGGTGCTGGTTGTGGCGGTCGCGTCCGTCGGCGGCACGATTGCGTGGCTGACGGATAAGACTGACCCTGTGACGAATACGTTCACTGTGGGCGATATCAACATTGAGCTGAAGGAAACCTTGAAGCCCGATGGAACTGAGGTTACTGCTGGTGTTACAGACTGGTCTGCCAAGCTGATTCCGGGCAAGGAGTACAGCAAAAATCCTGTTGTCAAGGTTCTTGAAGGCAGTGAATCTTGCTGGCTGTTCGTTGAAGTGAATGAGCCTGCGGATTTGAAAAATGTCCTGACCTATGAATTGAATTTTGATAATACTTGGGCTAAGGGCGACGGTACCTCTATTCCCGCGAATGTTTACTATAGGAAGGCTGATGCGGGTTTCGAACTGAACCTGCTGAAGAACAATAAGGTTTCTGTTGAGGATACTGTGACGAAGGATATGATTAAGAACCTGAATGGTTCTTATACGATGTCCTTCAAGGCTTATGCTGTCCAGTATGAGAAGTTTGAAGACAAGGCTTCGAATGCGTGGAATCAGGTCAAGCCCTCTGCTACCGGCGCCTAACTAACCCCATCCCCACGCCCCGCGGAAGGGGCATAATGATAGAGATGAAAGGATGTAACTCTCATGACTAAGAAGAAGATTCTGGTTCTGGCGCTGTCCATCGCGATGGTCGCGATACTCGCGGTCGGCGGCTCGCTGGCGTACTTCACCAGCGACGACCATGCCGAGAACACCTTCACCGTCGGCGGCGTGAAGATCAAGCTGATCGAGCAGCAGCGCGGCGAGAACGACCGCCTTGTGCCCTTCGAGCAGGGCAAGGAACTGTACCCCATCGTCGGCTCTGCGCAGGGCGATAAGGATCAGTACGGCATGCCCACCGCCAAGAACTACGTCGACAAGATGGTCACCATCCAGAACACCGGCAGGAGCGCCGCTTATATCCGCGCCTACTTCGCCATTCCCTCCGCGCTGGACGACGGCTATGAGACATTCAACGCGGGTCTGAACGTCCTGCACTTCAACTTCGGCAACAAGGTTGTGAACGGCGTGATCTCCAGCACCGAGGGCGCTGAGTGGATTTGGACTCACGGCAGCAAGTGGAACTACTTCGAGACCACGATCAACGGCATCGCGTACAATGTGTACTTTGCCGACTACTATCAGGCCGTGGATGCTGGCGGTACCACCGAGCAGCTCGTTCAGGGCGTGTATCTGGACAAGTCCTTCGATTCCAAGGACGATGGATACTACGCTTTCGGCAAGAAGCTCGAAGATTTTGACGCTTTCGTCAGCACGGATAACGGCGTGACTGTGACCTGCCCCGTCTATGCCGTTGCCGTGCAGGCCGCCGGCTTCGACAATGCCGCCGACGCCATCACCGCCGCGTTCGGCGCGAACTACAACCCCTGGGGCGGCGCTGCGACCAACTGGCAGTAATCCCATCTGACATTACATCCTTTTCAGCCTGCCCTGCGCAGGGGCAGGCTGTACGGGGATATTCAACCGCATGCCGAATCTCCCCGCATGGCCTGCCGAAAAGGACGTGACGACCGCACCCCCGCCCGGAAAGGGCACGATATAGAAGCGAAAGGAAGTAATTTCTCATGACCAAGAAGAAGATTCTCGTCCTCGCGCTGACCATCGCCATGGTTGCGATACTCGCGGTCGGCGGCTCGCTGGCGTATCTGACCGATACCAAGAGCGCGACGAATACCTTCACCGTTGGTAATGTGAAGATCGATCTGATCGAGCAGGAAAAGACAGCGGAAGGTTTGAAACCTTTTACAGATAATAAGGTTCTCAAGCCCGGCAAGAGCAACGATGGCAACGCCGTTTCCAAGATCGTTACCGTCGAGAATACCGGCGCGAACGACGCTTGGGTTTGGGTTGAGCTGAAGATCCCGGCGTACCTCGTGAGCAACGAATATCCTACCAATGAGAGCAAGAACGCCCTGCACTGGAACAGCTATGGCTGCTTCAATGTTGAGTTCAATAGCGGCAATTATTGGAGACTCGCTATCGCTGATGGTATCGTTGATGCGGATCACAATGTGATCGATACGAACATGGTTGCTGTTAACGAGGGTCTGTGGCATGACTATGAGTTTGTCAGCAGGGACGAAAACTATGTTACCATCCGCACGAAAATGCAGAACAAGTTGCCCGCCGGCAAGATTTCTCTGCCCTGCCTGGCTCAGGTTTACATGGACTGGCGCGTGAAGACCAATGCGGAGGGCACTCAGTACATCCTGCCCGCTGGTGACCCCATCTCCACCACTGCTAAGTGGGAGATCATCGTGAACGCGTATGCCATTCAGGCCGATGGTATCAACTCCGTTGACGATGCTATCGCGGCCTATGCCAACAACGGCAACTAATCCCCTCACACAATCATCCCAGCCTGCCCCTTTGAGCAGGGGCAGGCTGTACGGGGATATTCAACCGCATGCCGAATCTCCCCGCATGGCCTGCCGGAAGGCCTGATGCCGTATCCATGCCCGGAAAGGGCGCAATATAGAGCGAAAGGAAGTACTTTCCCATGACCAAGAAGAAAATTCTCGTCCTCGCGCTGACCGTCGCCATGGCGGCGATCCTCGTGGTCGGCGGCTCGCTGGCCTACCTGACCGATACCAAGACCGCAGACAACACATTTACCATGGGCGACGTCAAGATCACGCTTGACGAGACGAACGTGAATAATCCCACGGGCGATCGTGTGACTTCGAATACATATGGCAATGACGCTGTTTATCCCGGCGCGGTCGTCACCAAGGATCCCATCGTCCACAACGTGGGCAAGAACGGCGCTTACATCCGCGCTGTTGTCACCATTGAAAATGGCATGAACTGGCTTGGCCTCTACAACGAGAACGTCTGGACTGCTCCGCAGGCAGCAGCATTCAACGCTCTTATCAACAATACCCTCGGAGAAGGC
>CAKUAV010000021.1 GCA_934636425.1 uncultured Clostridia bacterium
GCGCTGTTCGTCGTCGATCCGCGCAAGGAGCACATCGCCGTCACCGAAGCTCGCCGTCTGGGCATCCCGATCGTCGCCATCGTCGATACCAACTGCGATCCCGATGAAATCGATTACGTCATCCCCGGCAACGACGACGCCATCCGCGCCGTCAAGCTGATCGCCGGCAAGATGGCCGACGCTGTTCTGGAAGGCCGTCAGGGCGAGCAGAGCGGCGACGCCGCCGAGGAAGCTCCCGCCGCCGAGGAAGCCGCCGAATAATTTCACTCGATTTTCATCAATACCGTAGTCAGGAGGACGATTATAATGGAAATTACCGCTTCGATGGTTAAAGAGCTGCGCGAAGCCACCAACGCCGGCATGATGGACTGCAAAAAGGCCCTGAAGGCCTGCGAAGGCGATATGGACAAGGCCATTGATTATCTCCGCGAGAAGGGCCTGGCGTCCGCCGCGAAGAAGGCCAACCGTCTGGCCAGTGAAGGTCTGGTCGGCAGCTACTACTGCGAAAAGTGCAACACCGCCGCTCTGGTCGAAGTCAACTGCGAGACCGACTTCGTTGCCAAGACCGACGAGTTCAAGAATCTGGTCTCCGAGATCGCCAAGCAGATCGTCAAGACCAATCCCGCCGACGTCGACGCGCTGCTGGCCAGCGAGTACGAAGGCGCTACCGTCGCCGACATGATCACCGCCAAGGTGGCAACCATCGGCGAGAAGATCACCGTGCGCCGCTTCGTCCGCTATCAGGCCGAGCATGGCATGGTGGACACCTACATCCACATGGGCGGCAAGGTCGGCGTTATCGTCGAGCTGAAGTGCGACGAGGTCAACGACGCCGTGAAGGAAGTCGCGCATGACGTCGCGCTGCAGATCGCCGCGGCCTCTCCCGTCGCGCCCGAGTACGTCCGCCGCGAAGAGGTCGATCCCTCCCATCTGGAGCACGAGAAGGAGATCCTCATTGCCCAGGCGCGCAACGAGGGCAAGCCCGAGAAGATCATCGAGAAGATGGTCGAGGGCCGCATCGTGAAGTTCTACAAGGAAGTCTGCCTGCTGGAGCAGCCCTTCGTCAAGGACGGCGACATCAGCGTGCAGAAGATGATCGATACCAAGGCCAAGGGCGCCGACGTCGTCCGCTTCACCCGCTACAAGATGGGCGAGGGTCTGGAGAAGAAGGTCAACGATCTGGCTGCCGAAGTGGCTGCTCAGACCGCCGGCATGGCCAAGTAAATTGTTTGAAAGGAGCTGCCTCATCGCCGAGGCGGCTCCTTTTTCCATGAAATCATGGAGCGCGTAAGGACTGGCCACATGAAATGAAGAGGGAACTTATCCGGCGCTTGCAGGACGAGAACGCGCCGGACGCTCCGAGAACCGGCCAAGCTCTGAAAAAGTGCGCGCGCCGGAATTGAAGCGTGCTTCAGCGCTTCCTAAAGCGGCGATTCTGCCGTCGGAAAGCTGCGCTTCAGTGTTCCTTCAGGCCGTCGTATTCCGATTTTTCTCGGAAACTTCGGCAGATGAATACGGGGCGTTTTTGACGCGCGCCGGACGAGAAAGCGCCGGACAATCCGTGAGCTGGTTCAATTCCGAAAAACTGCGCGTGCCGGCATGAAAAATCTCCCATGAGGCCCGCCAAGCTGGTGAGATTCCCGTTTCTTTTCGGAAGCCGCGGCGAGGAAATTACAGAGTTTTCTATTGAATATCCCGATACAGAACGATAAAGCATCTATTATATATATTAAGGAGACTGACTATGGCTGCTTATAAGCGCATTATACTGAAGCTGAGCGGTGAGACGCTGGCTCCCGTGAACAAGTCCGGCTCGTTTGACGCTGAGCGCGTCGATCGGGCGGCCGAGGCGATCATCAGGCTGCACGACATGGGCGTGCAGGTGGGCGTTGTGCTGGGCGGCGGCAACATCTGGCGCGGCCGCTTTTCCGACGAGATGAATCCCGTCAACGCCGATCAGATGGGCATGCTGGCCACGATCATCAACGCGCTGGCCGTGCAGGACGCGATCGTGCGGCTGGGCCGCAGGGCGAGCGTGCTGACCGCGCAGGAAATGACGCGCTTTGCCCGGCTCTATACGCGCGATACCGCGCTCGGCCTGATGGAGGCGGGCGAAATCGTGCTGCTGTCGGGCGGCAGCGGCAACCCCTTCTTTACGACCGACACGGCGGCGGCGCTGCGTGCGGCCGAGCTGAACGCCGACGCGGTGTTCAAGGGCACGACGGTCGAGGGCGTGTTCGATTCCGATCCGCGCAAGAACCCGAACGCGAAGCTGATCAGGGACATCACCTATCAGGAGGCCATTGAAAAGGGACTGCGCGTCATGGATCTGACCGCGTTCATGCTGTGCATGGAGCAGAAGATCCCCGAGATCCGCGTGTTTGCCATGGACGATCTGGACAACATACTGCGCGTGGCGGCGGGCGAAAAGCTGGGCACAGTGGTTCACGGCTGAGGAGGATGACAATGATACGTCCCGGAGAGGTGTGGCGCGACACGAGCGGCGCGCCCATTCAGGCGCACGGCGGCTGCATACTGGAAGCGAACGGCCGCTATTACTGGTATGGCGAGGACAAGAGCGGAAAGACGCGCAATCGCCGCATCGACGTGGTGGGGATTCACGTCTATTCGTCGGACAATCTGACCGACTGGACGGACTGCGGGCTGGCGCTTTCCGGCAGCGACGATCCCGAGAGCGATCTCTGGCGCGGCGGCGTTGTGGAGCGCCCCAAGGTGCTCTATAATGAAAAGACCGGAAAATACGTCATGTGGATGCACATAGACGACGCGAAATACTATCGCGCGTCAGTGGGGGTGGCCGTGGCCGATGCGCCGGAGGGGCCGTTTGCCTATCAGGGCGCGTTCAGGCCGCTGCGCACAGAGAGCCGCGACATGACGCTGTTTCAGGACGACGACGGCGCGGCCTATGTCGTCTATTCGAGCGATCAAAACCGCACGCTGCGCATCGAGCGCCTGACCGACGACTATCTGCATATCGACGGCGTGGGCAAGGAGATTTTTGTCGACCAGACCCGCGAGGCGCCCGCGCTGATCAAGCACGACGGACGCTATTACATGATCACATCCGGATGTACCGGCTGGAACCCCAATCCGTCGCTCTATGCCGTCTCGGATCATGTGCTGGGGCACTGGCGGCTGATCGACAATCCCTTCGAGGGTGAGGGAAAACAGACCAGCTTCTGTTCTCAGAGCACATGGCTGATGGAGGCAAAAGGCCGAACAATCTACATGGGCGACCGCTGGAATCCGGGCAATCTGAGCGATTCGCGCTATGTCTGGCTGCCGGTCGAGTGGGAAAACGGCCGCATGATCATCCGCTGGGCGAACGAATGGGAACTGTAAAGAACCCCTCGTGAACGCGGCTTTGCATGGGGCAGGGGACTGGCTGCCTGTACGCGCGGGCAGCCGATTTTTGCAAAAAACAGACTGAAGTCCGTAATGATGTGCTTTTCGATGATGCAAAATAGACCGAAGTCTTTTGCGACATAAAATGCTGTGAATGTGTCATTGCGGTAAAAAAACACACTGTCGCCATGAATTATAATAGATAAACGCGAATAAGCACTTGACAATAAGGCACGACATGATATAAAATAATTTTAACCGTTATCTTGTGCGAGATAGGCGGAATTATGTGAAAGGGTGAATGGAATATGAAGAAGTTCCTCGCATTGGCTCTGGTTGCGTGCATGATGTTCTCCGGCTTCGCTTTCGCTGAGAGCGACGCCGCCAAGGACAGCTACACCTACAATCTGGCCATCTCTGAGTTCCCCACGGTGTGGGATCCGATGCGTCAGCAGACCAACACGGACAGCACCTACACCAACTTTATGGGCAACGGCCTGTATGACTTCGATTACAACGAAGACATGGACGGCTACGTCGTCGTGCCGCTGGCTGCTGCCGATTTCCCGGCTGACGTGACCAGCGAATACGTCGGCGATCAGTGGAAGATCGCGGAGGGCGACACCGCCCGTGCGTGGCGCGTCACCATCCGTCAGGACATGACCTGGGATGACGGCACCCCCATCACCGCCAAGGATTATGTCGATTCCGCCAAGATCCGCCTGAACCCCAAGGCTGCCAACTATCGCGCTGACAGCTTCTACTCCGGCACCTTGGTTGTTGCGGGCGCCGAGGCCTATGCCAAGAGCGGCACCTCCAGCGATATGGCCATCTCCGGCCAGATGGATATCGACGGCGCTGCGACCGTTGACGAGTTCCTGGCCGCCCATGGCGAAGAGAAGGGCTACATCAACTGGGGCAACTCCTTCGGCGATACCTATGACTTCGAGGCCAAGACCTGGACGGGCGCCGCTGAGGACGCCGTCGTCGATTCCGGCCTGACCATCAAGGAGCTGTACGAGTTCTACACCGCGGGCGCCGGCGCCGAGTTCATCACCTGGGCCGACGAAGAGGGCATCAAGGCCTACGCGCTGGACGAGCTGTTCGTGAAGTACACCTATCCCGAGGCTTCCTGGGACACCGTGGGCTTCATACAGCATGACGACTACTCCTTCGACCTGATCCTGACAAAGCCGCTGGAAGGCTTCTATCTGTGGTACTCCATGGGCGACACCTGGCTGGTCAAGGCCGACGTGTACGAAGCCTGCACCAGCGATGTGGGCGGCGTTTACAACTGCACCTACGGCACCAGCGCCGAGACCTCTCCGTCCTGGGGCCCCTACAAGATGACCGAGTTCCAGTCTGATAAGGTGATCACCCTCGTGCGCAACGACGACTGGTTCGGCTTCAAGGACAATCCCGACATCTATCAGGCGACCGCCCTCAAGTGGACCTACGTCGCCGAGCCGGCCACCCGCCTCGAGATGTTCCAGAGCGGCCAGCTGGATAGGTACGGCATGAGCAAGGACGACATGGAAGCCTACGCCGGCTCCGACTACCTCTACTATGAGGAAGGCGACTCCGTGTTCGCCATGGCCTTCAACCCCGACAAGGCCGCGCTTGAGAACGCCCAGAAGAACGCGGGCGCGAACATCAACAAGACCATACTGACACTGAAGGACTTCCGTATGGCGATGTCCCTGGCCATGGACCGCACGAAGTTCTGCCTGTCCACCTCCCCGACGAACGGCCCCGCCTACGCTCTGTACGGCAGCCAGATCGTCGCCGATCCGGACAACGGTATCTTCTACCGCAACACCGACGTGGCCAAGCAGGTCGTCGTGGACTTCTGGGGCCTGACCGATGAGATCGGCGAGGGCAAGACCTACGCCACCATCGACGACGCCATCGATTCCATCACCGGCTACAACCTCGAGATGGCCAAGACCCACTTTGACGCCGCCTATGACGAGGCGATCGAGCAGGGCCTGATGGACGAGGACGACGTGGTTCAGATCACTGTCGGCACGCCCAACACCACCGCCGCCTTCTACAACAACGGCTATGACTTCATCGTCAACAACTACACCGAGGCTGTCAAGGGCACCAAGCTGGAAGGCAAGCTGACCTTCACCCGCGACGGCACTCTGGGCAACGCCTTCTCCACCGCGCTGAAGACCAACCAGGTGGATATGCTGTTCGGCGTGGGCTGGACCGGTTCTACGTTCGATCCCTATGGCCTGATCGAAGCCTACACCAACGCCAACTATCAGTACGATCCCTCCTGGGATACCACCACTGACGAGCTGGCCATCACCCTGGGCGACGAGACCTACACCGCGACCGTCTGGGATTGGACCAAGGCCATCTCCGGCGAGGTTGTCGAAGGCAAGAACGCGGCCGGCGAAACCGTCGAGCTGTCCTTCCCCTACAGCACCGACGCCGAGGAAGCTGACAAACGCATCACCGTTCTGGGCGCTCTGGAAAGCGCCGTGCTGATGCACTATGACTTTGTCCCGCTGATGGGCGACTCCAGCGCTCTGCTGAAGGGCATGAAGGTCGAGTACTACACCGAGGACGAAGTGTTCCCGATGGGACGCGGCGGTGTGAAGTACATGACCTTCAACTACACCGACGCCGAGTGGGACGCCTATGTCGCTGAGCAGGGCGGCACGCTGAACTACAAGTAATTGAAGTTCTTCGTCGCTCAAGGATGGGTGGATTCCGCCTGACCTTACGCTGACACTATGCAGGAGGGGGATGTTTCGCGCATCCCTCTCTTGATATAGAGCCTGTTGGCGCATTTTGATTTTCATAAGCAAAAAAAAGTGAAGTCGCGGCGGAGTCATTCGCTGCGTCTGCACCTGCATCGGCTCGGATGCGGGCGCAGCGAATGAGGAAGGAGATAGAGCATGGTAAAGTACGTACTGAAACGATTGGCACTGATGCTGATGGTGTTTCTCATCATCATTTCGCTGTGCTTCGTGCTGATCAAGCTGCTGCCCAACAAGCCGGCGGAACAGTTCGGCAAGGATATGCAGCTGATTGAAATGCGACGCGAGGCGCTGGGCTACAACAAACCCATGATCGAGCAGTATGCCATATTCGTGCGCAGGACGCTGATCGGCGGCGACTGGGGCATCAGCGAGAGCCTGTACCTGGGACAGAACGTCTGGGACAAGTTCATGGAGAAGATGCCGGCCACCGTCATTGTCAACACCTATACGATGATTTTCGCGGTGCCGCTGGGTCTGCTGTTCGGCATTTACGCCGCTCTCAAGAAGAACAAGTGGCAGGATCACTTCATTTCCACGGCGGTCATGGTGTTCGTTTCCGTGCCCAGCTATGTGTACGCGTTTCTGGTACAGTATTTCCTGTGCTTTAAGCTGAGGATTTTCCCGTTCCAGATGGAAGCGGGCTATGATTATTTTTCATGGAAGACGTTTGTCTCCCTGGTTCCGGCGATTCTGTCGCTGGGCTTCGTCACGGTCGCGGGTCTGACCCGCTACACCCGTGCCGAGCTGACCGAGGTGCTGACCAGCGACTATCTGCTGCTTGCGCGCACAAAGGGGCTCTCCCGCGCGCAGACCACCGTGCGCCATGCGCTGCGCAACGCCATGGTTCCGATATTCCCGATGATTCTGGGCGAGTTTATCGGCATCATGTCCGGCTCGCTGATCATTGAGCAGATATTCGGCATACCGGGCGTCGGCCCGCTGTATGTGGCCTCGATCACCGCGGCCACGCCGGACTACAACTTCTTTATGCTGCTTTCCGCGTTCTATACGTTCATAGGTCTGGCGTCGGGCATAATCGTCGACATCAGCTATGGCTTCATCGATCCGAGAATCAGAATGGGGAGTAAGAAGTAATGGAAAAGAAAGCAAACGTGAACCCCTTTGCCTTTGCGGCGCGCGATGAAGCGATTCACGATCAGAAATTTGACACGAAGCCGATCGGCTATTTCAAGGACGTGTGGATTCGCTTCTGCCGCAACAAAAGCTCGGTCGTGGCAGCCATTATCATACTGATTCTGGTGCTGTATGCGATTTTCGTCCCGATTTTCTGCGAGACGACCTATTCGCGCGCGCTGACCGACACGATGTATCTGCATTATACCAAGCTGCCGCCCAAGATCAAGTGGCTGGGCATAGACGGCACATCGAAGCTCACGATCAATTCCTCCGTCTATCTCAACTACAAGGCGATGGGCGAGGAGACCGGCCTTGACCCGATCGTCGAGATCTATCGCGCGGATTACGAGGATCCGACCGCCAGCAAGAAATCGCGCTTCTACGACGTCAAGCTGGACAACTACTACAAGATAGGCATGCTCTATCTGACGCTGACGCCCGCCGAATACGAGGATCTTCAGGCATGGCAGGACGAGCATGGCGTTCAGGTCATCTATCCCGCCATCACGGACGCCAAGCAGACCGACGCCAACGTCTGGTATGAGGCCAACAAAAAGGGCATTCCGAAGCTGGACAAGAACGGCGAATTCGTGCCGATCTACCGCACGACCACGCCCGAGGACACCAGCTATCACAGCCTGCGCATTCCCGCGGACACCGACCCCGAAAAGCCGCTGGCCTATGCCCGCGTGACCGGCACCGCCGCGTCCAAGTCCTACGTTGTGCGCGTGAGCATGTACAATTACTTCCAGTATCGCTACGGCATGGAGCCGTCCTTTGTGTTCGGCACAAACGCCCGCGGTCAGGACATACTGACCCGTCTGGCGGCCGGCGCGCGCTTCAGCTTCATACTGGCCATCTGCATTTCGTTCATCAACCTGTTCATCGGCTCGGTTTACGGCGCCATCGAGGGCTATTACGGCGGCGCGGTCGACTTGATTATGGAGCGCGTGAGCGACGTGCTCAGCGGCGTGCCGTTCATGGTTGTCACGACGCTGTTCCAGCTGCACTTGGCCAACAAGGTGGGCGTTGTGCCCGCGCTGCTGTTTGCGTTCGTGCTGACCGGCTGGATCGGCATGGCCAGCCGCGTGCGCATGCAGTTCTATCGCTTCAAGGGACAGGAGTACATACTGGCCGCGCGCACGCTGGGCGCGGGCGATATGCGCCTGATGTTCAAGCACATATTCCCCAATTCGCTGGGTACGCTGATCACCGGCTCGGTGCTGGTGATTCCGGGCGTCATATTCAGCGAGTCGTCGCTGACCTATCTGGGCATCATCAATCTGGAATCCTCGACGATGACCAGCGTGGGCACGATGCTGGCCAACGGCAAGGCGTATCTGTCGACCGATCCCTACATCATCATGTTCCCCGCGCTGTTCATATCGCTGCTGGAGATTTCGTTCAACCTCTTCGGCAACGGCCTGCGCGATGCGTTCAACCCGTCGCTGAGAGGAGTGGAGTAAGGCATGGAAAAGAAACTGCAAGTCCGCAATTTGCGCATTTCCTTCCGTACTGTCTCCGGCAAGCTGCAGGCCGTGCGCGACATCAGCTTTGACCTCTATAAGGGCGAGACGCTGGCCATCGTGGGCGAATCCGGCTCGGGCAAATCGGTGACGTCGAAGGCCATACTGGGCATACTCGCCGGCAACGCGATCATAGAGGGCGGCGAAATCCTCTATGACGGACAGGATCTTCTCAAGATCAATGAGGAGGATTTTTACAAGCTGCGCGGCGACAAGATCTCCATGATCTTCCAGGATCCGCTCTCCAGCCTGAACCCGATCATGCGCATCGGCAAGCAGCTGACCGAGGCCATGCTGCTCAAGGGCAAGGCCCGCCAGCGCGCCAGCCGCAGCAACTTTAACGAGAAGCTGCGCCAGCTGGAAAAGGCCATGGCCGAGAGCGATCCCTCGAAGGCCGCCGAAGCCAAGGCGCTCTGTCAGCAGTTCGACAAGATCGAAGTGAACCATATTACGATCGAGCGCGCCTACAACGAGGCCTACGAGGCCGCGCAGGAAGCGCTGATCGAAATCGAAAATATCCTCTTCCTGATCGAAAAGAAGGCATTTGTGGACGAGAGCGCCCGCATGAAGGAGGTGCGCGAGTTCGCGCTGGCCGCACGCAATCCCTATGTCGTTTCGGAGCGCGCCGCCGAGCTGAAAACCGAGGCCGACGCGCTGACGAGCGGCCTGAGCGCCCAGATTCGCGGACGCGATTTCTCTGAGGCGGCCGGCCATCTCAGAACCATTAAGGCGATTCTCGAAGAGGCGATCGACAAGACGTCGCCCGACTTTACCGCCATAGGCTATGCCCGCACGGCCAATGTGGCCGCGTCCGCGGACAGCACGCAGCAGGCGCAGAACGAATATTATCAGAAGATTCTGAACGAACAGTTCATGAACGCCTTCCTTGCCATGGTCGAAAAGGCGATTGCCGATTCGGACAAAAAGCATCTGGCGCTGCGCGAAAAGGCCGTCGCGGCGCTCAACGAGGCGCTGGCCAAATTCGAGAAGGGCTATCCGGCCGACAGCGAGATGAACGCGCTGTGTGATTCGCTCTCAAAGACGGTCGCCGCGTCGGTCGACGAGCTGGACATCGTCAAGGACAGCGTGGCCTGCACGTTCGGCGGCAGCCTGAAGGGCTTCATCGACCGCTATTACGAGGGCAAGCGCACAAACGGCGGCAAGGAGCGCAAGTACGAGCGCCAGATGGCGCGCTACAACCGCCTGGTTGCCCGCGGCAAGGCGCCCGACTGGAAGGTGGCCGCGCCGTCGGTCATCGATCTGGATCTCGTGCGTGAAAACATCGTGCGCCTGATCACCCGCCTGCGCGATCATTATATCGAGCTGAATGAGGCCGAAGCGGCCAGCGACAAGGCGCTCAAGGCGCGCCGTCTGATCGAGTGGATGAAGGAAAACGCGTCCGCCATGGTCGACAAGATGACCAAGCGCCGCGCCAAGAACAAGGCGCTCAAGCTGATGGAGGAAGTCGGCATTCCCGAGCCGCGCAAGCGCTATCGCGCCTATCCGTTCCAGTTCTCCGGCGGCATGCGGCAGCGCATCGTCATCGCCATCGCGCTGGCGGCCAATCCGGATATTCTGATCTGCGACGAGCCGACCACCGCGCTCGACGTGACCATTCAGGCGCAGATTCTGGAGCTGATCAATCGCCTGAAGGAGGAGCGCAACCTGACCGTCATATTCATCACGCACGATCTGGGCGTCGTGGCCAACATGGCCGACCGCATCGCCGTGATGTACGCGGGCAAGATCGTCGAGTACGGCCTGTCCGAGGAAGTGTTCTACTCGCCGGCGCACCCCTACACATGGGCGCTGCTCTCCTCGATGCCCGATCTGGAGACCAAGGAGAAGCTGGAGGCCATCCCCGGCACGCCGCCCAACATGATCTATCCGCCCAAGGGCGACGCGTTTGCCGCGCGCAACCGCTATGCGCTCAACATTGACTTTGAGGAGCAGCCGCCTGTGTTCCCGATCAGCGATACCCACTGGGCGGCGACATGGCTGCTGCATCCCGACGCGCCGAAGATCGATCCGCCCAAGGCGGTCACCGATCGCATCGCGAAAATGAAAGCCAGAATGGGAGGTGAAGTCAATGCCTAATCAGAATGAAGAAGTTTTGCTGAAGGTCGACCATCTGTGTCAGTACTTTAAGTCGGTTAAGGCTGTTGACGACGTCTCCTTCGACGTCAAGCGCGGCGAGGTTTTCGGTCTGGTGGGCGAGTCCGGCTGCGGCAAGACCACGACCGGCCGCTCGATCATAAAGCTGTACGACATCACCTCCGGCAGCATCTACTTTAACGGCAAGCGCATCGCGGCGGGCACAAAGTCCTACACGGACGCCATTGCTGAGGCGCGCAGGGAGATGAAAACGGCTTCCCCCGCGCGCAAAGAGGAGCTGAAGGCGTTCATCGCCCAGCAGCGCCGGGAGATCAAATCTGCGCGCTTCGACCATCAGAACTGCGACAAGCTCTATGCCGCCGATATGCTCAAGGATGTGGATAAAAAGTACAAGACGCTTGTCGCGCAGGCGCATGGCGACGCGCAGGCAAAGCTGAAGGCGGAATATGAGTATAAGCGCCGCGTGGCGTCTCATCAGCGCTATATCACGCAGATCCAGATGATCTTCCAGGATCCGATCGCCTCGCTTGACCCCCGCATGACCGTTTATGAGACGATCGCCGAGGGCCTGCGCATCCGCGGCGAGCGCGACAAGAGCGTCATTGACGAGAAGGTCTACAGGGTGCTGGAGCTGGTTGGCCTGGTGCGCGAGCACGCGACCCGCTATCCGCACGAGTTCTCCGGCGGCCAGCGTCAGCGCATCGGCGTGGCGCGCGCCGTGGTCATGAACCCCGAGATGATCATTGCCGACGAGCCGGTCAGCGCGCTGGACGTGTCCATTCAGGCGCAGGTCATCAACCTGCTCAACGATCTGCGGCACGAGCTGGGTCTGACGATACTCTTCATCGCGCACGATCTGTCGGTCGTCAAGTATTTCTCCGACCGCATCGGCGTCATGTACTACGGCAAGATGGTCGAGCTGGCCACATCGGACGAGCTGTTCGAGCATCCGCTGCATCCCTACACGCGCTCGCTTTTGTCGGCCATTCCGCTGCCCGATCCGGTGTATGAGAAGAACCGCAAGCGCATCGCCTACGAGCCGCTGAAGGAACATGACTACTCGGTGGACAAGCCGTCCATGCGCGAGATACTGCCCGGGCATTTCGTGCAGTGCAACGACGCGGAATTTGCCGCCTATCGCAGGCAGCTCAATCTGGACTAACGGTGTGTTTCTAAATTTCCTGAGCGGCGGCTGAAGGCCTTGGATCGCGTTTGGAAGCCTGAAGGATTCCAAGCGCCGCGTCACGGCAAGTCCGCTCGAAATCGCAGGCTCCCCATAAAAACACACATCCAAAAAGCAGGGAGGACGGGTCGAACGGCTCGTCCTCCCTTTGCAAAGGAAGGGCTTATGAAGCAGGAAAAGAAAAAATGGATCGGCGCGGCGGTCACGCTGGCCGTGGCGCTGGCGATTGCACTGGCGGTGTCGGTCTGGCGCGGCTTTGCGTGGGAAAACGCGCTGGCGCTCAACTGCCGGTATTTGAGCGACGGATTCTTCGTTTCGGGCATGCTGCTGGCCGGGCTGGGCGCGCTGATCTGGATCTCGACGACCGGATTTTTCGACATGATGTCCTATGGCGTTCACAGCCTGACAGTGCTCTTCAGCACGCTGAAAAAGCCGAAGGATCATGAAACGTTCTATGATTACAAGACGGCGCGCGCGGCCAAGAGAGGCAGGCCGCGTATGGGCATACTGTTCGCCGGAATCGGCTGCATACTGATTTCGCTGCTGTTTTTGGCGCTGTATTACAATCTGTAAGGAGGGTGCGGTATGGACGGGATTGGTGTGCGGACGGCGCGGCCGATTCGCGTGATTCAGTTCGGCGAAGGCAACTTCCTGAGGGCGTTCGTCGATTATATGGTGGATGTGGCGAACGAGCGGGGCGCGTTTGACGGCAACGTCGCCATCGTCAAGCCGACCAGCCGCGGCAATCTGGACAGATTCGTTCGTCAGGACAATTTTTATACGGTGTTGACGCGCGGACGGGAGAAGGGGCAGATCGTCGACGAGCGGCGGCTGATCAGCTGTGTCGAGAGCTGCCTTTCGCCCTACAGCGATCCGGACGGATTTTGGACGCTGGCCGCTCTGCCGGACGTGCGCTTTGTCGTATCCAATACGACCGAGGCGGGCATTGCGCTGACCGGCGACGAGGCGCTTGCCGACCGTCCGTGCGCGAGCTTTCCGGGAAAGCTGACACAGTGGCTGTACGCGCGCTGGCAGCATTTCGGCGGCGATCCCGAAAAGGGCGTGATCGTGCTGCCGGTGGAGCTGATCGACGACAATGCCGGTGCGCTGCGCCGGTGTGTGCTGACGCTGTGCCGAAAGTGGAAACTGGAGGCGGCGTTTGAAGCGTGGCTGAAAACGGCCTGCCGCTTTCACAACACGCTGGTCGACCGCATTGTGACCGGCTATCCGGCGGACGCGGCGGCTGTGTGCGCCCAGATCGGCTATACGGACGCGCTGCTCGACGTGTGTGAGCCGTTCGCGCTGTGGGTGATCGAGTGCAATGAGGAGGACGCGGAAAGGCTGAAGCGCGAGCTGCCGCTGCAAAGGGCGGGGCTTCCCGTGGTGCTGACGCGCGATATTGCGCCCTATCACGAGCGCAAGGTGCGTCTGCTCAACGGCGCGCACACATCGAGCGTGCTGGCGGCCTATATGGCGGGCGAGGACATCGTGCGCGGCATGATGCACAATCCGCTCTTGCGCGCCTATCTCGATAGAGCTGTCTATGATGAGCTGGCGCGGACGGTCAATCTGCCCGCCGCAGATGTGAAGTCGTTCGCCGATTCCGTCATGGAGCGCTTTGACAATCCGTTCATAGACCACGCGCTCACGGCCATCGCGCTCAATTCCGTCTCGAAATGGCGCGCGCGCGTGCTGCCGGGCGTGAAGGCGTATATTGAAAGGACCGGCCGTCTGCCGCGCTGCCTGACGTTTTCGTGGGCGGCGCTGGCGGCGTTCTATACGCCCGTTCGCCGCAATGAGGACGGCACGCTCGTCGGTAAGCGCGACGGGAACGAATACATTGTGCGCGACGACCGCGCCGCGATCGATTTCTTCTGGGAAAATCGAAGCGCCGCGCCGAAACAGCTGCTGCGCGATCTGGCGAGCCGCGTCGATTTCTGGGGCGAGGATCTGAACGCGCTGAGCGGCTTCGTCGATCGGGCGGCAGGCGATCTTGAAAATATCCGTGCGCTGGGCATGGCGGCGGCGATACGGCGCGCAATGGAGTGAGCGATATGGCGTACAGACAGATTCATCCGCGGGATAACGTGGCGGTGCTTTTGCAGGCCGAGGGCGACATTCCCGCCGGGCACAAAATCGCGCTGCGCCCCATCGCGGCGGGCGAGGCGGTGATCAAATACGGCGATCCGATCGGCATGGCGACGCGGGACATTGCGCCCGGCGAGCACGTTCACAGCCACAATCTGCGCACGGCGCTGCGCGCGCATGAGGATTACGAATATGTTCCCGCGCCGCGCTGGCCGCTGCCCGAGAAGGACGGCAGTGCGTTTTCGGGCTATCTGCGATCGGACGGCCGCGCGGGTATCCGCAACGAAATCTGGATACTGCCCACGGTCGGCTGTGTGAACGCCGTCGCGCGCCAGATCGAGCAGGCGGCGGGCGCGCTCGACAGGGGCGCGGTCGAGGGGATTTACGCGTTTGAGCACCCCTACGGCTGCTCGCAGCTGGGCGGCGATCTCGAAAACACGCAGCGGCTGCTCGCGGCGCTGGCGAAGCACCCCAACACGGCGGGCGCGCTGATCGTGGGGCTGGGCTGCGAGAACAACAACATCGGCGCGTTCAAAAAGGCGCTGGGCGACTGGGACGAGACGCGCGTCAAGTTTGTCAACTGTCAGGACAGCGGCGACGAGGTGGCGGACGGCGTTCGGCTGATCGGCGAGATCATTGCAGCGGCGGCGGGCGATCGCCGAGAGACGCTGCCGGTCTCGAAGCTGTGCGTGGGGCTTAAATGCGGCGGCTCGGACGGCTTTTCGGGCATCACGGCCAATCCGCTGGCGGGCGCGTTTTCCGACTGGCTGGTCGCGCAGGGCGGCGCGAGTTTGCTGACCGAGGTGCCGGAGATGTTCGGCGCAGAGCGGCTGCTGATGAACCGCTGCGTCGACCGGGCGACATTCGACAAGACGGTGGCGCTCATAGAGGACTTCAAGCGCTATTTTGTGGAAAACCATCAGCCGGTATACGAAAATCCCTCGCCGGGCAATAAGGCGGGCGGCATCACGACGCTGGAGGAGAAGTCGCTCGGCTGTACGCAGAAGGGCGGCCATGCGCCGGTCGTGGATGTGCTGGGCTATGGGCGGCGCGTGGAAAAGCCGGGGCTGAACCTTCTCTGGTCGCCGGGCAACGATCTGGTGTCGTCCACGGCGCTGGCGGCGGCGGGCGCTCAGCTGGTGCTGTTTACGACCGGGCGCGGCACGCCGTTCGGCTGTCCTGTGCCGACGGTGAAAATCGCCACAAACACGGCGCTTTATGTCAAAAAGCCGCTCTGGATGGACTTTAACGCCGGAGCTCTTCTGGAGGGCGAGGCGATGGACGCGCTCCTGGCGCGGCTGCGCGACGGTGTGCTGAAGATCGCCTCGGGCGAGGGGCAAACGCGCGCCGAGCAGCGGGGCGTGCGCGGAATGTATATTTTCAAGAGCGGCGTGACGCTGTGATATGAAGATGCCGGCGGGAAAGCAAAAGTTCCTGCCGGCCTTTTGTGTAACATGGCGTTAATAAACCGCGCATTGGAAAAGTGCGCGCGAAATACGAATATTATAGACGACAATGCAAAATAAGTTCGATTAAATTGTGCTGGCATATGTATCGGGCCGAAAAAGCACGCGCAGGCAGCCTCAAAAGCACTGAACAGCCGGACGATGCGCCAATAAAATGCGCAAAAATCTTAATCTGTTCTTTCTTGTGGCACGGGGCGGGATCTGGTATCGTTTGATCTGTCGCAGATAAGGAATGAGAGAAGAGCCATTCCGGGTAAAAGACATGACCCATCGTTTTACGATGCAAGGCCGGACGGACAGCCGGGTCAAATGCCGATGCGGGGTATAAACTCGCACGCAGCTTTCGCTGTATTTTATTGATTGAGTTCAAAGCTCAGTTTCACAACGCTTGAACGTACAGCCGCGGTGAAATGGTCAATAAGAGTAGTAAAAGTAAGTCCTTTACTGTATAGACTCTGACAACCTATCCTTATCTCATAGTTTATGAGGTGGTGTGCGTATGCGTACATCGCTTTTTTCTTTGCCCAGTCAGCCTGCGACGGACATACGATTGGAGGAAACGAACATGAAAAAGGTTCTGTCTCTGTTCCTGACTCTGTGCGTGGCTCTGGGCGCGCTGCCCGCCCTCGCGCAGGAGGCGGTTCCCTCGACGCTCGAGGACGTGCTCTCGCGGCTGGACGTGGCCTATGCCCATCGCGTGACCAAGGCGATTTCCGAGCTGGGCGACAACCCCGATGTGGGCAACCGCTCCAGCGGCAGCGCGGCCGAGCGTCAGGCCGCCGAGCTGATCGCGTCCGAGCTGAAGGACATGGGCTTTGACACGGTCAACACGGAGCGCTTTACGGCGGACACATGGTCGTTCAACAGGGGCCGCGTCTACTACAATGACGAGAGCGGCGCGGAGCAGTTCATCGCGCTGGGCGGCTTTGCCACCAACATGACATTCGAGGGCGACGTTCAGATCGTCTATGCCGGCCGCGGCACGGACGCGGACTATGAAGGGCTGGATGTGAAGGACAAGGTCGTGCTGGTCGACATCAATCAGGCCGAGGACTGGTGGGCGGAGATTCCCGCCTATGAGGCCTACATTCACGGCGCGAAATGCGTCATACTCTGCAACGTCGAGGGCTACGCCACATGGGATGAGGACACCGTCGGCTCTCAGGACATCTGCGGCCCGGCCTATGCGCCGGCGTTCGCCATCAGCCAGAACGGCGCAAAAGCGCTGCGCGCGCTGATCGACGCGGGCGACGGCGAGGCGACCGTGCGGCTGGACGTGGACAGCGTCGTCACCGAGAACGGAACTTCCCAGAACGTCTGGGCGGAGATTCCCGGCAAGACCGACGAGGTGATCTACTTCTTTGCGCACTATGACGGCTATTATCATTCCTTCTTCGACGATGCGCAGGGCGTGGGCAGCGTGCTGGCCATTGCGCGCGCGTTCAAGGAGAGCGGCTATGTGCCCGACAAGACGCTGCGCTTCGTGCTGCACGGCGCGGAGGAGTGGGGGCGCACCGACACCGAGTACGACTGGTCGGCGGGCGCGTATCACATGATCTACGATCTGCATCCCGAATGGGCGGAGAACGCCTTCGTCATACTCAACATCGACGGCATGTATCCGGTGAAGGGGCACACGCTGTTCTCGCTGGCGAGCGTGGACGAGCTGAACGGCTTCGTCGCGCCCATCGCGCAGAGCGTGTTCGAGGGCAGCGGCTATGAGGTCGAGCCCAAGGCGTACACCAGCTGCTGGACGGAGGATTTCAGCTATGTGCGCAAGGGCGTGCCCTCCGTGGTCGCCTCTCATGCCGAGCCGGAGGAAATCTATCACGGCACGGCCTATCATTCCTCGATGGACAGCGACAAGCTGGGCGTGGACGAGGACGCATGGGCGGTCGTGCTGAAGCTCTTCGCCACGCTGGCCGCCGAGTTTGACGCTCAGGCGGCGCGCCCCATGGCGTTCACCGCGCACTTTGAGGCGATGGAAGAAGCCTATGCCGGAGAAACTGCGCAGGATTTTGAAGGCGTGTACGCCGCCGCCGAGGCCGTGGACGCGCAGGTCGCCCAGCTGAACGCCGATTACGCCGTGGCGCTGGAATCGGGCGATGCGGATCAGGCGGCGCAGTTGCGCGAAGCGGGAATCGCGTTGGACAAAAAGCTGCACGAAATCTATGATGCGTTCACCGATCGCTTCTTTGCGTTCGACTATGAGGACAACCTGATATTCACGTTCGAGATGAACGAATGGAATATCGACGCGCTTGAGGCGGCCATTGCGGCGCTCGAGGCGGGCGACGGCGAGACGGCCTATAACGACTGCTTCTCCGGCGTCGACTATAACTGGTATGCCTACTCGTTCAGCGCCGAGACCTACGCCTATATGCTCTCGAAGATGAACAACAACGCTGAGGGCACATGGGGCGCGGGCATGATACGCTATCCGGGCGAGAATCTCTGGACGGTCATTCGCGCCGTCGCGGAAAAGATGGAGACGGAAAACGCCGATTACAGCGCCGAAATCGCGGCTCTTCAGGAAGCGCTCGAGCGCCAGAAGACCTATCGCGCGGAGATTGAGGCGGATCTGGCCGAATCCCTGAGCGCCATGATCGAGCTCTTTAACAGCGCCGCCGAGTAAAGATACACAAAAACCCGCCTGTCCGATGCAATATCTCGGGCAGGCGGGTTTGAATTTTTATGATTTACAGCTCGGCGGCGGCGCGCAGTATAAGCTCCGCGTCCACAGGGATGCGGCCCAGCGCGTCGGGGCCGACATTGAGCAGATAGTTGATGCCCAGGCCGTTTAGATGCCTCCTGATTTCAGCCACGCGCGCGGGCGATTTCCAGTCGCGATCCCAGGCGCAGTAGCCCCAGGAGTTGTTCAGCGTGGCGGCAGTCTCGTACAGCCCCCACGGCGAGGGCTTGAAGCCGCAAATGTCATTTGCGTCGAGGCCGTCCATTGTCATGGCGGGGTCGGGCAGCTTATCGGGGATTTCGTTGTCGCCCAGCGAGACGTAATCGTACGCGCCGTTGCCCAGACGGGAGTTGATCAGACACTCGGGCTGATAACGCTTGATCGCGTCGTAAATGGCGCGGGAATGCTTTTCCTCGAGCGTCATGGGCACGTCGAACCAGATCAGGCACAGCTCGCCGTAATGCGTGAGCAGCTCCTCGACCTGAGGCATGATTTTCTCGCGGAAGCAGATATCGTAATTCTTGTCTTCAACGCCGGGGAAATCCCAGTTGTTGCTCCATGCGGTGCCGGCGCAGTATTTCGGGTCGCTCAGATAGCCGCCGCCGTGCTCCTCGTGCCAGTCCAGATCCTGAGAATAGTAAAGCCCCAGCTTCAGGCCGTATTTATAGCAGGACTCGGCCAGCTCGGCGATCACGTCGCGGCCAAAGGGGGTGGCGTCGCGCATATTGAAGCGGCTGGCCTCGGAGCCGAACAGCGCAAAGCCGTCGTGATGCTTCGATGTGACGACCAGATACTCCATGCCGCAGTCCCTCGCCAGGCGCACCCACTCGTCGGCGCTGAAGTAGATGGGATTGAACACGGAGGCCAGATGGCTGTATTCGGCGTTGGGAATCCGCTGATGAGACTGAATCCATTCGGCATAGGCGCTGCTCCTGTGGCCGCGGTATTCTCCGCCCAGCAGCGAGTAAAGTCCCCAGTGCACCATCATGCCGTTTTTGCCCTTGAACCATTCGCGCATAGTCATGGCGTAAAACTCCCTCAAATCGTATTTTCTGCGCCTATTGTAACATGATTTTTCACGCTTGAAAAGCCTTTTTTTCACAGCGCGATGTCGAGCAGCATCATCAGCGCAAAGCCCAGTGAAAACGCCGTCACGCCCCATGCGCCCGCGCCGCCTTCCAGCGATTCGGGAATCAGCTCGCGCACGACGACATAGATCATCGCGCCGGCGGCCAGCGCGAGCACATAGGGCAGAAGCGCCGTTACGAACGAGACCAGCCAGAGCGTAAAGAGCGTGCCCAGCGGCTCCACAGATCCCGAGAGCACGCCCAATATGAACGCGCGCCGGCGCGTCATGCCCTTTGAGGCGAGCGGCAGCGAGACGATCGCGCCCTCGGGCACGTTCTGCACGGCGACGCCGGCGGAGAGCGCCAGCGCGGCGGCAGCGCCCATGAGCGGGCTGCCGGCGAGAAACGCCGAGAGCGCCACGCCCACAGCCATGCCCTCGGGCAGATTGTGAAGCGTCACGGCCAGCACGAGTAGATCCGTGCGGTCATGGGCGGCGCGCGTGATGCGAGGCAGCGCTTTGTCGAGGAGCAGCATCGAAAACACGCCGATCAGGAAGCCGGATACGGCGGGCAGCGCGCGGCCGCCGCTCCATTCAATGGCGGGCAGTATCAGCGAAAAGACCGACGCTGCGGCCATAATGCCGGCGGAAAAACCGCTGAGAACAGGTTTTAGGCGATGGTTCAGGCCGCCTTTAACAAAAAAGACCGCCAGCGCGCCCAGAAACGTGCCGATAAAGGGCAGCAGGGCGACGATGACGGCCGTGAAGAGACGGGTCATGGCGATGAATCCTCCATTTCGGACGCGAGTGCGCCGTCATGGGGATACTATGCGCGGGATAGAGGATGTGTGTTTCGCTAAAATCGCTTAGAGAATTGCGCTCTCCCGCTCCCAGTTGCGCATATTGGTGCTGATGCGCCTGTTGTGAGCGCGCCTGCTCAGACGCCGTTTTGCTCGGCGGCGAGCTTTTTCTGCGCCTCGGCGCGCTCCCGGCTGATCTGCGCCCAGGTGGGCATCGATTTCATGCGCTCGGCCAGATCGGACAAAAGATCGGGTATGGCGATCTTCTGAGGACAGACCGCGGCGCACTGGCCGCAGCCCACGCAGGCGGCGGGCTGCCTGTCCTTGGGGAGACACTCTATGCGCATCGTCGCGTTGACGCTGGGCGAGAAGCGCAGCTCGTTGTATATCGACAGAAAGAGAGGAATGTCCAGATTCATGGGACAGCCCGCGGTGCAATAGCGGCAGCCGGTGCAGGGCACGGAGTTCTTCATGCCCTCGGCGATGGTTTCGAGCAGAGCGCGCTCCTGAGAAGAGAGCGGTTTGGGCGCGGCGAAGGTTCTGAGGTTGTCCTCGAGCTGATCGATGTTGGACATACCGCTCAGTATCACCGTTACGCCCGCAATGTCCTGAAGATAGCGAAACGCCCACGCGGCGGCGCTCTCATCGGGGCGCAGCGCGGCGAGCTTTTTCTCGTCTTCGTCCGCAAGATTGGCCAGACGGCCGCCGCGCACCGGCTCCATAACCCAGATGGGGATGCGGCGCTCGTTGAGCAAATCCACCTTGGCGCGCGCGTTTTGCAGCGTCCAGTCGAGATAGTTGAGCTGGATCTGGCAGAACTCCATCGCGCCGCCGCAGTAATCGAGAAACGCTCGGATCACGTCCAGAGAGCCATGCGAGGAAAAGCCCAGATGGCGTATGCGGCCGCGCTTTTTCTGCTCGATGAAGTAATCGACGATGCCCCACTTGGGATCGGTGTACACAGACAGCGAGTTTTCATAGACGTTGTGCATCAGATAAAAATCGAAATACTCAACGCCGCATTTCTTGAGCTGATCCTCGAACACGGCGGCGGGGTCGTAGGATTCGCTGAGCTGATGGCCGGGGAATTTTGTCGCCAGATAGAAGCTCTCCCGCGGATGGCGGGCGAGCGCGCGCCCCATGACCAGCTCGGACAGCCCGCCGTGATAGGGATAGGCCGTGTCAAAGTAGTTCACGCCCTGCTCGATGGCCCTGTCGACCATTTCATAGACCTGCTTTTCATCGATCGAGCCGTCCGGCAGCGTGGGCAGGCGCATCGCGCCAAAGCCGAGCTGAGAGAGCGTCAGATCCTGAAATCCATTGTAAATCATCGTATGTTCCTCCCTTTATAGAGCCGTTTATGGGTCAGTATACGCGCGCTTTGCCAGCGTGTCAAGCGCGTTTGACGGACGCTTTTTGTTACATCAGCACAGCGCCGGTCTGCGCGTCGAGCGCCAGCGCCGTATAGGCCGGCAGCGTGTGCGCGATCGTCCTGCCGTTGCGCAGGCGGATGGTCTTTTCGCCCGCGTTATTGGTGTAGAGCATCACGATTTCGCCGTCCGCCAGCACGCTGACGCCCTCGTCCTCACAACAGCGCTGCGCGTCGGGATTTGCGTTCAGCACATAGGAAAGGTGCGGCTGTCCGCGCCCGGGAAATCCGAGAGCGCGTAGATCAGCGGGAGCGTGTCTTCGCCGTCCAGCAGAAGCGAGGGGCGGTTGTTCATCATGCACACGCGTCTGACGGAAGAATTGTCCATGGGCGTGACCTCCTTCAAATGTCGGCGATGTATGAAATGCGGGGGCTGGCTGCGCCGCTATTTGGCGCGTCCCTTCCGCATTGAGCGCCTGCGGAGAACACGGTTTATCCAGAAATCAATGAACAGATCGGCGGCGGTTGAAATCAGATCGATGACAATATCCATTGCGCTGGCCTCCATTCTGACGGATTGTTTTTTCCAATACAAGTATAGCACATTTTGGAAAGCGGCACAAGGAAAATTCCTTTTGAGGCCGAGCGTTAAATGATGCGCCCGTCCCCTTGCCAAAATCCCGCCGATGTCCTATAATTAGTAGGGAAAAACAAGCAAGCGATATGAGGTAACGCATATGAAAAACGCGAAAAGGGCGCTGAGCCTTGTTCTGATCGTCATACTGGCGCTGCTGTGCGGCTGCGGAAAGAGCGACGCGCCCGACGATGCGCCGACCGCCACCCCCACGGCCACGCCCGAGCCCACGCCTGAACCCACGCCCGAGCCCACGCCTGTGCCTGTCGTGGCGATCGAAAACTATCAGTATTATGTCGTCACCAATTCCACGCTGGCGGTCAGCTTCAAGTATCCCTCGCACTGGATCAATTCGCCCGGCAAGTCGACGATCTGCTATGTCGAGCCGGTCAACGCGGGCGATCTGGCGGCGCGTCTGGCCGTGACCTGCAAGGTCATGTCGAAAAAGCCGGAAACCAAGCAGATCAAGGCGCAGCTGACCGACTTTTTGACACTGGTGTCCGAAAACTGCGAGGGCTATGAAGCGGGCGAAACAAAGGACGACGTCGCCATCATGGGCGTGAAGGGCATACGGCAGAAGTACACCGCGCGCGACCGGGCGAGTGGGAAGTCCTACACGGGCTATGTGCTGATCTGCTATGTCCATTCGGCGCGGCGCATATACCTTCTGCACTTCACCGCGCCCACAGAGGACTACGACAGCCTGTCTGCGGTCATCGACGTGATTCGCGATTCGATGAGCACGACCTGACGGAGAAACGCCATGCTGAAAGCATATGCCAATGCAAAGATCAACTGGGCGCTGGCCATTACGGGCCGGCGAGGCGACGGCTATCACGAAATGGATATGCTCATGCAGTCGATCTCGCTGCACGATACGCTGACGTTTGAGGAAAGCGACGCGCTTTCGCTGAGCGTGAACGGCGCTGCGCCCGTCTGGGACGATAAAAACCTTATCTGCCGTGCGGCGGAGCTGCTGCGGCGGGAGACCGGCTGCCGGCGCGGCGCTGTGATCGCGCTCGAAAAGCGCATCCCCGCGCGCGCGGGTCTGGGCGGCGGCAGCGCGGACGGCGCGGCGGCGCTCAGGGCGCTCGACCGGCTCTGGGCGCTTCATCTGAGCGAGGAAAGGCTGCTCGAGCTGGGTCTGTCGCTGGGCGCGGATTTTCCGTTCTGCCTGACGGGCGGGCTTCAGCGCGTGCGGGGGATCGGCGAAAGACTGACGAAACTGCGGGCGAATGTATCGCCCGAGCTGATTCTCGCCATGCCCGATCAGGGTCTGTCCACCGGCGCGGTGTTTCAGGCGTTCGATGCGGCGGAGGTTCCCGCGCGCGCCGATGTGGACGCTGCGCAGGCGGCGCTGCTCTCGGGCGATTATGCGCGCCTGAAGCAGTGCGCCGTCAATCATCTGACGCGGCCGGCGGAGACGCTGAGTGCGGCGGTGGAACGGGCGATCGATGATTTTTACGCGGCGGGCGCGGCGTTTACGGCGATGAGCGGCAGCGGAACGTGCGTTTTCGGCGTGTTCGAGAAGCCGGAAGAGGCGTTTTCGGCGCTGAAAGGGAAATATCCTGTCATTTTCCGGGCGCAGACGCGCGAAACCGGCGTTGAATTTGTCTGAATGAAGGAGGAAGGCGCATGAGCCTGACGGTCAATCTCTACTATACGGGCGTGAATGGCGCAGCGCGTGCCTTCGCCGAGGAAATGGAGAAGAGCGGTATTGCCGCCGCCATACGCGCGGAGGACGGCAGCGAGCGCTATGAATATTTCTTTCCGATGGACGATCCGGAAACCGTGCTGCTGATCGACCGCTGGCGCGATCAGGCGGCGCTTGACCGGCACCACGCCTCGCCGATGATGAAATCGCTCGCGGCGCTGCGGGAAAAATACGATCTGCATATGCGCGTGGAGCGCTATGCGGCGCTGGAGGAAGATAAGGCCGGCGAAGCGTTCATACGAACATAAAAGAAAGCGGCGCGTTTCCTCGATAAGAGATGAGGAGACGCGCCGCGTTTACAATCATCAGGCGCTGCGGGTCAGGTTTTTGATCCACTTGTAGCTGTTTGCGCGGAAGAATGCGGGGATGCACTTGAAGCACTGATCGGCGTTCAGGCAGATGATGACGGCGATGGGGGAGAGCTTCCACACGAACGCTGCGAGCAGCGAGACCGGCATGACGACGCCCCAGATGCTCACCAGATCGAGTATCATCGCAAAGCGCGTGTCGCCGCCGCCGCGTATGATGCCCGTGTTGACCGGCATCTGATAGGACATTGTGAAGAGCACAATGCTCTGTATGATCATATAGGCGTTGGCCAGCGCGCGCGTTTCGTCGGACACCTGATAGACGCCGAGCAGCGGGATGCGGATACAGAACATCGCGAGTCCCAGCACAAGGCCTATGCCCACGAACAGGCATTGCAGCGTGCGGGCATAGGCGCGGATCTTCGGCATATCGCCCGCGCCGACCGCCCGGCCTATGATGATGGACGCCGCCGAGGATGCGCCCACAGACGTGGCCTTGAGCAGCAGGAAGATCGTGGAGGAGATCGACTGCGCGGCGATGGCGCTGTCGCTCAGATGCCCCAGTATGACCGTTTGCAGCGCGTTCGAAACGCCCCACAGCCCGGCGGTGATTATGACCGGCGTGCCCACGCGCACGAAATCGCGCAGCATGGCGCGGTCGATGGAGAGATAGTCGCGCGGTTTCATCGCAAGCGATTTTTCCTTGCGGAACAGGTGGCGCGCCACGATGACAAACTCGACGATGCGCGCGATCAGCGTGCCTATGGCCGCGCCGCGTACGCCCATTTCCGGCGCGCCGAGATGGCCGGCGATGAGCAGATAGTTGATCGACACATTGACGCAAAGCGCTATGACCGACACGCGCAGCGCGATGCGAACCGATTCGGCGATGCGCATCGTGCCCAGCATGACTGTGGTCGCGGCGAAGAACAGATAGCTGAAGCGTATGATGGAGAGATACTTCACGCCCTCCGCGGCGATGGCGGCGGAATCGGTAAACAGCGCCAATGCGGCGTTCGGGAAGAGACTCACCGCAATGAAGAGCAGCAGCGCGACGAGCAGCCCCGCGCGCAGGCCGATCGAGGACAGGCGGCGCACCTCGCCCACGCGCTTCTGCCCCCAGTACTGGCTGCCCAGCACGATCATTGTGTTGCTGACGGCGTAGACCAGCTGCTGGAGCACGAACTGTATCTGATTGACCGCGGCCACGCCGGAGAGCGCCGCCTCGGAATAGGAGCCCAGCATCAGGTTGTCGGCCAGATTGACGCTGAGAATCACGGCCTGCTCGAGCATCAGCGTGACGCACAGGCGCAGGAATGTCTTATAGAACGATTTGTCGCGAACCAGCATGGCAAAGACTCCGTTTCTTGTGTACATTGTGCTGTGAATTGAAGCCGTTCACCATTATAGCAGGCGGGCGCGGCATTGGCAACGATCGCATGCAAGGATTTACAAAATCGTATTGACAAGCGGCGAAAAGGCGGTTATCATGTCGAATAAAGAGGAGGGAGATTTCCATGACGATCAGAGAAGCGACGGAGAAAATCGAGACCATGCTGGTCAGCCGGGCAGATTATCATCCGTTCCCGAAATACGGCGAAGCAGGCTGGGACAAGCTGCCGCGGGAAGCGGTCAATTCCATCGTGGGGCGCGCGGAATGGCTGAACGAAAAAGCATGGGAAGCGCTGCCGGCCACGCTCTTTATGGAATACGCCAAGACGGGCAACCGCACGCATTTTGAGAAGGTTCATTTTGAGCATCGCGGCCGGCTGAGGACGCTGGTCGCAGCCGAGTGCATCGAGCACAAGGGGCGCTTTATCGACCAGATCGTCAATGGAATCTGGGCGATCTGCGAGGAAACCACATGGGCCATTCCCGCGCACAGGGGCGATTACAGCGCGCCGAATCATGCGCTGGTGGACGTCGAGCATGAAAGGATCACGCTCGATCTCTTCGCTGCCGAGACCGGCGAGACAATGGCCTGGACGCTCTATTTTCTGGGCGATCAGCTGCGCGAGATCAGCTGCGAAATCCCGGATCGCATCGAATACGAAATCGAGCGGCGCATATTCGTGCCGTATCTTATGCGCAACGACTTTTTCTGGATGGGGCTGGGACACAGCAACCCGGTCAACAACTGGAACCCCTGGATCAACGAAAACGTGCTGGCCGCGGCGCTCGTCGCCTGCCGGGACGAGACAATGCGCCTGAATCTCGCCCGCAAGATCGGAAGATCGGCACAGCGCTTCCTCGATTTCTACGCCGAGGACGGCGGCTGCGACGAGGGGCCGGGCTATTTCGGCGCGGCCGGCGCGTCCATGATGGACGTCCTCGAACTGTACGAGGAAGCCACGAACGGAAAGATCAATCTCTTCGGCGAGACGCTGATCCGCAATATGGCCGACTATATCCGCCATGTCCACATCGCGGGCGACTATTTCGTCAACTTTGCCGACGCGCCCATGCGGATTGTCGGCTGCTGCGAAGAGCTGCTCATGCGCGTGGCGAAAAAGACCGAAAACGACGCGCTGTGGCAGTATGCCCGGATGCGGCTGGCGCATAACCGCGCGCTGCGCCCCGATCAGAGCCTGATCGGCGGCACATACTATATGCACAGGACGCTGCGCGCGCTCTTTGACTGGGACGAGAGCCTCTATGCCGATCAGTCGGACACGGCTTCGCTCGGCCACTGGTTCGGCGGCATACAGGTTGCAACGGCGCGCACGGCGGAGAATCGCTTTGACGGGCTGTTCCTCGCGGCCAAGGGCGGCTGCAACGCCGAGAGCCACAACCACAACGACATCGGCAATTACGTGCTC